>CAZSUT010000079.1:0-8312 GCA_964610095.1 uncultured Nitrospirales bacterium | reverse complement strand
CGGCAGGATCGTCTGTCCGAGCGTGATGGTGCCGTCCTGCCACATCCAGGTCTGCACGCGCGGCTTTTCCTTATCGTGGAAGACCGTGATGCGGTGGGCCGCGTACCGCAACGCGTCGCCTTCCTCTTTGCGGATCTTATAGTAGGCCTCCTTGATCTCGTCCGGGCTCACCCGGAACTGGCCCGGCTTCAACGAGACTTTGTCGAACCGGCGGGTATAGCGGCTCACCGCGGCGTCCCCGCCCCGCTCCACGGCCTTGAGGATCGTCTTCACCGCGGCTTCGACCTTGCCGCCACCCAGGTTGGATCGCGAGACGATCTTTTTGACGGCCGCCTTGTACGTCCGATCCGTCGTCGCAATGACCCTCATGAGCGTCCTCCCTGAAGCACGGCACGCAGCGCCTCGATCAAGCCGTTCATCCGGCGGTACTTCAACTTGAGGCTGGCTCGATTGATGATGAGTCGGGCCGTGGATTCCGCAATCACATCCGTCTCGACCAGATTGTGCGCGCGCAGGGTCTTCCCGGTCGAGACAAGGTCCACGATGCGATCCGCCAATCCCACCAGCGGGGCGAGTTCCACCGATCCGTACAGCTTGATGATCTCGATGGGAATCCCTTTCTGCGTGAAGTACCGCTCAGTCATGTTCGGGTACTTGGTCGCCACCCGCAATTTTGTGGCATGCCGTCCGTTCCGGTGCTGAATAGCTGATTTAGGAGCCGCTACCGCGAGGCGGCAGAATCCGAACCCCAGATCGAGCGGCTCGTAGACGTCCGCCGCCTGTTCCATCAGGACATCCGCGCCGACGATCCCCGCATCCACGGCCCCGTATTCCACGTAGATGGGGACGTCGCTGGGCCTGACGATCATGAGCGTAGTCCCGCTGGCCGGATGATCGAAGATCAGCCGGCGGCTCTCGGGCGAAATATCCTTGGGCGCCAAGCCCACGCGTTTGAAGAGGTCGATCGCGGGCTCCAGCAGCTTGCCCTTGGAGAGTGCGATGGTGAGGGGGACCTTCATACCCGCTCCGCCTCGCGACGGACCTGCGCTCCCAGACCGGCAAGCTTGGCGTCGAGGCGCTCGTAGCCGCGCTCCAGGTGATAGACACGGGACACGCGAGTCTCGCCTTCGGCCGCCAAGCCGGCGAGGATGAGACAGGCGCTGGCCCTCAGGTCGGACGCCATGACCGGCGCACCGCTCAGGCGCTCGACGCCGGTGACGACGGCGTGATGGCCTTCGATCCGGATGTCCGCCCCCATGCGCTGCAGCTCCAGCACGTGGAGGAACCGGCTCTCGAACACCGTCTCGGTGATCACGCTACTGCCGCGGGCAAGCGCCATCAGCGCCATCATCTGCGCCTGCATGTCGGTCGGAAAGCCCGGATAGGGTAAGGTCTTTACATCCACCGCCCTGAGCTGCCCGTTGGCTCGCACCTGGATCGCCTCCTTTTCTACTTTTAGCGCCACCCCGGCCTCCTGGAGCTTGGCGAGCAGGGCGTCGCAGTGGTCGGGCCGGCACCGGACCACGCGCACTTCGCCGCCCGTGATGGCCCCTGCGATCAGATACGTGCCCGTCTCGACACGGTCCGGGACGATCTCATGGTCGGCCCCGCGTAGTTCCGGCACGCCGTCGATCGTGATGACATCCGTCCCTGCTCCTGAGATCCGCGCGCCCCGCTTGTTCAGGAAACTAGCCAGGTCACAGATCTCCGGCTCGCGGGCGGCGTTCTCCAGGATCGTCGCCCCCTCCGCCAAGCAGGCCGCCATCATAACATTCTCGGTGCCGGTGACAGTCGGGATGTCGAAGTAGATCCGGGCGCCCTTGAGCCGCCCACGGACACACGCATGCACGTTGCCGTGCTCGATACGGATCTCGGCCCCCATCTTCTCCAGCGCGGCGAGATGCAGGTTGATGGGCCTGGAGCCGATGGCGCAGCCTCCGGGCAGCGCCACAATCGCTTCGCCCAATCGAGCCAGCAGCGGGCCGAGCACCAGGATCGACGCACGCATGGTCTTGACCAGTTCGTACGGAGCCTGGCACGAGGCAACTCCAGCCAGCGTGACAGTGTAGCGATCACCATGGACCTCGATGCCCGCACCCAAGTGGGTGAGGACCTTCGACATGGTCTGGACGTCCCTCACGTCCGGCACGTTGACCAGGGCGCAGGTCCCCTTGCTCAACAGGGTGGAGGCCAGGATCGGCAGCGCGGCGTTCTTGGCCCCGCTGATTCGGACCTCGCCCGTGAGACGCCGGCCGCCCGAGATGACCATGCAGTCCATCACGTCCCCTTTATAGCGGGAGGGAGCCCATCGCCCGTTGCATTTGGGGGAGCAACGGGCACCCGAGGCGCCCCTCCCGCACCCACCCGCGCGAAAAGCACTCGTTCGATGCCGGCCGTATCCTTCCGGCACTCAAGCGAGAGGAACGCGCCAGTCTGTTGCGTCAGGCGCACCACCGAATCAGCCTGGCCGTCCCCAAGTTCCAGTATCAGATGCCCGCCCTCCTTCAGCAACTCCGGTGCGCCGTTCAGGAGCCGGCGGTGATAGTCCAGCCCGTCCGTTCCGGCTGCCAGCGCCACGCGCGGCTCATACCACGCGACTTCCGGCTGCAGCGAGTCAAGCGCACGCGTCGGGATATACGGCGGATTGGAGACGATGACGTCGAAGACACCGTCAGGCGAAACCGAAAACGCCGTCAACAGATCGCCTTGGACGAACTTGATGCGATCGCACACTCCGTGACGAATCGCATTGGCCTGCGCGACAACCAGCGCGGGAGCCGAAATGTCCAGCGCGTACACCGTCGCGTCGGAGCGCGACCGCGCCAGCGACACGGCGATGCACCCTGACCCGGTTCCCACATCGAGCACGCGCGGCCTTCCGATGTCCAGGACGGCCTGGAGGGTGGCCTCGACGAGAAGTTCGGTCTCCGGTCGCGGGACCAACACGTCCGGCGTCACCGCCAGCTCCAGGCCGCAGAACTCCTGTGTGGCCAATAGGTATTGAAGTGGCTCGCGGGCGGCGCGTCGCCTGATGAAGGTCCAGGCCTGCTCGGCCTGCAAAGGGGTGACTGCCCGGTCTCCCTCGAAGAGCAGCTTCGGGAGTGGGAGCCCCAAGGCTGACGCGAGCAGCCAGTCAGCCTCCCGGACCGGATCGGCGATGTTGGCTGCCTTCAACGCCTCCCACGCCTGCCGGCGCAAGGCGCCGACGGACAGAGTTGTCGGGGGTGCGCTCGCCTTCATTTCTCCACCGACTCCAGAGTTCTGTTCGCGGCGATCAGCGCGTCCACGATTTCGTCCAGATCGCCGTCCAGGACCTGATCCAACCGGTGCAAGGTCAGGCCGATGCGGTGGTCGGTCACCCGGTTCTGCGGGAAATTGTAGGTGCGAATCTTCTCGCTCCGGTCGCCGGTCCCCACCTGGGACCGCCGCTGCTGGGCGATCTCGTTATCCTGCTTTTCCCGCTCCATTTCCATGATGTGGGTCCGGAGATTGCGCATCGCCTTGTTGCGGTTCTTGAGCTGCGACCGCTCGTCCTGGCACGTCACGACGATCCCCGTGGGGATGTGCGTGATCCGGACGGCCGAATAGGTCGTGTTGACGCTCTGCCCGCCCGCCCCAGAGGAGCAGAACGTGTCGATCTTCATGTCCTTGGGATCGATCTGGACTTCCACTTCCTCCGCTTCCGGCATGACCGCCACCGTGACCGTGGAGGTGTGGATCCGCCCGCTGGCTTCCGTCGCCGGCACCCGTTGGACCCGGTGCACGCCGCTCTCGTGCTTGAGCCGGCTGTAGGCCCCTTTCCCCTCGATCAGGAGGACAGCTTCCTTCACGCCGCCGATCTCGGTGATGCTGGAGTCCACTATCTCAATCCGGAAGCGACGCCGTTCCGCGTAGCGCGTGTACATGCGAACAAGTACAGCGGCGAAGAGCGCGGCCTCGTCCCCGCCGGTGCCGGCTCGGATCTCGAGAAAGGTGTTCTTCTCGTCCCGGGGGTCCTTCGGGATCAACAACTCACGGGCTCGCGCTTCCAGCTCGAGCCGCTTGGCCTCCAGTTCCTTGAGCTCTTCGCGAGCCAGGTCCTTTACGCCGGGCTCACCGCGCGGATCGCGCAGCATCTCCTCGGCCTCGACGACGTGCTTGAGCAGGGCGCAGAATTCCTGGTAGAGCCCCGCCTGGGCAACCAGCTCCCTGCGCTCCTTATTGAGCTTCTGGATCAAGGCCGGCTGCGACAAGACCGCGGCATCCGACAGCTGGCGGTCGATCTCCTCCACCCGCTGCGCGGCGGCCTCCAGCTTGGTCAGCAGGAGTGACTCTTTGACGGCGGTCATGACTCTCGCATCCCCCTCAAAAAACAACAACACCTGCCCCATGGGAGGCAGGCGTTGCCGGGAGTCCTTCTAGAACCGCTTAGGAAATCAGGCGGTCTTCTTGCGCACGTACTTCTTCCTGAAGCGCTCCACACGTCCTTCGGAGTCCACGATCTTCTGCGTGCCCGTAAAGAAGGGGTGGCAGTTGGAACAGATGTCCACCTTGATGTCCCCCACCGTCGAGCGGGTCTTGAACTTGAACCCGCACGCGCAACTGACCATCGCCTCCCGGTACTCCGGATGAATCCCGGCTTTCATGATACTCGCGCTCCTCCCTCAGCGATTCATGGAGTCCAAGAAATCCTTGTTCGTCTTGGTGCCCCCCATTTTGTCTATCAAAAATTCCATGGCCTCCACGGACCCCAACGGGCTCAGGACCTTGCGGAGGATCCACATTTTATTCAGCCGCTCGCGGTCCACCAGCAGCTCTTCCTTGCGGGTGCCCGAGGCCGCTATCTCGATCGCCGGGAAGATCCGCTTGTCGGCCAGGCGCCGATCCAGATGGACTTCCATGTTCCCGGTCCCCTTGAACTCCTCGAAGATCACGTCGTCCATGCGGCTGCCGGTGTCCACGATGGCCGTAGCCATGATCGTCAGGCTGCCGCCGTCCTCGATGTTCCGGGCCGCGCCGAAGAACCGCTTGGGGCGTTGCAGCGCGTTGGAGTCCAAGCCGCCGGAGAGGACCTTGCCGCTGGGCGGGGCAATCGTGTTGTAGGCCCGGGCCAGCCGCGTGAGGCTGTCGAGCAGGATCACCACATCGCGTTTGTGTTCGACCAGTCGCTTCGCCTTCTCGATGACCATTTCGGCCACCTGGGCGTGGCGCTGGGCCGGCTCGTCGAAGGTGGAGCTGATGACCTCGGCCTTGACCTGGCGCTGCCAGTCGGTGACCTCTTCGGGCCGCTCGTCGATCAGCAGGACGATCAGGACGATCTCGGGGTGGTTCTTGAGGATCCCCCGGGCGATCGCCTGCAGCATCATGGTCTTGCCGGTCCTGGGAGCCGCCACGATCAGTCCGCGCTGGCCCTTGCCGATCGGGGTGATGAGTTCCATGACGCGGGTGCAGTACTCGTTCGGATCGTACTCCAGATTGATCCGCTCCTCCGGATAGAGCGGGGTCAGGTTGTCGAACAGGATCTTGTCGCGTGCGACTTCGGGGTCCTCGTAATTGATCTTCTCGACCTTGAGCAGGGCGAAGTACCGTTCGCTCTCCTTGGGCGGGCGGATCTGGCCGGACACGATATCGCCGGTTCTCAGATTGAAGCGCCGGATCTGGGATGGGGAGATGTAGATGTCGTCCGGTCCGGGAAGGTAGTTGGAGTCGGGAGCCCGAAGAAACCCGAAGCCGTCCGGGAGCGTCTCCAGCACACCTTCCCCGTAGATGACCCCGTTCTTTTCGGTCTGGGCCTGGAGAATGGCGAAGATCAGCTCCTGCTTGCGCAGGTTCGCCGCTCCCTCGATCTTCAGCTCCCTGGCAATCTCGTTCAGTTCGTTGATGTTTCGCTGTTTGAGCTGAGTCAGATACATGACAGCTTCTTTAGTTGTCGTCACTTGGGACATACACTCCCTTACCTCCTAATGTGAACCGGATTACGGAGAACCAGCCTGATGTCTTTACTCGGCAACTAAACTCTCTAATGGGTGAACCGCTCTGGTTTCATTGAGAACTAGTCTGGGGAAAGAATCACAGGGGTGGTCGGCTTTGAAAGCCCGATCTCGAATATCAGTATAACTGCAGAGAAGCCCAATGTCAACTACCAAGAAAATTTAAGGTCAGAGGCCCTGGAAGCCCCAAGTCCCCACCGCTTGTTTGACGCGCCTCTCCGCCCCTTGCTATCATAAAGCGCCCCATGGAAGAACGGACCTTTAGCCTGGCTGAAGCCAAATCGCTCCTCCCCCAGCTTGAGGAGCAGTTGCTGGCCGTCAAGTCGGAAAAGGAGGTCCTGGTCCGTAGCCATGGGGAAATCAAGCGCGCCAGCGCGAACGCCCAGGCTAACGGGGGGAGCGTGGTCGGCCCCCGCTACATCCGGGCCCTCGAGCGGATCAGCGACAGCGTCGAGGCCATCCAGGAAATGGGGGTCCTGGTCAAGGACCTCGACATCGGGCTCTGTGACTTTCCTTACCAGTACGACAACCGGGTCGTCTACCTCTGCTGGAAGCTGGGCGAGCCGGAAATCCGCTACTGGCACGAAATCGAAGACGGGTACGCGGGACGCCAGCCGATCGAAACCCTCACCGAGGACGAAGGGTGATCTTCGTCATCATCGGGTATGACAGCCCGGACGGCCAGGCTAAGCGCAAGCTGCACCGCCAGGCCCACCTTGAGCGGATTGACCCGCTGAACAAGGCCGGCAAAGTGGTCCTCGCCGGGCCGCTCACCGACGGCGCCGGTAGCCTGATCGTCATCAAAGCCGACTCCCTGGAGGAAGCCAATGCGTTCGCGGCAGCCGATCCCTACGTCACCCAGGGCGTCTTCGCCCGCTACGAAGTCCATCCCTTCATGCAGGTCTATCCCACACTCCACAGCTGATCATCCCGCGACTTCGATCAGATCCTTCCTGGCCAAGACATCCCGCGCTGGCAACGGCTCTTTGAATATCATCTTCGAGTAACAGGCGTAGGTTACATAGCAGTCTTGGAGGCAGTAGTCGGCGATCTCCTTCCCCAATCCGGCAGCCCACATCTCCGCCACCTGTTTCCCCGATCCGGACTTGGTCTCCACCCCCAGCGCGCGCGCCAGCACATTCAGCTTGATCCACCCTCTCGTCTCCCAGTTGGACCAGACGGCTAGCGTATCGAAGACCGGCTCCGTGCGGTACTTGGCCAGGTTGATCTCCACGGTCGGCTTGACCTGGTGGATGATGGACCGTTTCTTGAGGAAAGGCAGGTCGAAGCCGAGTCCGTTGTGGGTGATGAAAAGATTCGGTCGGTGCTTGCCGATCCAGTCCCAGAATTGCTGGAGCAGCTCCTTCTCGCGAACACCGTACCAAGCGACCGCTTGGTGCGGCGCCATGTCGTCCGAAAAGGCGATCATGCCAATACAGACGATGCGGCTGAAGGTCCCGTCGAAAGAGGACCGCTCGTAGTCCTTGTCCTGTTGCTCCGCGTCACTAGCTTCGTGAAGGTCTTTCGGGTCCTTGAGAGAAACTCCAACTAACTGAGCCCAATGCTCTTTGGGAGCTTGGACTGTTTCGATGTCCAGCACTACTTTCATGGGAGCAAGGACTTCCACATGATGATCGCGTCCTGGTAGGTCCGATCATTCTTGAGCACCGCACCGGGGAGAACTGCAAGCTCGGAAAACCCGAGCTTCCGCCACAGGCGCCGAGCCACTTGGTTCTCCGCAAAGACCAAGTTGAAGATCACGCTCCGATACCCAAGTTCCGTCGCATACTGTAACATCACGGCCCCCAAGAGCCAGCCCAGCCCCCTGTTGCGGCACTGGGGCGCCACCATGAACCCCGCATTGGCGACGTGGCGCGCCCGGCCTGGCCAGTTGGGTTTGAGATAGAAGGCGCCGAGCAGGTCGGTGCCGCGCGGGCTACCCTGCGGATGGGCGACGATGGTGCTTTTGCCTTTGAACCAGTACTCCTTGAAGTCGTCCTCGTCAGGGAGCCGATCGTGGGGATAGGAGGCGCCTTCTTCGATGATGGTTTGGAACAGCCGGCGCAGCGGCTCGCTATCCCTGTGGTCGGCCAGGATCAGTAGGACAGGGGTGCCGTCCTTGAGTTTTGCCTCCACGGGGAACTGCATGGAGTGCTCACTGTGACCCTTCGGCTTGCAGCGCTTCCACGAGAGGCCGATCGGCAGGCGGCAGTGGCATTTGGGTCAACTCCGCCGGTGGCAGCCACCGCAGCTCATCGCAGCCCAAGGGTCGGGGCTGCCCGTCCTTGATCGAGCACCGGAAGAAATGCACCTCGACTGTCTTCACCGGGTACGGTGGGTGGG
>CAZSUT010000078.1:2145-8370 GCA_964610095.1 uncultured Nitrospirales bacterium | reverse complement strand
GGCCATACCGAGATGCTGGCCGACCTGACGGGCGCCATGGAGGTCGGCATGATGATCGTCGGCGGGCCGCTACGCTTTTTCTTCGCCACTATCCATGCGGCGATCAAGGACGTGCCGGCGCTCCTCACGCAAGAGCGGATCGCGCAGGCGATCCGGCTGTGCCATCGCGGGCTGACAGAGCTCTTTGGCATCAAGCGCCCCCGGATCGCGGTGGCGGCCCTGAACCCGCACGCCGGCGAGGGCGGGCTGTTCGGAACCGAGGAGCGTACGGCTATCGGGCCTGGCATCGAGCGGGCGCTGGTCCAGGGGTTCCCGGCCGTCGGCCCGTTGCCCGCGGACACGCTCATCGGACAGGCGGCGCAGGGCAAGTACGACGCGGTGGTGGCCATGTACCACGACCAGGGCCTGATCCCGCTGAAACTCACCGCCTTCGGCAAGTCGGTCAACATCACGGTGGGGCTCCCGATTATCCGCACGTCTGTGGACCACGGCACCGCCTACGACATCGTCGGCAGAGGCGTTGCCGACGACGGCAGCCTCAGCGAGGCGATCAGGCTCGCCGTGCAGTTCGCGGAAAACCGACTTTCGCAATGACGCACCCCAGCCCTCGCGCCAGCGTCGCGCCCGTCCCACGCAAGTCCCTCGGGCAGCACTTCCTGATCGACAAGAACATCGTCCACAAGATCGTCCGGCTGGCCGGGCTGCAGCCGGGCGAGACCGTGCTGGAGATCGGTCCTGGGCGGGGGATCCTGACGGAAGTGCTGCTGGACAGCTCCGGGCTCGTGGTCGCCGTGGAGCTGGACGCCGCGCTCTGCGCGCACCTCCGTGCGACGCTGGGGCGCCGGTCGAATTTCCGTCTGGTCGAGGGCGACGCGCTGACGTTCAATTACGCGCAGGTGCCGAGCCCATTTCTGGTGGTGGCCAACCTGCCGTACTACGTCTCGACGCCGCTGCTGTTCCGCCTTCTGGTGGAGCGGCGGCGCATCGACCGTCTGGTGCTGATGCTTCAGGAGGAGGTGGTTGCGCGCCTGGCCGCGCCGCCCGGCGGCAAGGACTACGGGGCGCTCTCCATCGCGGCGCAGTTCTACTGCGAGGTGCGGCAGGCGTTCCGTGTGCCGCCCACGTGCTTTCGCCCCAAGCCCCAGGTCGGATCGGCGGTCGCCGTGCTCACGCCGTTGCCGAAGCCGCGCGTCTCGGTGGTAGACGAGGCGTTCTTCTTCCGGGTCGTGCGCGCCGGGTTTGCGCACCGGCGCAAGGCCCTGCTGAATTCGCTGCGGGATGAGGGCTTCGAGAGCGCGCCGACGACCGCGGCGTTGGAGCGGGCTGGCATCGAGCCCCGCCGCCGCGCCGAAACGTTGAGCCTTGCGGAATTTGCCGCGCTGGCCGAGACGCTGCTCAGCTTGAGCTAACGGTCTCTCGACGCTTCGATTAGACCGTTCTCTCCGTCTTTTCTTCTCCCCATTTCTGTCAGCAACTTGACGCGTCGGTATCCGGCCTTTCGCAGCCATTGTCTCACGTCCTGTGCTGCATAGGTGTTGCCGGTGTCGGTGAAGAGCAGCATGGTCAGGGCGAACGCCGTCGTGTCGATGGGATACAGCCCATGAGGGTCGGTGAGGAACGAGTCGTGGATGATCAGGCGCCCGCCAGGAGTGAGGGCCTTACGGATCTTGCGAAAGAGGCCCACGTTCTGCGCCGGCGCGTAAATGTGGATGATGTTCGACAGCCAAGCCACGTCGTAGCGGCCGGACAGAGGATCGTTCATGAAATCCAGCGACGCGAAGCTCAGCCGGGCCTTGGCGGGGTGCGTCGCCGCGATCTCGCGCGCGACCTTGAGGGCTGCGGGGCGGTCCGCCACCGTGGCGCGTAGCGCCGGGTTCACCGCGAGGAAGGCCAAGGCGTAGGTGCCTGGCCCGCCGCCCAGATCCAGCAGGGTGCGCGCCCGGCGCAGGTCGAGGAACCGGGCGACCGTCTTTGCCTGCTCCCGGCTCCGGTGGTGCATGGCCCAGGTGAAACTGCGGCGCCAGGCGGGCGACTCGGGCTCGTCCGCGTCCAGCGGCTTGCCTGAGCGGACGCTGTCAGTGAGCTGTGTGAAATCGTGCCAGTGGTTCGTGATGAGGTCGAGGTAGGCGCCGCGATAGGCCGGGCTCCGCCGGTTCAGCTCCGTGCGCGCAAGCGGCGTGTTCCGATAGGTGGAGCCGCGCTTGACCAGCAGGCCCAGCGCGGCCAGGTTCCGGCAGAGGATGTCGAGACCCCTCTGGTCGGCTCGGAGGCGGCGTGCCAGCCCTGCGATCGGCCAGGTGCGGGCTCCGATGGTGGTGAAGAGATCGAGCTCCAGCGCGGTCAGTATGGCGCGGGAATACTGATAGAGCTGGGCGACGTTGCGGAAATCATCGAAGGTCCTGATCGGGTAGGTGCCCAGAGTGTGCGCCACACCCGCAGTATAGCATCCTCGGTGAAGCCTCTAAATATGGTAGGGCTGGTGCGGTTTCACAAAAAATTTGCCCGGCACTCTGGAAAATGCACATGCGGGGCCTTATAACGTTACCTCCTTTTGCAATGGGAGGAGAAAACAACGATGCGGAAGTGCAAGAAGTGCCAGGGGGCGATGTTTCCCGAGCGCGTGCTCGACATGCTGGACGGGTTAGTTGCCCATTTCTATGCGTGCGCCAACTGCGGCCGGCGGGAAGAAACCGAGAATTGCGTGCAGCCCATGCATTCGTCTGAGGTCGGCGGGTCCGTAGTATCTCGTTAGGGAAAGGTCGAATTGACAGGACAGCCGGAGGGGTAGTACGATGACCTCGCACTCGCGAAGGGTGCATGTCTCAGAGAGAGGAGGTGCTCGTATGAACGAACTCACTCCTCCGGACAATGCAGGCCCGCTGGCGACGGGTGCTGTCTCGCCGCGGTGGGCCTTCCGCTCGGTGCCGAATCCCTCTCCGTAAACTTCCGAGGGTGGCGCCTCTTGGTGCGCGGTCGCTGAGCAGCGACAAACAAGCACTCTGGGCTACGGAAAACAGCCTGCAAGGTGAGGGGGGATCTGGCGGCGAGGGAGGTTTCCAACCGACTGTCGTAGGCGGGTCCGACATAGGCGACCAATAATGGACTGCTGAGGCGCCCCAAGCGCCGCGAAGGGCTCCCTTCCAGGGAAGGGAGCCCTTCGTATTTCCCGCTCACTACCTACAGTGGAATCATTGATCTCGCCCCCTTGATATGGTAGCCTCCTCCATAATGGCCGCTGCTGGTACGAGCAAAAGCGGAGCGGCAGGGACCCGCCATGAGATGGCGGGAGTGGTGCTTCTCACCTTGGCCCTGCTCCTCGGCCTCTCGCTGCTGTCCTACTCGCCACGCGATCCGATCCTGTTCGAAAAGTCCTTTCATCCGGAGTCCATGCAAAACCTGATCGGCCAGGTCGGAATGACGCTGGCCACCGTCGTCTTTGCGGCCGTCGGGGGCGGGGGCTATCTCGTGCCGTTCGCACTGGGGATCCTGGGGAGCCGGTGCTTCCTCCGGGGCGGGTTGGGCGTCACGCTCCGCAGCGCCGGCGGCTTCACGGTGTTACTCCTGTTCTTGTCCATGTTGCTGGCGTTACACCTGCCTGGCGTGCCGACGATCAGTAGCGGGTGGGTTCAGGAAGGACTGGCGGGCGGCCGTGTCGGCAGTGCGCTCAGCGGGCTACTCGTGATGTACTTCGCGCCGGTGGGCGCCCACATCGTGATGATTGCCGGGTTGCTCCTGTCCGTGCTCGTCGCGATGCCAGTCTCGCTGGTCGCGTTCGGCCAGAAGTGGACGGAGATGGCGGCGACTCTACGCGAATGGGTCCAGGAACGGTGGATCCAGTTCCAGGCGCGCGCGGGCGAGACGCCCAAGCGCGTCAGGGCCAAGCCGGTCAAGATCATCAGGTTGAAGCCGGTCGTGCCGGTTGAGGCGGAGATCGTGCAGACGGCAGACAGCGCCGAGACCGTGGAGCCGGCGTCGCTGAGCCAGCCGGCGTACCGTCGCCGCAAGAGGAAGCTCGCCATCGCGGGTCATCGCTCGGAGCAACTTGTCCTGCCGCAGATCGTGGACGGGGCCGGGTACGTGCTGCCGGACCCGGCGGTGTTGCTGAGCGATCCGGCGGTGCGTGTGGATCGGCTCACCGACGAGGAGATCCGCGCGCAGGCGCAGGTGCTCACCCAGGCCCTGGCAAATTTCGGGAACGACGGCCAGGTGATCCAGACGCACGTGGGCCCTGTCGTGACGATGTACGAATTCGAGCCGGCCCCCGGCGTCAAGGTAGCCCGCATCGTGAACCTCGCCGACGATCTCGCGCTGGCGATGCGGGCGACCAGCATCCGCATCGTCGCGCCCATCCCCGGCAAGTCGGTGGTCGGGATCGAAGTGCCCAACACGCGGCGCGAAGACGTGATGCTCAAGGAGATCGTCCTGAGCGAGGCCTATGGCGGTTCGCGCTCGCTGTTGAAGCTGGCGCTGGGCAAGGACATCTTCGGCAGGCCCGTCGTGGCCGACCTCCGGAGCATGCCGCACCTGCTCGTCGCGGGTGCCACGGGATCGGGCAAGAGCGTCGGCCTCAACACGATGATCCTGAGCCTCCTCTTTGCGGCGCGCCCGGATGAGGTCAAATTCCTGCTGATCGACCCCAAGATGCTCGAGCTGTCGGTGTACGAGGGCATCCCGCATCTGTGGCGTCCGGTCATTACACAGCCCAAGGCCGCCTCGCGCGGGCTCATGCTGGCCGTCAAGGAGATGGACCGCCGCTACAAGCTGATGGCCGAGTACGGCGCCCGCAACATTGATGCGTACAACCGCGCCGTCGCGGAGGCTCAGGGCGTCCTGCCGCCGCAACCCCTGGAGACGCCGGAGGGGGAGGTCGTGCCCTGCACGGAGCCGCAGCCGGCGTATCTCTCGGAAGAGGAGCGGCTGGCATCGGGCGAGACGGCGGCTCCCGGCGTCCCGGCGGCGCTGACGCCGCCGACGCCGCTCCCCTACCTGGTCATCGTCATTGACGAGCTAGCCGACTTGATGTTGGTCGCATCGAAGGAAGTCGAGGACTCCATCACCAAGCTTGCGCAGATGGCGCGGGCTGCTGGGATCCACCTGATCCTCGCTACGCAGCGGCCCTCCGTGGACGTGCTGACCGGCCTCATCAAGGCGAACTTCCCGGCGCGCATCGCGTTCCAGGTCGCCTCGAAGATTGACTCACGCACGATCCTCGACCAGAACGGCGCCGATCAGTTGCTGGGCCGCGGTGACATGCTCTACCTCGCCACCGGCAGCGGCAAGCTGATCCGCGTGCACGGCGCCTACGTGCCGGAGGGTGATCTGCGCAAGGTCGTGGAGTTCGTTCAGGCCCAGGGCAGTCCGGCCTTCGCCGAGGAGGCGGTGTCGGTGGAGGCGGAGGCGCCCGGCGACGACGGCGAGCGGGACGAGATGTACGAGAAGGCCAAGGAGACCGTGATCGGCACCGGACAGGCCTCGGCCTCGTTCCTGCAGCGCCGACTCCGCATTGGCTATCCCCGCGCGGCCCGCATGATCGAGATGATGGAGCAGGATGGCATCGTCGGCGGGATGTCGAGAGACGGCCGCCGGGAAGTGCTCGTCAAGCGCGTCAGCGTGGATGAAGGGCTGTGATCCGTCGCGCGCTCGCGGGGAGCGTGGCTCTGGCCGCGCTCACAATGGGACCCATTTGGCTGCCGGCACCCGCCGGCGCCGGGGATCCCGTGAAGGACTTGGTGAGGAAGGTCGAGGCCCGCTCCCAGACGACGACCGACCTCACTGCTGAATTCTCCCAGTCCACGGACATCAAGGGGTTTGCCAAGCCGCTCCAGTCGTCCGGCCGGGTCTACATCAAGCGGCCGGGCAAGCTCCGGTGGGATTACCTGGCACCCACGCTTGAGCAGATCTTCGTGGAGAACGACAAGGTCCAGTTCTACATCCCCGAGCACAAGCAGGTGACGATTGGGCAGCTCTCCAAGATGGCCAACTCCCAGGCCCCGCTCCAACTGCTCCAAGGCATCGGACGGCTGGACCGTCACTACCTCGTCACGGCCGCGCCAGACGGAGCCAAAGGGCACGGCGGCCTCCCGCTCCTGAGCCTGACCCTCCCCGACGGCGGGCCGGACCACCCGCGGATCGTCGTCGAAGTGGACCCGGGCTCCTACTTTCTGCACCGGGTCGAGCTGCACGACGTGAACGGGAACGTGTCCACCTTCACGTTCAGCGCGATCC
>CAZSUT010000078.1:0-2045 GCA_964610095.1 uncultured Nitrospirales bacterium | reverse complement strand
TGCCCTGGACCGCCAAATGGATCGCCGCCATCGTGGGGACGTTCGTCCTCCTGGTCATTGCCGACCGCATCTGGTATGTCCAGGAGATGAAGGCCCTGGCCGCCAAGCTCGGCGTGGAATGGTCCAAGATCGATCGGCGCGGAACCTTCCCCTACGAATACTACAAGAAGGTGGTCCACTACGGTATGACGAAGGACGAGGTCCGCAAGATCATGGCCCACTACACCAGCGTCGAGGAGAAGCAGTACGGGCGCTATCTCTACGAGACCTATTACTATCGCTTCGGGACCCTGAGCCGCCACGGCGTCCGGGTCGAGTACGACCAGTTGGGGCGGGTCCGTAAAGTGGACGACGCGCCGCCCGTGTCGCCGCAGGACTTCTCGAAGTAATATTGGTTAGGAAATTTAACGAACAGCGATGTGTGATGTGGTAACGTGGGACTACCCGATTGACCAGAAAACCGGGCTGGTGTTGAAGAAAGAATGAAAGATATCATCGCTCAGGTCTGCTGGTGAGGTGAGTTCGAGTGCTGTCGTTGCAATCGTCGTCGGGCTGCCTGTGGAGGGGCATTCTAAGTAACAGGTTCCATAGTTTTGTGTAAGTGGCTACTTAGTGCGATCTCGTGAAAGGACATAAAAGGTCTTGAATTTGAAGCACTTAGTATTTGGTCTCGATCATGCTCCCACCCCTCGCAACCGACTATTCTGCTGGCGGTTGTCGTTTTCAGGAGCCCCATGATTGGTTTCTCGAACACCCGTGGTACAAGACTACGGGCCTGGCTTGGCTGCGTGGCGATCGCGACGGGGCTGCTGTGCGGCACGTCCTTCGGCGCGGAGCCTGCGCCCCAGCCTCCGCCCGGCGCAGAAACCCTCAGCCTGACCGTGGACGAGGCGATGGCGCTCTTTCTCAAGCAGAACCTGGACTTGCTCATCGCCCAGTACGGAATCGACTCCGCCAAGGGGCTAGAAGTGACTTCGAAGCTGTTTCCCAATCCTAATCTCAGCGTCGACCTTACGGGTTCTACGACACAGTCTTTCCACGATGTCGGGGCAGTGTCCTTTCGAGTTGACCAGTTGTTCGAACTGGCTGGGAAGCGTGGCTATCGGCAGGAAAGCGCTCGGTTTGGAGTCCAATCGGCAGAGGCGGCCTTCGTGGATGCGGTCCGCACCTTGGGGTTTGCCGTCAAGGACGCGTTCTCCCATGTACTCCAAGCAAGGCAGAAGCTGGAACTCGCCAAGCAGAACAGCGTGAACTTCGCCGAGGTGGTCAAGATCAACGACATCCGCTTCAAGAAGGGGGCCATCCCCGAGGTCGATTTGATCAAGCTGCGGGTGCAGCTAGTGGACTTCCAGAACCAGGTGATCACAGCAACTCAGGATTTTCTGGCCGCACAGAACACCCTGAAAGGGTTGCTTCGTGTCCGCCCCATAGTAGAATTAGTGCTCAAGGGAGAGTTGGACTACACGGCTCGTACGCTTTCGCTCGAGACCTTGAGGGCAGATGCATTGACATCGCGCCCTGATGTTCTGCTCAAAACGCGGACCTTATCCCAGAAAACTGCTGATCTGAAACTGGCGAGGGCGTTACGTGTGCCCGACATTACGGTGGGGGCTGATACGGGCATCCAGGGTCCCCAGGGCCCGAATTCGCCACACCAGTACGGCTTTGGACTCAGTGTGCCCTTACCCCTCTTCAACCGCAACCAGGGAGGCATCCTCCAGGCCGAAGCCGATCTCAGGTCGGCGCAGACTGATCTTGAGAAGACTCGGCTACAGGTGGAAATTGACGTCGAGAATGCGTACCGTGACTTTACCCAGACGCAGATGTTGATCCAGGCGTATCGCGGGGGCGTCGTCAACGACGCCAAGGAGGTCAAGGACATTGCGACGAAGGCGTACCAGCGGGGAGGCACCACGATTCTCGATCTGCTTGACGCGTTTCGGACGTTCAACACGACCATGCAGGGGTACATTGACGCGCTATACACCTATCAGCGGAGCCTGCTGGAGATCGACGCGGCGGTGGGGCGAGAGGTGACGCGGTGA
>CAZSUT010000077.1:0-8492 GCA_964610095.1 uncultured Nitrospirales bacterium | reverse complement strand
TCGCCTCGTTGACGTGCTCCCAGAACGGCTGCCGCGGATACGTCCGCGTCATCACGAACCAGCCCTTCTCCGACTGGAGCAGCGTCTTCGCGTTGTAGCCGTAGAACGTGTTCGACGCGTCCAGGATCCGCTGCACGTACACGTCGACCTTGTTCTCGGTCACGAATTTCCAGAGGTCCAGGAACCGCTTGTCGCCAGTCATCTCCACCCACTTCGTCGCTACGGCTACGTAGCAGTCCAGATCGTTGCGGGTGTCGTACAACGGCCGGATCCCGCCCTTCCACACCTGCACCCAGGGGTTCGAGCAGGTCGCCGTCATGTCCGGATACGTGAACTCCATCCAGGAGTTGATCGCGAAGGCTCCATCCGCGTAGTTCACCCCCGACGTCATCTCCAGGTCCTGGACTACGATCATCTCCACGTTCGAATCCACGTTCTTGACCATGTCGTAGTGGTACTTCGCGTTGTTCAAGAGATTGACGTTCATGGACCACTCGACCTTGGTCGGCGATGGCATGTGGGTCTTGCCCGTGAACACCTTGCGCCCGTACTTCGGTGTGTTCACAATCAAGCCGCGGTCCCCGTGGTTCCAGTACGCCGGCTCCTCGCCGTAGGCGTAATACTTGGTCCGGATCTCCTTCCCATTCGCCTTGGGGTCCAGCTCCAGGTCGAAGGCGTCTTCTGCGCCCCAGGACCCGATGCCACCGCCGGACCACGGCGTCCCTTGCGGGATGCCGGTCTTGTAATTGCCCGACCAGTTATGGCTACCGGTTCCGAACTTGCCCTGGTTGCCTGTGAGGATCGTGATCATCGCCGCGCCGCGGCCGTTGGTCGTCCGGTGGAACCAGTGGTTCACACCTTCACCGGAGTGGATTGCCATCGGCTTGACGGTCCCGCAGTCGCGCGCCCAGCGTACGATCAGGTCCTTCGGCGACTGGCAGATCGCGTGAGTGGTGTCCAGATCGAAGTCCTGCACGTGGATCTTGTACATCTGGAAGATCGGCATCACGTCCACGTCCTTGCCGTCCAACAGCTTCACGCGGTACGTGCCTTCCAGCGCCGGATCAATCCCGGCTTTTGTCATGTTCACGCCGACCATCTCGCGGTGCATCGGCACCGCCTGGTTCTTCGCCGTGTCCCACACCATGAAGTCGCCCAGCCGCTCCCGATATTCCTGCTTGATCGCCTGGACATACTTCGAGTAGCCGTGGGTCAAATCGAACAGCTTGTAGTCCTTGATCACGTCCCGCGGGTCGAGGTACTGCAGTGTGTCGGTCCGGATCAGGATCGGACTGTCCGTGTACTGCTTGCAGAAGTCCGCATCGTACAGGTTCTCGTCCATGAGGATCTTGATGACCCCCAGAAAGAGTGAGGCATCCGACGCAGGCCGGATGGGAATCCAGTAGTCCGCCTTCGTCGCGGGAGGGCTGTACTCAGGCACGATGACCACAATGCGGCCGCCGCGCTCCATGCACTCGATGAACCAGTGCGCCTCGGGCATCTTGTGCTCGACGAAGTTCTTGCCCCAGCTCACATGCAGCTTCGAGAAGCGCATGTCGGCGTGGTCAATGTCCGAGGTCTGGGTGCCGTTCCAGAAGGGGTGGTCCGGGGGCTGGTCGCCGTGCCACGTATAGCTCGACCACGTCCGGCCGCCCACCGCCTTGTCCGGCCCCACCTTGCGCACGTAGGCGTCCAGCATCGCCAGGTTGGAGTTGGACATGCGGCCGAACCCGATCTTGCCGATCAGGCCCAGCAGCGCCATGCCCGGCCGGAATTTGAACGTCCTCGTGCCGCCGCCCTTCATCGTCTCGATCATCTCCGGCGGATATCCCTGCTCGCGCAGGCGCCGTGCGCCCGCCTCGCCCGAGTACCGCTCAGCGATCTTGATCTGCGCCTTGGCCAGGTACGTGCCCATCGTATCCCAAGACACGCGCAGCATGTCGTCCTCGCCGCGGCTGGTGTACCGATACTTGGCTTTGACTTCCGGACTCAGCTCCGGACAGCCGTCGTCCACCCAGGCCTTCCAGCCCTTGCGCAGCATCGGGCCCTTCAATCTGTACGGGCCATACACGCGCCGGTGGAAGGTATAGCCCTTCAGGCACATCCGCGGGTTCCATGCAAACGTGCCACGGTTGCCGTACAAATCCTCATAGGTCTGATGGTCGTAGTTCTGCTCCACCCGCATCACGACGCCGTTGCGCACGAACGCGCGCACGCGACAGCCGTGGGTATCGTTGGGTGTGCAGATGTAGGTGAAGGATGAGTCATAGCGGTACTGGTCGTGATAGACGCGCTCCCAGGACCGGTCCGGGTACTCACCGAGGGGGTTGCCCACCTCGATGACCGGCTGCAGCGCGGTCAAGGCCAGTGCCTTGTCCGCAATCGCAAGCGCAGCCATCGTGCCCGCGCTCGCTTTCATGAATTGCCGTCTGGTTAAAAACATCGCTAACCTCCTTGCTGACTCCTACTCAGATGCCTGACCCCGAAATGGGCCGCATCGCGCGGGACATTTCGAGACTTCCCCAAATACGACGTGCTCTCTCACCCCCTTCCCCACCTGAAATTTTTAAGCGTCCTCCACCTTTATGCCTCTTGGAAAAGGGCAGATATTCCCAAAGAGGGTGAATTGGAGGGGTGTCTGTGGTCATGAACTACCCGAAGGGGTTAGAAAAATGGTTGTTTACACCTGGCGAAAGGCTCAAGAGCAACGAAAAGGTAACACAGTGGTGCAAGAGAAAGTTTTCGCAATCCTCGAATGGGTTAGGTTGGAACGCGTTGGGCTTAGATCGAGAGGGGAGTGGCGTTGTCGCTGGATATTTCGTTAGCTCGCGCGCCGCCCTGTGAGGAAAAAGACGACGGCTTCGAGCCGACTGGAAACGCCGATCTTGCGGAAGATGTGCTGGAGGTGAGCTTTGATCGTGTCGCTGGCGAGACAGAGTTGCTCCGCCATCTCTTTGTTGGACCTGCCGAGCACTAAGAGATCGACGATTTCCCGCTCCCGCGGGCTCAAGTTCAGCGTCACATTGTCCAGTGGCGTGGTAGTCTGGGCGCCCTCCGCACTCCCCTGCAGGCGGGCCAGCACCACAGGGTGGAGATTGGCTAGGTATGGCGAGGCGATCTCCAGGCCTTCATGGGTCGCGCAGATGATCTTCACGAACTCCTCGGGAGTGGCATCTTTGACGATGTACCCGACCGCGCCTGCCTGGATGCCTTGAATAACGCGGTCTTCGTCGGAGTAGCTAGAGAGGATCAAGACCTTTATGCCCACCAGCGCCTTGACCAGGATCTTCGTCGCTGCAATTCCGTCCAGCTTGGGCATTTCCACGTCCATCAGGACCACGTCAGGCCGCAGGGCCTTGGCCAGTTCGTAGGCTTCCTGGCCGTCGCTGGCCTCGCCGATTACTTTCAGGTGTGATTCGTGCTCAAGTACGACGCGCAGGCTCTGCCTGAACAGGCGTTGGTCGTCCGCGATGATCAATCGAAGAGACATAATCTGCCAATTTCGTCCCATGAGCACAAGATGACCATCACCCAAACTGATGAAAGTTGGCACATCGCTAGAAGGACTACTTACCTGAATGGGTTATGTGCGGAGGATTAGGTTACGATGCCCGGCGCCCGGTCAGAAAATAGACGACCGCCTCGAGTCGGCTGGCGACTCCGACTTTGCGGAAGATGTGTTGGAGGTGCGCTTTGATGGTATCGCCGGAGAGACAGAGTTGGTCCGCCATCTCCTTGTTGGACTTGCCGAGGACCAGCAAATCGACGATTTCCTGTTCCCGCTGAGTCAAGTTCAGCCCTGAGAAGTTCGCGGCGGGCAACGCCATGGCCGCTGTCTTACTTCCACGCAGACGGGCCAGGACGACCGGATGCAAGTTGGCCAGATAGGGAGAAGTGATTTCCACACCCGCGTGAGTCGCGCGGATGATCTTCACGAACTCTTCAGGGGTGGCATCCTTGACGATGTATCCCACGGCCCCGGCTTGGATCCCGTGAAGGACGCGCTCATCGTCGGCATAGGCCGATAGCATGAGGATTTTGATGTCCCCTCGTTCCTTGACCAGAAGACGAGTGGCCGCGATGCCGTCCAACTTGGGCATCTCGACATCCAAGAGCACCATATCAGGCCGCAGAGCCTTGGTCTGCTCGTAGGCCTCCTGCCCGTCCCCAGCCTCGCCGACCACTTTCAGGTCGGATTCGTGCTCAAGAACGATGCGCAGACTTTGTCGGAACAGACGTTGGTCGTCCGCGATCAGCAACCTGATCGACATGTGCACCCTCCGCAGGAATGTCGAACACGAACCGCGCGCCCCCTTCGGCTCGGTTCTCCGCCCAGATCGTGCCACGATGCGCCGCGATGACGATGCGGCACAAGTAGAGCCCCAAGCCTGTTCCCGCCCGCGTGGGCGCTGAGACAGGACGATTGGGCTCGAACAGTGTATCCAAAGTGGCCGGATCCAGCCCTTTCCCCTCGTCCAACACAGCCACGACCGCACGACGGACGACCTCTTCGCCCCGCACCGACACTATGATTTGCACATTCCCACCAGACGGGGAGTTCTTGACCGCGTTGTCGAGGAGATTGACCAGCACCCGATAGAGCCGTCTCTGGTCCCCTGTGATCTCGGCTGGAGGGGCCTGGATGGCGACGTTCAGCCGCCGGTCGGCGATCTCGGGTCTCATCAGATCCACGACCTGACGAACCAGCTCGTCCATTCGGAACCGCGAGTAGGAAAGCGGGAGCTCGCCGTAGGCCTGGCGGTACAAGTCGAGGATATCCTGCACGATGCCGACGGCCAAACGAGCTCCGGTATGGAGGTCCCCCACAAGCTGTCGCGCTTCCCCGCTGAGTTGCGAGTCGGTGAAGTATTTTAGGCCTTGCAGGCCCTGCTCGATGCCTAAGAGGGGCGTCCGCAGATCGTGCGCGATGCTGGTGGCGATCCTAGCCAGAGCAGCGAGGCGCTCTGCCGGGAACAGTCGTCGCTGCATCTCCTCCATGCTCCGGCTCAAGATGCCGACTTCGTCCTGCCGATCGGCATCCGGGAACGCCGCGTAGCGCGATTCCCCGATCTCGAGGGCGGCCTTTGCCAAGGAAGACATCGGTCTCGTGACGGAGCGAGCCACGACGATGGCACCCAGCCCGGTCAACAGGAGCGTCAGCAGGGTGCCCCCAACGATCACGTTCAGGAGCAGGTCACGCTTGCGATCGACCGCCTCCTGGCGGGATTCATGGATCTGCGAGGCTTCCTCCTCGATCTCCACCAGCAGCGACGAGATGGCGTTTGCCAGTTCGCGCCCCCGGCCGCTCTTAACATAAGACACGCCCTCTTCCAGCGACCTCTCGTGGGCGATAATCCACTCCTTTTCCTGAATGAGCCGCCTGGTGATGGCCTGGGCCTTCGCCGTCCGATCGCGCTGCGCCTGAGACGGGGAGTCCTGAACCAGCCGGGCCAGCTCCAGGCCCGCAAGGTCGATGTCCCCTTTGGATTCATCATACGGCTCCAGGAACGACCGGTCTCCCGTAAGAAGATAACCGCGGAATTCGCTTTGTATCGAATCCATCAGATCCATGTAATAGATCGCCTGACTCCTGATCTGGCTAGAATGCTTGGCCAGCTCATCAGCCTTTTCGACCTCCTGGTAGGTCCGGAGCGTGATGATCGTGACCAAGACCAGGAACAAGAAGGGCAGGGAGAAGATCAAAACCAGCTTGCTGGTCAGGGACCAATTGAGAAACCAGGTGCGGATGGCATGAATCATGCCGCAGTACCTCTGAAATGATCTAACCCTGCATCCTGAATGATCAAAACATGAAGGGATGCCGGCAGTCAATCACTCCGACATGTCTCAGTATCCGGACGAGTCGGTGTTGTCGAAGGGGGTCAGGAGCAGATAAATGAACCACAGCCGCCCCTGGTTCGTCGTGACATCGTATCCCAAGTTTATCACGTTGTCCGCACCATGCCATTCTATGTTCTTCTGTTTGCGTTCGGGTAGCGGCACCTTGCCATAGCGGTCTTCGATCAACTGTCGCAATTTCTCGCGATTTTCCCACCCTTCAAACGTGAGCTGAATGCCCCCCAGCCGGTCCTTGTAGAAACGATAGTGGATCTTGCCGAACGTCACGCCGTTCAGTATGAGCACTTCGCCGGGATTTTCATACACGTCCACATCTGGCAGTGGATGGGCGACTGTTGGATCCGTCACCAGCCTTAAGGAGGGGTATTCGGTGCTGCGGGCTCCCCAGGTGTAACCATTAAACTCCGTAGGTTCGTTCGTGATGACGGCCGCCAGCGCCGGATCCATCCAAAGTCCTAGGAGCAGCAGTCTCAGAGCGAGCCCGACTGGAACGAGCTTACCCATCGTGATCTGTAACCCCACGTCCCTTCCCTTGTCTGTCACGTTGCGTCTCTGAATCCTACTTGCAGCAACGGCCCGCATAGGTTCGGGCATCTGTTTCAAAGGCGGTGTGCTTCGTCTGGCAGTCAGCCTTGCCCAAGAGGAAATACCGCACGTCGCCAGCCCCTTCTGTATAGGTGGAGTAATCCACCAAGATCTCGAAGGTAGATGTCCACTCCCACTCCCCAATCATGTTCGTCAAGGGCAGGCGTCCTGCCTGCATAAGTTCACACGCCGCCCGCAACTCCGGCAACCGACACAGCCGCCGGTCCGCCATTGCGCACGCCTGCTCGGCCTTACGAAAGCTTCCGATGAACGTCCGGTCCGGCTCGATACAGAAGCCTCCACCTTCTGACGGCACCCCCACCATGCCCGCTGGACAGGACACGGGAGACGTGGTCGGGATCGAGCGCGCCCCCTCATCCGCCCCATAGCCCATGCTCGGGTGCGTGATCACGTCCGGACGGGGCCCGCTGCCCCCGATTTGCACCTCCGTGGTCTTGAAGCGGGCGGTAGTCCGGCCGATCGGCGTAGTCACTTCGATAGTCACCTCCCCAGGAGGCAAGTCCAAGGGAACATTGATTGGGACGTCCAACTCCTTAGGTTTACCCACATGAGCTTTCACTTCGATGCTCGGCACGCTCAGCTTCACCGTCGCGCCGACCAAGTTCTTGCCGCGTAGCTTCAGCACGGTGAACGTGCCAACCGGCACCGTTTCGGGGATCACCTCAGTCACTTTGGGCTGCATCTGCTCCCTGGTGCCCCGCGTCACCGAGAGCGTCACATCAGTCCCCGGGGCGTTCTCGAACATCGAAACGATGCCGTTCTCGTCGATTGTGTAGAGGAGCTGTCCAGCTTCATCGGTAAAAGTCTGCACGGCGAGCGCTGGCTCGGCGGGTACGGCTACGACCAGGGTGGCCAGGAGAAATAGGATCAACACAACGGTCATCTTGATCGTGTCAGCGAGTGACTCACTTGCAGCACCGGCCCGCAATGCTCTCGTTCCTCCAAGTCTGGTAATTGTGTTCAGTCTTGCAGTCGGTTTTCCCCATGAGGATAGACTGTAGATCACCGGTTCCACCGTAATCAGCACCAATACTACCTGGGGTATCCTTGAGCGCTTGAGAGCCCGTCCACTCCCAGTCCCCGATCATATTTTTTAAGGGAAGCATGCCGGACGCCGCGAGCCTGCATGCCTGTTGCCATTCCGCGGCGCTGCAGAGGCGCTTGCCGGACGCCGCGCAAGCCTTCTCAGCCTTGCGAAGGTCCCCGCTGAACGTTTGGTCGATTTCGATACAGAAGCCGCCCCGCTCCGCGGCTACACCCACCATGCCTTGGGGGCACGAGGTCGGGGCGGTCGTCGCAACGGTCTGCTTCTCACTGCGGTTTCGGTTAGCAGAACCGCTACCGAGCTGAAGTTCTTTGATGGTAAAGCTAGTCTTCGTGCTGCCGATGGGCGTGGTCACTTCAACAGTGACCTCGCCAGGCGGAACCGTCGCCGGCACACGGATCGGAAGGTCCAGCGCTTTGGGCTTCCCCGCGTAGGTACCCACCTCGATTTCGGCCATGCTCATCTTCACAGTTGCGCCGACAAGATTTTTTCCTCTCAGCCTGAGCACCGCGGGTGCGCCGGCCGGGATCGCGTCGGGGCTGACCTCGGTGATCTGAGGCTGCATCTGCTCACGGGTCCCTCTGGTGACCGAGATCGTGAGATCCGTGGGGCTGTTCTCAAACATCGAGACAATCCCATCATCGTCGATCGTATAGAGCACGCGGCCAGCTTCATCTTTGTAGGATTCTCTTGCGCCTACGGTTTCTTCGAACCCCAACAGGACAACGAGAACCGCCGCCGAAACGATGCCCCACTTCTGGCGCATAACTCCGAAGCTCCTGTGGACCTCCCTGCTTTTTCCCCTTTATCTTACCTGTTCAGAGCATGCAAAAGCACGAAGGGCGAGGTCCCCTCACGAGAACCCCGCCCTTCGCTAGGTTTAGAGGGAGGGGCTACCGGCCTCCCTTTCTACCCTTTATCTTACAACCACTGCACGCGTTCCGCCGGACGGATGTAGATGGGCTCCTCGACCTGGATCCGC
>CAZSUT010000076.1:2472-8642 GCA_964610095.1 uncultured Nitrospirales bacterium | reverse complement strand
TGGAGTGTGGTGGAGTTGAGCACAAAATGAGCACAAAGAGACTCTTATCTGTAACAAAATTAAACCGCTTGACTCGGTACCCTAGTACAGGGTGTACCATTCAAAGAGAGGTGGCGCCATGGCCTCAGCAGTCACGATCGGCCGGTTAGCCAAGGCGGTTGGAGTCAACGTCCAGACGCTCCGATATTACGAGCGCCTGAAGCTGGTCACCCCGACAGCCAGGAGACCATCGGGTTATCGAGTCTACGGAGACGAAGCGATTCGCCGGTTGTGCTTCATCAAGAACGCCCAGGCTCTCGGTTTCACGCTTCGCGAAATCGCAGAGCTGTTGAACCTCCGGGTCAGTTCCAAGTCCCAGTGCGGCGATGTGCTGCTGAAGGCTCAGGCCAAGTTGGCGCAGGCGGAAGCCAAGGTCCAAGACCTCCAAGCGCTTGCGCGGACTCTGAGGAGCTTGATGCACACCTGCTGGGCCGGGCAGCCCTCCGATCCTTGCCCGATCCTCAAGTGTCTGGAGGAGAAAGAAAGGAGGATGAACGATGGTAGCCACAAAACGTCGCGTTGAGGTGTTCACGGCAGGCTGTCCAACTTGTATGGAAACGGTCAGGCTCGTCAATTCCTTGGCCTGCCCGAGCTGCGAGGTGCAGATCTATGACCTTCGGCAAGGTTGCGCTACGAACGAATGCCGGGAGAAGGCGACCCGCTACGGCGTCACTGCCGTGCCTGCTGTGGCGGTCAATGGTGTGCTGCTGGACTGCTGCCGGCGAGCACCGATCAACGAGTCAGTACTTCGGGCTGCGGGCATCGGCCAGGCCTGAAGGGAGCAAGCGCATCGTGGGGGGGGGTGGACTATGAAAGCTGAAACAGAAAGCCTGCATACGGAATTTCGCCGCCTGATTCCCAAGGTCACAGGGGGGCTTGTGCGCATGCGGCAGGAGACGTACCGGGATGGCGCGGTCCCGGCGAACTATAAGCTCCTGGCCGCCCTGGCAATCTCGATCGCGATCCGGTGCGAGCCCTGCATCCGCGCCTACGTGAAGATGGCGTATGGGAAAGGCGTCACGCAAGAGGAATTGATCGAGTTCTTGGAAGTGGCCATGACGATGCAGGGGTGTCCCGGCGAGGAATGGGCGCTCAAGGCCTATGCGGCGTACAAGGAGTACACCTCCGGGGAGCAGCCAGCCGAGGCCGCAGCCTGCTGCGCTCACCGAACAGAATAAGGAGGAAGTGTGCCATGAAGCAGAGACGCGGAGGGTTTTTTGTCCTCGCCATCGTTGCCTTCTTCGCATGGCTCAGTCCAGCGGAGGCGCAACAAGTTCTGCCCCAACGGATCCTGATCCACATGAAGACGGCGCTGTCGCTCGATGATGCCCAGATCTGTGCGGTGCCCAATGTCGCGTGGACGGCAGTCAAGGCCGGGCACAAGGTTACGATCCTAGTGGATGCCAGCGCGGTGACTTCGGCGGCGAAAGGCTTTGGCTGGTTCAATGGGATGTTCCGGCCGGACAGCACGGCTCTGGATCGCGTTGTGTTGCCCGAACGGGAGCGCCAGAGCCTATCCGAGCAGATGGGTGTCCCCTTGGATCAGGTGCCACACGACTACGGGGAATACTTCGACTTCCTTAAAAAGCTTGGGGTTGAGATCTACGGAAATCGCACGATGATGTTGCTCTATAAGATTGATCCTGGAAAGGTAGCCGCTGCTGTCATACCCATTCCGCTGGATCGTATGCTACAACTCTTAACTTCAGCTGACAGAATCATTGTCTATTAAGGGGATTGGAAAAGTCTGTGTCCATAAACTTCTTGCGAATGGTGTGTGAAAGACATCGTAAGTAAAAGAAACTTTCGTAGGTCCTCCCAGGGTTCAAAATCAACTGTTATTGATTCCCAACTCTAAGTCGACACTCCTTTAAAACTTCGTCAGGAATCATTTTAAGTGCTAAGATTATGAGAGCGGGAACAATGATGGCATCGTCAATATGACCAATTACTGGTATAAAGTCAGGGATAATGTCAAAAGGAAAGAGCAAGTAGCCGAGAGCGAGTCCAAGAAGAAATTTCGCCATTCTTGGTGTCCTACGATCCTTCATTACCATTCGATAAACATCGATTTCTTGTTTAGCCCTTTTCCCTATTGATTTAAGTTTCTCAAACATTTCTTTTGGAACCCTCAGAAGGATACGCCAAACCCATTGAAAAATCGATAGGATGACTTTGGCTTTGGAACTAGGATTTTGAACCGAGTGCAACGTGGATCAAGGAGACACGTGTTCGCACCAGCCTGCTCGCTCTCCTTCGAGGGTTTTCGTGGCAACTGGGTAACCTCCAGTGAAAGTCGGTTCCGATTCAAACTGATCCACTACTGGAGTTGACAATACGAGTCCCGATGGTGGTACTCTAGTTCAATGAAACGAACGACGCTCATCGCCGCCACGCTGGCGGTGGTCTACTTCTTGCTGGCCTTTAATGCCTACGCCTGCCTGATCCCGGTGTACGGCGGGCTACAAGCCGCAGCAGGCAGCGACTGCCCAATGCCGCAGAAGCAGCCTGTACGTGACGCCTGCGATGCCTTCAAGGCCCTTGGCGTCCAGACTCTTTCGTCGGTCCAACCGCTTCCCGATTCCCTTATTCACGTGGTCGCGGGTGAGTTGCCTGCCATCACGATTCTCGATCCAACTATTTCGCCTCGTCGCGATTTCTCAGGCAGTCCGCCTCTCCTCGGACACGATCTCCTCGCCCTGACCTCGATCCTCCGCATCTGAGTCTCCGCACAAGCTGACGAGAACGTGGGTCCCCCTCAAGGACCCGTTTGTCTTTCTGTCTTTGGAGGTCAGCACCATGTGCGCACGTTATCGCGTGTTCATTGCCATTGCGGTTTGTGCCTTTAGCCTCGGCAGGGGAACCCGACCGGCTGAAGCCGCGCCATCGGCGGAACCACTTCGCGTCGATGCCCTGGTTGCCGAGGCTCTCAAGCAGAATCCTGAGATCGAAGCGGCCCGGCAGCGGTGGCGGGCTTCACAGGAACGGGCGCCGCAGGCACGGACTTTAGATGATCCAGAGTTCAAAGTCGAGTTGTTCAATTACCCCAATCGGCTCAACCCCGACGCATCGGCCAACACGATCTTCGGCCTGTCACAGCGCTTTCCGTTTCCAGGCAAGCTGGGTCTCAAGGAAAGCTTGGCGGTCAACGAGGCCGACATGGCGGCGTCCCTGCTCCGAGCCAAAGAGCGTGAGGTCACCGCGCAGGTTAAGACTGCCTACTACGAGGTGTTCCTCGCACAGAAGGCCATCGAGGTGCATCACCGGCAGGTCGCGTTTCTGAAAGAGTTCTTTGAGATCGCGAACGCGCGGTTTCGGGCCGGGAAGGGGACACAGGTGGATGTGTTGAAATCCGCGGTGGAGCGTTCGAAGCTTGAGAATGAGCTGCCGGTGCTGGAGCAGCAACGGGATACTGCCAAAGCCAAACTCAATCTCCTGCTGAGCCATGCCCCGCAGTCTCCGCTCGGAGAGCCCGCTGAGCCAATCGGGCCCGCAGAGCCAGGGAAGCGACCTGCGCTCGAAGAACTCCAGCAACTGGCGATCCAGAACCGCCCTGAGTTACGAGTCGTGTACTTTGAAATCGCCAGGAGCCGGACGGCCACCGCGCTGGCGCAAAAACAGTATTACCCGGACTTCAACGTGATGGTGGAGCGGTTCCAGAACTTCGGCGCGCGGGACGGTGTTGGGGGCATGATCACCATGAGCCTCCCGTTTTCCTTCTGGACCAAGCCCAAATACGACGCGAGCGTGAGGGAGGCGGCGGCGAATCAAGACGCGGCCAAAGCCGCGTATGAAGCACTCAAGAACCAGGTCCTGTTCGAGATCAAGGATTTGCTGGCGAAGATCGAAGCGACGGAAAAACTGGTCACGCTCTATCGCACAACCGTGATTCCGCAAGCGCAGCAAACCTTGGAGTCCGCAAGAGCGGGCTACCAGGCGGGCAAGACGGAGTTTCTCGCTCTGCTCGATGCCCAGCGCGCGATCAAGGATTTCCAACTCGACTACTACAAAGCCCTGACCGCGTTCGAGCAACGGAGAGCCGAACTCGAACGAGCGGCCGGTTTAGAGTTGGGCAGCGATTAAGGAGGAACACCATGAAAATTACGAACGAGACACAAAGCAGGACGCTTCTGATCGGGGGCGTCATCGCGGCCCTGATCGTGGGAGTTGTCGGCGGATACTTTGCAGCCCACGTGGGGATGCCCGACATGCCCGGTATGAAGGGCATGGAGATGGTGACCAAGCAGGGCATGGGGGACATGAAAGGCGCCGGCGCGAAGGGCATGCAAGGCATGGAAGGCATGAAGGGGATGCAGCCGGGTGCTGTCGCCATTCCGGCCGTTACACGGCAGTTGATCGGCGTCCGAACCGCTCCGGTCACCGCTGCTCCTTTGGAACAGGAGATCCGTGCGGTCGGCATGGTCGAGTACGACGAACGGAACCTGACGAAGGTCAATCTGCGCGTGTCCGGCTGGATTGAGCAGGTGTTCGTCAATGCGATCGGCCAGTCGGTCCGTGCGGGGCAGCCGCTGCTGACCCTGTATTCGCCGGATTTGCTTGCTACCCAGGACGAGTACCTTTTGGCCGTGAAGGCCCAGGCTCAACTGGAAGGCAGTCCCGTGGCTGAGGCCAGGCAGGAAGCCGCCGCGCTGGTGGCCAGCGCAAGGGAACGCCTGCGGCTCTGGAATCTGACCGATGAACAAATCGCGGCTATTGAGCGCCGAGGTAAGGCGGAGCGCTTGCTCGCCGTGTATGCCCCTTCAAGCGGGATCGTGCTGAAGCGCCAAGCCTTGCCGGGGAATTACGTTGAGCCCGGCACCACTCTATACGAATTGGCGGACCTGTCCACGGTCTGGATCCATGGCGACATTTACGAGTCTGAGATTACGTCAGTCAGGCTGAATCAGCCTGCCGAGGTCACCTTCGAGACTTATCCCGGCGAAGCCTTCCGAGGAAAGGTCGCCTACATCTACCCCTACCTCAACGAGGCGACCCGCACGGTTCGCGTCCGCATGGAGTTGCCAAATCCTCATCTGAAGCTGAAGCCCGGGATGTACGGGAATGTTGTGCTGGGCATTAATGCGGGGCGGCGCCTGGTCGTACCCAAGGAAGCGGTGCTGGATACCGGTCAGCGGCAGATCGTGTTTCTTGATCTGGGACAGGGCGTCTATATGCCCTATCCGGTCAAATTGGGTCGGCGGAGCCGGGACTATATGGAGGTGCTGGAGGGTATCAAGGAAGGAGATCGGGTTGTCACGTCCGCCAACTTTTTGCTGGATGCGGAGAGTAAGCTCGCGTCAGCGGGCAGCATGCAAGCCATGATGGGCCAGATCGGCATGGCCGACTGGCAGATGCGTGGCGCGCATGAAGCGAAGATGGAAGAGATGGAGGGGATGAAGGGCATGCCCGGAATGAAGTCGGAGCCTGGCAAGCCTGTGTCCGAAACCCGACAGGTCTCCGGCTTCTCGCTCACGTTGAGCACGGTGCCGGTGAAGCCCAAGGCCGGGGAGACTCTTCTGAGACTCAAGATCACCGATCCGGCAGGATACGCTGCGACGAACGCCCAGGTGGTGTTCGCCTACACGATGCCGATGCCAGGGATGATGGAGTCCAAGGCAAAGGCCACCCATACCAAGGATGGGATCTACGAGGCCAAGGCCCTGCTCGGCATGGGGGGCACATGGGTAGTCACGGCCAACGTGACGCTCCCGGATCTTCCTCCGATCTCCGAAAAGTTTCAGCTCGCCGTAGCGGGCGGAGGCATGTAGTCACGTGATTACGCGGCTCATCGAAAGGAGCGCCCGGAACCCGGTCCTGGTGATCTTGGGCGTGCTGTTGCTGACGGTTGGTGGGGTGTGGGCTGTCTTCGAGGTGCCGCTTGATGCGATCCCGGACCTGTCGGATGTGCAGGCGATAGTCTTTACCGAGTGGCCGGGGCGGAGCCCTACGCTGATCGAGGACCAGATCACGTATCCGATTGTCACCTCCCTGCTCGCAGCCCCTGGCGTCAAGCGGGTCCGTGGCGTTTCGGAATACGGGTTCTCCTATGTGTACGTGATCTTCCAGGACCACATTGACCTCTATTGGGCCCGAAGCCGCGTGCTGGAGTACATGCAGAAGCTGACCGGCAA
>CAZSUT010000076.1:0-2372 GCA_964610095.1 uncultured Nitrospirales bacterium | reverse complement strand
GTCCTGGAGATGACCGGCACGGAGTATGTGATCCGGGGACTGGGCTACTTCCGTTCAATCGAGGATATCGAGCTCGTGACGGTCGGCACGGATGGCCGCGGCACCCCGATCCTCGTCCGGGACATCGCCCGGGTGCAATTGGGACCGGAGCAGCGCCGTGGCGTCGCTGAGTTGGACGGGAAGGGACAGACCGTCGGGGGCATGGTCATCATGCGGGCCGGTGAGAACGCGCTCGCCGTCATCGAGCGGGTGAAAGCGCGCCTGGAAGAGATCAGACCATCGCTGCCGAAGGGCGTCCGGATAGTCCCGACCTATGACCGGTCGGACCTGATCCTGAGGGCCATTGCGGTGCTGCACGAGAAGCTGGTGGAAGAGAGCATCATTGTGAGCCTGATTGCGACCCTCTTCCTCTTTCACTTTCGCAGCGCCTTAGTGGTGATCCTGATCCTCCCCGTGGCCGTCCTGCTGTCCTTCATCCCGATGGCGTACCTGAAAGTGACCTCGAACATCATGTCCCTGGGCGGGATCGCGATCGCCATCGGCGCCATGGTGGATGCCGCGATCGTGATGGTCGAGAACGCTCACAAGCGGCTAGAGCAAAACCCGTCTTCCGACCGCACTGAGACTATCATCACCGCGGCAAAGGAGGTCGGCCGTCCGTTGTTCTTCTCGTTGCTGGTGATCGCCGTGTCGTTCCTGCCCATCTTTGCCTTGCAGGCCCAGGAAGGGCGATTGTTCACGCCGCTGGCCTACACCAAGACCTTTGCGATGCTGTTCGCGACCGCGCTCTCGGTCACGCTTGCGCCGGTCTTGATGGCGACGCTGATCCGCGGGCGCATTCGGGCGGAGACCCGCAATCCCCTGAACTGGCTGCTGATCACCCTCTATCGCCCAATCCTGTCTGGGGCGCTGCGGGTCCGCTGGCTGGCACTCGCGCTGGCGATTGCAGCCATATTGTTGACGATTCCTGTGTTCGCACGCCTGGGGGCCGAGTTCATGCCACCGTTGAATGAAGGGACGATCCTCTACATGCCCACCACCGTGCCGGGCCTGTCGATCCCGGAGGGCGCCAAAGTCCTGCAGGTGCAGGACCGGTTGCTGAAGGAGTTCCCGGAAGTGGAGCGGGTGTTCGGAAAGATGGGAAAGGCGACGACCGCGACTGATCCGGCCTTCACCGGCATGGCCGAAATTACTGTCACCCTCAAGCCGGAAACGCAATGGCGATCCGGGATGACCTGGGATCGCCTGCTGGACGAGATGGACGAGCGCCTCCGCATCCCGGGGTTCCCGAACATTTGGTGGATGCCGATCCAGACGCGCACCGAGATGATTACGACCGGCGTGCGCAGTCCCGTGGGCATCAAAGTGCTGGGACCTGACCTCAACAAGATCGAAGCCATCGGGAAGGAGATCGAGCGCGTGCTGGCAAGCGTGCCCGGCACGCGCAGCGCGTTCGCGGAACGGTTGAATGAGGGCTATTACCTCGACCTGATCGTCAACCGGCGCGAGGCAGCCCGCTATGGACTTACCGTGGGCGACGTGCAGACTTTGATCACCTCAGCCATTGGCGGGGAAAATGTGACGACGACGGTCGAAGGGCGCGAACGGTATCCGGTTAATGTCCGCTATAAGCGCGAGTTGCGGGACGATCCGGAGCGGCTTAAGCGGGTGCTGATCCCCACGCCCTCGGGAGCGCAGATTCCGCTGGGGCAAATCGCGGAGATCGTCGTCACTAAAGGGCCGCCGTCCATCTCCGATGAGGGCGGCTCCTTGGCCGGGCTGATCTCAGTATCGGTCAGTGGCCGTGACCTGCGCGGTTATGTCGAGGAAGCCAAGCGGGTAGTCAGCCAGCGGATCACGCTGCCTCCCGGCTATAGCCTACTGTGGACCGGTCAGTACGAACATCTGGTTCGGGCTGAAGAGCGACTGAAGCTGATCGGGCCGCTCACCCTGGCTGTGATCCTCCTGCTGCTCTACCTCAATTTCAGGTCGCTCGCCAAGTCCCTGATCGTGCTGCTATCGGTTCCCTTCGCGGTGATCGGGGCGTTCTGGTATCTTCACTATCTCGGCTATAACCTGAGCGTGGCGGTCTGGGTGGGGATCATCGCGCTGGCAGGCGTCGCGGCCGAAACCGGCGTGATCATGCTGGTCTATCTGGACGAGGCCTATGAACGACGCGCGCGCGAGGGCCGGATGGCGACGCGCCAGGACCTCTATGAAGCCATCTTAGAGGGCGCCGCGCAGCGGGTGCGACCTGTGATGATGACCGTCTCGGCAATCATCGGAGGCTTGCTCCCGATCATGTGGACGACTGGCACCGGCGCGGACGTGATGAAGCGCATCGCCGCGCCGATGATCGGCGGCATGGTCAC
>CAZSUT010000075.1:0-8775 GCA_964610095.1 uncultured Nitrospirales bacterium | reverse complement strand
CAGCTTCTGGGCCTCCTCCTGGATCAGCAGCTCGAGCGCTTCCGGGACCTTCACCGTGCGGCGCTTCTTCTTGCCGGGGAACATGCTGCCCAGCATCTCCTGGAGCTGGTCCTGGACCTGCTCCATGCCGCCGACGTTGGAGATCACGCCGATCGGAATCGTGGCCTTGTCCTTGACTTCGATCTCGACAGACCGGCTGTCCAGCTTGCCCTCGCGCAGCAAGAGGCGGAACTTCGAGCGCGTCGCCTCGTAGCTCTCGCTCGGCGGCGGCTGGTGGGCCTCGAAGCTCGCCTGGTCGAAGATGCCGGGCGGCGTCCTCGGCGAGGGTGGGGGGACCAGCAGGTCGAGGAGGCGCTCCTCGGCCTGAGCCTCGGCTTTCTTCTGGATGCGCACGGCGTATTCGGCCTTGACCATGTTCACGGCCTGCTCGGCCAGATCGCGGACCATGGATTCGCAATCCCGTCCGACGTAGCCAATTTCCGTGTACTTCGAGGCCTCGACCTTGATGAATGGCGCCTGCGTGAGCTTGGCCAGGCGGCGCGAGATCTCGGTCTTGCCGACCCCGGTCGGCCCGATCATGATGATGTTCTTCGGCATGACCTCGTCGCGCAGGTGCGCGGGCAGCCGCTGGCGCCGCCACCGGGTGCGGAGCGCGATGGCCACCATGCGCTTGGCGTCCCGCTGGCCGATTACGTAGCGGTCCAGCTCTTCCACGATCTGGCGCGGGGTCAAGCTGTCGAGGCTCGGCGGCTGGTTGGTCTGCTCGTCCATCACCCCTTCAGTTCCTCCACCGTGATCTCCAGATTCGTATAGATGTCAATGCCGCCGGCGATCTTCATGGATTCCTCCACGACCGCCCGCGCGTCAAGCGTTGAGTAGTGGAGCAGCGCGCGCGCCGCCGCGAGCGCATAGGGGCCGCCCGAGCCGATGGCCAGGATGCCGTCTTCCGGCTCGATCACGTCACCGGTCCCGGAGACGATCAGCGAGTGCTCCCGGTCGGCGATGGCCAGCAGCGCCTCCAGCCGGCGCAACGCCCGGTCCATCCGCCAGTCCTTCGCGAGCTCCACGGCCGCTCGCGTGAGGTTGCCCCGGTACTCTTGGAGCTTGCCTTCAAACTTCTCGAACAGCGTGAAGGCATCGGCCGTGGCGCCTGCGAACCCCGCCAGCACAGTGTCATTATACATGCGCCGTAGCTTTTTCGCGTTCTGCTTCATGATCGTGGTGCCGTGCGTCACCTGGCCGTCGGAGCCCATCGCGACATGGCGGTCCTTGCGCAAGCACAGTATTGTGGTAGAGCGGATGATCATGGGGTCACTCCTTGTCATGCGCCCGCGGATGGGCCTTGTCGTAGGCCTCCATCAGCCGGTCGAGCGCGACGTGGGTGTACCGCTGGGTCGTGGACAGGGAGGCGTGTCCGAGCAACTCCTGGATCGCGCGTAGGTCCGCGCCGCCGTCCAGGAGGTGGGTCGCGAAGGAATGGCGGAGCGTATGGGGCGTGATCGTCGGGAAGTTCTCGAGGGCCTGGCATTCCTTCGCGACGATCCGCTCCACGCTGCGGGCCGTCAGCCGCCCGCCGCGCCGGTTGCGAAACAACGGGGTCTTCCCCTCACCACCTTCTTTCCTCAAGTACACCCGCACCGCCTCAACAGCCTTCATCCCCAGCAGCACGACCCGTTCCTTGCGGCCCTTGCCCAACACGGTAGCGGTCCCTGTGTCCAGGTCCACGTCTTCGACGGTCAGCCCCACCAACTCGGCCACCCGCACGCCCGCCGAGTAGAGCACTTCCAGCAGCGCCTGGTCGCGCAACGAGCGTGGCTCGTTGGAGCCGGGGTCGTCCATGAGGCGCTTGGCGTCGTCGGCCGTCAGGACGCGGGGAAGCTTGTATTCCTGCTTCGGCGTGGCCACGGCCGCCGCCGGGCTGTGCGGCACGATCTCTTCCCGCGCGAGGAACTTGAAGAGGCTCCGGATGGCCGCCAGCTTGCGTCCTAGGGAGCTTTTCGCGTCCCCCAGCCCGGCGCGCGCGGCCAGGAAGCCGCGCACCACATAGGCGTCGACCACCGTGGGAGCGGGCAGCGATCCGTTGTGCGCCTTTCGGAGGAACGCCAGGAACTGGCGCAGGTCACCTTCGTAGTTGCGCAGCGTGTGCGGGGACGCGCCTCGCTCGACCTGGAGGTACGTCAGGAAAGACCGGACCGCTGCATCCATGCGGCAAAGTCCTCCAAGGCGCGCTGTCCGACCCGGCGTTGCCGCTCCTGCTTGTCGCGGATGCGGGTGGGGAGAGGCGGAAAGAGGCCGTAGTTGGTGTTCATCGGCTGAAAGTGCCGCGAGTCGCTGGACGTGATGTACTTGAGCAGCGCGCCGTGCGCGGTTGTCTCCGGCGGGGCCACGAGCGCTTGGCCCTGCAGGCCGCGGGCGGCGTTGATGCCGGCCAGCCCGCCGGTGGCGGCGGCTTCGGTGTAGCCTTCGACCCCGACGAGCTGGCCCGCCAGAAAAATCCGTCCGGTGCTCTTCAATTGCAGCGTGTCCCGGAGCAGCGTCGGCGCGTTGACGAAGGTGTTTCTGTGGACGCTGCCGTAACGCAGAAACTCGGCGTTCTCCAGGCCGGGGATCGTCCGGAAGACGCGTTTCTGAGCGCCGTACGTGAGCTTGGTCTGGAACCCGACCAGGTTGTAGCAGGTGCCGTGCAGGTTTTCCATCCGCAGTTGCACCACGGCGTAGGGGCGCGCGTTCGTCCGAGGGTCCATGAGGCCCACCGGTTTCATCGGCCCGAACATCATGGTGTCGCGGCCGCGCTCGGCCATGACCTCGATGGGGATGCAGCCTTCGAAATAAGGAATCTTCTCAAACTCCTTGGGGACCACCTTCTCGGCCGCCAGCAACGCCCGGTGGAACGCGTCGTACTCGGCCTCCGTCATCGGGCAGTTGAGGTAGTCCGCCGCGCCCTTGTTGTAGCGCGACGCCTTGAAGACCTTGCTCATGTCGATGCTGTCGGCGTCCACGATCGGCGAGATCGCGTCGTAGAAGTACAGGTGCGTCGCGTTCGTCAGACGCTTGAGGTGCGCGGCCAGTGAGTCGGAGGTCAAGGGTCCCGTGGCCACGATCGCCAGGCAGTCGGGCGGGACCTCCGACACCGGCTCGCGCAGGATGCGGATGTTCGGGTGACCCTCGAGGGCCTGCGTGATCTTCTCCGCGAAGAGGTCGCGGTCCACGGCCAGAGCGGCCCCCGCCGGCACCCGCACGTCGTCCGCGACATTAATAATGAGGGAGCCCAGCCGGCGCATTTCCTCCTTGAGGAGGCCGGGGGCGCTCTGGAGCTCGCCGGAGCCGAGCGAGTTGGAGCAGACCAGTTCCGCCAGATAGCCGGTCTTGTGCGCGGCCGTCTGTTCCTTGGGACGCATCTCGTACAGCGTGACCTTGGCGCCGCGGTTCGCCGCCTGCCAGGCCGCCTCGGAGCCGGCCAGGCCCCCGCCGATGATGACGATATCCTCGCGCATGAGCGCCTCGCTCCGGGGAAAGAATCGATTCTAGCACACTATTCCTTGTAGCCGCACTCGTCGTTGCGGCAGACAAGGCTGGTGCCAGTCTGCTTGGAGTATTTTTCCACCAGGAACGGCGCGTGGCATTGCGGGCAGGGCTTCGCCACGGGCCGGTCCCAGAGGGCGAAGTCGCACTTGGGGTAGTTCGAGCAGGCGTAGAACGTGCGGCCCTTCTTGCTGCGCTTCTGCGTGAGGTCACCGCCGTCCTTGGGACACTTGACGCCGAGCGGAATCGGTTTCGTGGTCTTGCAGGTCGGGTAGGCCGAGCACGCGAGGAACTTGCCGAACCGGCCGGTCTTGATCACCATCGGCGAGCCGCACTTTTCGCACTTCTCGTCGGTCGTCGTGTCCTCCTTCGCGACGATCTTGATGGTGCCGTCGGGCAGCCGCTCGAAGTTTTGGGTGTTTTTGCAGGGCGGGTCTTCCTTGTAGCCCGGACATGCCAGAAACTTTCCGTTCCGGCCCCACTTGATCTCCATCATCCGGCCGCACTTCTCGCAGGGGATGTTCGTCGGCGGCTCGACCGTGTCCCTTGGACCGGGGAGGCGCTTGGCCTTTTCGATGTCCTTGCTGAACGGCAGGTAGAAATCGCGCACCGCGGCAACCCAGGGCTTCTGGCCTTCCTCGACCTCGTCCAGCTCCTTCTCCATCAGTGATGTGAAGTCCACATCGAGGATGTCTGGAAACCCTTTGACGAGGAAATCATTCACGGTGATGCCGGTCTCCGTCGGTACGAAACGGCCCTCCACCTTCTCGACGTACCGGCGATCCTGGATCGTGGAGATGATACTCGCGTAGGTCGAAGGCCGGCCGATCCCTTTCTCCTCCAGCTCGCGGATGAGCAAGGCCTCGTTGTATCGGGGCGGCGGTTGGGTGAAGTGCTGCTTCGGCGTAAGGCCCGGCGCGGCCTGCCCTTCCTGCGCGACGAGGCGCAGGCGCTCCCCTTCGGCAAGGACCGGCAACTGCCGCTCAGCCTCGTCCTCCTCCTCAGTCGCCCGCTCGCCCTTGCGGCTCTGCGCGGCGAGTTCGGCGTCCTTGCTTTCCTGGTACACCGCCAGATGGCCGGCGAACTTGACGACGGTCCCCGTGGCCCGGAACACGTAGGCGTCCGCCGTATGCTCGGGCGCGCAGTCCACGCGCGTGACCTCCAGCAGCGCCGGGGCCATCTGGGAGGCGATGAAGCGATTCCAGATCAGCTTGTAGAGCTGGTAGTGGTCACGGTCCAGGTACGGCCGGATGGACTCCGGGTCGCGGTGAGCCGATGTCGGTCGGATCGCCTCGTGGGCTTCCTGGGCGGCCTTCTGGGTCTTGTAGACATTGGGTGTGCTCGGGAGGTACTGGGTCCCGAATCGCTCGCGGATGACCTGCCGGGCTTCTTCGGCCGCCTCGCGTGCGATCCTGGTGGAGTCGGTGCGCGTGTAGGTGATCAACCCGAGCGGCCCCTCCTTGCCGATGTCCATGCCCTCGTAGAGCTGCTGGGCCAGGGTCATGGTCTTCTTGGGGCTGAAGCGCAGCTTGCGCGCCGCCTCCTGCTGGAGCCGGCTCGTGATGAAGGGCGCCACCGGAATGCGCTTCTTCTCCTTGCGCTCGATGGCCTGCACGACGAAGGTCTTGTCCCGGACTGCCGCCACGATTCGCTCAGCCTCCCGGGCCGTGCGGATGCTCGCCTCTTGGCGGTTGACGCTATGGAGCTTGGCCTCGAAGGGTGGCGGGTGCTTCCCGGCCAGCGTCGCCGTAATGGTCCAGTACTCCTCCGAGCGGAAGGCCTCGCGCTCGCGCTCGCGGTCGCAGATCAGCTTGACGGCCACCGACTGCACGCGGCCCATGCTGAGGCCCCGGCGGACCTTCTTCCACAGCAACTGGCTGCCCTGGTAGCCGACGATGCGATCGAGCACGCGCCGGGCCTGTTGCGCGTTGACCAGCTTCATGTCGATCTGGCCTGGGGACTGCAGGGCGCTCTTGATGGCCGACTCCGTAATCTCGTTGAACAGGACCCGGAAGACCTTGCGGGATTTGCCCTTCGCCTTGCCGTCAATCTCTTCTGCGATGTGCCAGGCGATGGCTTCCCCTTCCCGGTCGGGGTCCGGCGCGAGGTACACCTTGTCGGCCTCCTTCGCTTTCTTCTTGATTTCGGCAAGGACCTGTGCCTTGCCCTTGATGGTCACGTACTGCGGCGTGAAGTTGCGCTGGATGTCCACGCCAAGCTTGTTCTCGGGGAGGTCCTTCACGTGGCCGACGGAAGCCATGACGGCGTAGCCGCGGCCCAGGTACTTGGAGATGGTCCGGGCCTTGGCCGGCGACTCGACGATGATCAGCGACTTTGACATGAACCCTCGTTAATGGTGTAAACGTTAAACGTTAAACGTGCAACAGCCAACATCGGATATTCCATCACTTCTTGAGACAGTACTGCTGACCTGGTAACTGGTGGACCAGCGCTTTCAATTCCAAACCGAGAATGATCCGCGCCACTTCGGCAGCCGGCAGGCGGCTTTGCTCTGTGAGGTCGTCCAAGTGTCGGGGCTCCTTGCCGATCAGGTCCAGGATGACGCGCTCGGCCGGCGAAAGGTCCACGTGTTTGGAGAACGCGGTGACGGTTTCAGTTTTCGCCATCTGCAGTGGTCTATCCAGTTGCGGCAACAACTCCTCCACGATGTCGTCCACCGTCTCCACCAGCTTCGCGCCCTGCTTCAGCAGACCGTGCGGTCCCCGGCTCGTCGAGGCGTCGATGTGGCCCGGCACGGCGAAGACCTCGCGGCCCTGCTCCAGCGCAAGTCGTGCGGTGATCAGCGAGCCGCTGCCCTCCGCGGCCTCGACCACGACGACGCCCAGCGCCAGGCCGCTGATGATCCGGTTCCGGCGCGGGAAGTGCCCTGCCAGCGGCGGCGTGCCGGGCACGAACTCCGTGAGCATGGCTCCGTTCCCCGCGATCTCGGCGCGCAGGGACGCGTGCCCGGGCGGGTAGTCCACGTCCAGTCCGCAGCCCAGCACGGCAATTGTCCGTCCGCCCGCTGCCAAGGCCGCGCGATGGGCCGCTGCGTCGATGCCACGCGCGAACCCGCTTACGATCGCGAACCCTAGCCCGCTCAGCTCACCGGCGAGGGCGTCGGTGACGCGGAGTCCATACGGGGTTGCCTGGCGGGAGCCGACGATCGCCACCGCCTGCCGATCTTGCGGCTCCGGCACACCGTCGCAGTACAGGACTGCCGGTGGATCGGGGATAGTGCGCAGCCACGCCGGATAGCGCTCGTCGCCGAGAGCAATGATTTTCCCTGCCTGAGCTTTCAACATGCTCGGTGTCATGCGTCGAGTCTGTGTCCTGGGTTGCTACCGGGATGCGAAGGCGCCGCGCAGGACTCATCTTCAAAATATCCAAGGTTCCGGTGTTCCGTCAAGTACAGTCGTCACAGCATCACGATGTCGTACTGCTCGATGTGCAGGGTTGGGTCGGGCTTGACGACGACCTTGACCTTCCGTTCGCGCTCGATCTCCGCGAGGGAGTCGGCCTCTTCGTCCGCCAGCAGCGAGGCGACGTTGGGGTGGGCGCCGATGATGATAGTCCGCTCGTCGGGCGTGGGCGACAGCCGCCGGATGTCGCGGAATAGCTCATAGCAGATCGTGGTCGGGTCCTTGGTGTAGGCGCGCCCCTCGCAGTAGTGGCAGGGCTCCGAGAGGGCGCGGTAGAGGTCCTCCCGCACGCGCTCCCGCGACATCTCCACGAGGCCTAGCTCCGAGATCCTCAGAATTCGGGTGCGGGCCTTGTCGTGCGCGAGCGCGTCGTTGAGTGCTTGGAACACTTTCTCCCGGTTGCGCTCGCGCTCCATGTCGATGAAGTCGATGATGATGATGCCGCCGATGCTCCGCAGCTTGAGCTGGTAGGCGATCTCCTTGACCGCCTCCAGGTTCGTCTTGACGATGGTCTCCTCGAGGTCCCGCTTGCCGACGAAGCGCCCGGTGTTGACGTCGATGACGGTCATCGCTTCCGTGTGGTCGATCACGATGTGACCGCCCGATTTGAGCCACACCTTGCGGGCAGTGGCCTTGGTGATCTCCGATTCCAGGTCGAAATGATCGAAGATCGGCTCGTCCTTGGTGTAGAGGTGGATGCGCGGCAGCAATTCTGGCAGGTAGCGGCCCACGAACTCCCGGACGGCCTCGTACTCGGGCTTCGAGTCCACCCACAGGTGCTGGACCTCCTTCGTGAAGTGGTCGCGCACGGTTCGGAAGACCAGGTCCAGGTCGTTGTGCAGCAGCGCCGGCGCCTTCAGGCGGGTCTTCTTCTCCTGGATCTCCTCCCACGTGGCCTGGAGGAATTCGACGTCTGAGCGGAGCTCATCGTCCGTAACCCCCTCGCTGACCGTCCGGACGATGTAGCCGGACCCCGGTTTGCGGAGCTTCAGCATGAGTTGCTTCAGGCGGGCGCGCTCATCGTCGCTCTCGATCCGGCGCGAGATGCCGATGTGGTCGACGTGCGGCAGGAAGACCAGATAGCGGCCGGGAAGCGAGATGTACGAGGTCACCCGCGAGCCCTTGGTGCCGATCGGTCCCTTGATGACTTGGACCACGAGCTCCTGGCCCTCTTCCAGGATCTCCTCGATGGGTTTCGACGTATGACGCTTGGGCTTCGGGACCTCGGCGGCCTTGTCGTCCAGCTCCAGGAGCGTCTCATCCGCGCCGATCCCACCGGTGAGCTCGGAGACGTGCATGAACGCTGCCTTGTCCTGGCCGATGTCGATGAAGGAGGCCTGCAGACCGGGCAGGACCTTAACGACCTTACCCTTATAAACGTTGCCGACGTAGTCCCGGTGCTTGACCCGATCGATGTAGAGGTCGGTCAGGACCTTTCGGTCAAGGACCGCCACGCGGGTTTCCTCCCGCGCGACATTGATGATGATCTCTAACCCCATACTCACTCCTTGGCAGGCGGGCGTACCGGTCATGCAGGGCGTTCGTGCCGAGCACTGCGCACCGCAATCCGTTAGACCCGCCAACCGTCATAAAGTTTAACTCACGGGGTGTGGGAGGGGGGCTACGGAGCCCCCTCCCACGTAAATTTACTCAATAGAACAGTGTCAACCGACGTCGTTTCACATTCAGCAAGAGCCCCAGGGCCGCCATGGAGGTCACGGTGGTGGTCCCGCCGTAGCTCATCAGCGGAAGCGGGATGCCGACGATCGGGAAGATCCCCATCGTCATGCCCACGTTGACCATCAGGCAGAAGCCCACCATCGACAGAATA
>CAZSUT010000074.1:0-8857 GCA_964610095.1 uncultured Nitrospirales bacterium | reverse complement strand
TACAGCGTCATCATCGCGGGTGGTGAGGTGCGGGGAATCCCGCTGCGCCAGGACAGCGATTTCTTCGAGGACCTGATGCAGGCCTATCGCCGCACGCTGCCCCGTCCCAAGATGCTGATCCTCAACTTCCCACACAATCCGACCACGGCCGTCGTGGACTTGACGTTCTTCAAGAAGGTCGTGGCCTTCGCGAAGGAGAACAACGTCTCTGTGGTGCACGACCTGGCCTATGCGGACATCGTTTTCGATGGGTACAAGGCCCCGAGCTTTCTCCAGGCCCCCGGCGCCAAGGACGTGGGCGTGGAGTTCTTCACCCTCTCCAAGAGCTACAACATGCCGGGCTGGCGGGTGGGGTTCTGTGTGGGCAATCCCAAGATGATCGGAGCCCTCCAGAAGATCAAGAGCTACCTCGACTACGGCATCTTCCAACCGATCCAGATCGCCGCCATCATCGCGCTGAACGGCCCCCAGGACTGCGTCAGGGAAACCGTGATGCTCTATCGGGACCGGCGCGATGTCTTGGTCGACGGACTGAACCGTGTCGGATGGAAGGTCGAAAAGCCCCTGGCGACCATGTTCGTCTGGGCCCGCATCCCAGAAGCGTACCGCGCCATGGGCTCGCTGGATTTCTCTAAGCTGCTCCTGCACGAGGCCAAGGTCGCGGTGTCACCAGGCATCGGGTTTGGCGAGTACGGCGACGAGTACGTCCGCTTCGGTCTCGTCGAGAACGAGCACCGCACGCGACAGGCCATTCGCGGCATCAAGAAGGCGCTCAAACTCTCCGGCGGGGAAGAATAGGGCGACCTCGTGAAAGACCGCATCGCAGTCGGCGTGATCGGGTTCGGCACCGTCGGGACCGGGGTTGCCAAGGTCCTCACGACCAATGCAGGCGTGATCCGGCAGCGGCTCGGCGTGCCGCTCGCGTTGGTGAAGGTCGCGGACCTCGACCTCACGACCGACCGCGGCATCACGCTGCCGCCCGGGATTCTCACCGCGAACGCCCGCGAGGTCATCAACGATCCCGCGATCGACATCGTCATCGAGCTGATCGGGGGCTACGATCCGGCCAAGCGGTTCCTGCTCGAGGCAATGGCCCAAGGCAAACACGTCGTCACCGCCAACAAGGCGCTGCTGGCGGTCCACGGAGAAGAGCTCTTTGAAGCGGCGACCCGGGCAGGCGTGGACATCGGCTTTGAAGCGAGCGTCTGCGGCGGCGTTCCCATCCTGCACGCCCTCACCGAAGGGTTGGCGGCCAACCGGTTGCTGTCCCTCTACGGGATCGTTAATGGAACGTCGAACTACATCCTGACCAAGATGACCGAAGCCGGTCGCCCATTCGACGAAGTCCTGAAGGAAGCGCAGAAGGCGGGCTACGCGGAAGCCGATCCGACATTCGACGTACAGGGCATCGACGCCGCCCACAAACTGGCGATCTTGATGAACCTCGCCTTCGGGACGCCGGTAAACTTCAAGGACGTGTACGTCGAAGGCATCACCAGCATCGCGCCGCTGGACACTGCCTACGCGACCGAGTTCGGCTACACGATCAAGCTGCTGGCGATCGCGAAACTGCACGAGGGCAGGGCTGGCCGCGAAGGCACAGAAGTCGAAGCCAGGGTCCATCCCACCATGATCGCGTCGGATTCGCCGATCGCGCGCGTCGACGGGGTCTACAACGCGATCCAGGTGACGGGGGACGCTGTGGGAGACATCATGCTCTATGGGAAGGGGGCGGGAAGCTTCCCGACCGCCAGCGCCGTGGTAAGCGACGTCATCGACATTGCCCGCAACATTCTCAAGGGGACGGTGCGGCGCGTGCCGCCATGTGCCTTCCAACCAGACCAGCGGCGGCCGCTGCGCATCCGCCCGATCACGGAGATCAGCAGCCTCTACTATTTGCGGTTCATGGTGCTGGACAGGCCCGGTGTCCTCTCCCAGCTGTCTGGCGTCCTGGGCAAGCACGACATCAGCATTTCCTCCGTCCTGCAGCGCGGCCGCAAAGATGGGCGGACCGTGCCGGTGGTGCTCACGACCCACACGGCCGTCGAGCGCAACGTTCAAGCGGCGCTGCGCGAGATCGCCGCGTTTCCGTTTATTTCCGCTCCGACCACGCTGATCCGGATCGAAGGTGAGGACCGGTGACATGGGTGCCTGGCGTGGAGTGATCGAGGAGTATCGGGCCTACCTGCCGGTGTCCGCGTCCACCCCGGTCGTGACGCTGGGAGAAGGGAACACGCCGCTGGTGCGGGCGGCGCGCCTCGCCGAAGCGATTGCGCCCCGGCTCGACCTCTATCTCAAGTTCGAAGGCGCCAACCCGACCGGCTCCTTCAAGGACCGAGGCATGACCCTGGCCATCTCTAAGGCGGTGGAGGAGGGCGCGCGGGCGGTGATCTGTGCCTCCACCGGCAACACCTCGGCGTCGGCAGCCGCCTACGGAGGGCGGGCCGGGCTCCAGGTCTACGTACTGATCCCCGAAGGGAAAATCGCGCTGGGCAAGCTCGCCCAGGCGATGATGCACCGGGCGACGGTCCTGCAAGTCGAAGGAAACTTCGATCAGGCCCTGACGATCGTGAAGGAGATTTCGACCAAATACGGGATCATCCTCGTGAACTCGGTCAACCCATACCGGCTGGAGGGGCAGAAGACGGCGGCGTTCGAGGTATGCGACCAACTGGGCGCCGCGCCGGCCTACCATTTTCTCCCCGTGGGGAATGCTGGCAACATCACGGCCTATTGGAAGGGATACCAGGAATACTTTCGCAGCGGCAAGAGCACCAGGCTGCCGCGGATGATGGGGTTTCAGGCCGCGGGGGCCGCGCCCATCGTGCTGGGACATGTCGTGGAGAAGCCCAAGACGATCGCCACGGCGATCCGCATCGGCAATCCGGCCAGTTGGGTCCCGGCGGTGCGTGCGATGCAGGAGTCGAACGGCAAGATCGATCTGGTGACGGACGACGAGATCGTGGAGGCCTACCGCATGGTCGCGGCGCTGGAGGGCATCTTCTGCGAGCCCGCCTCCGCGGCCTCGGTGGCCGGCGTGATCAAGATGCAGAAGGCGGGGCTGTTCAAGGACGGCGATTCGGCTGTGTGCACGCTGACCGGGCACGGGCTTAAGGACGTGGACATCGCGATTTCGGTGTCGCAGAAGCCGGCCACCATTCAGGCCAACATGGAAGACGTCGTGAGGGTCTTGGGCTACTGACCATCGCGTGGGGGAGGGCGCACCTGCTTCGCATGAAATATGTGATCCTGCTGGGGGACGGGATGGGCGACCATCCCTTGGCGGAACTCGGAGGGCGCACGCCGCTCCAGACGGCCAAGACCCCCAACTTGGATTTTCTGGCCCGGAACGGGGAACTCGGGCTGGTGAAGACGACGCCGGACGGATTCTATCCGGGCAGCGACGTGACGCAATTGGCGATCCTGGGCTATGACCCCAAGAAGTACTACACGGGGCTTGCGCCGCTAGAAGCGGCCGGCCTTGGCGTCACGCTGAGTCCCGACGACGTCGCCTACCGGTGCAACCTGGTGACATTGCGGGCGGACACCGGCGGCTATGACGTGAAGAAGCTGGGGCCCCATGCCGTGATGGAGGACTACAGCGCCGGGGAGATCGACTCGCTCGAGGCGAAGGAGCTGATCTACGATGTCAACGAGCAACTGGGCACCGAAGTCGTGCAGTTCTATCCCGGCGTGTCGTACCGGAATCTTATGGTCTGGGCCGAGGGCAAGCACCGCGTGGCGCTGACCCCGCCACAGGACATCGTTGGGCAGCCGGTCGGCGAGTACCTGCCGAAAGGCGAAGGCGAGAAGGTCCTGCGGACCTTGATGGAGGAGGCCCTGGCAGTCCTGCGCGGCCATCAGTTCAATCAGGAGCGGGTCGAGGCGGGTAAGCGCCCCGCGAACGCCATCTGGCTGTGGGGGCACGGCAAGGCGCCGAAGCTGCCGAAGTTGACCGAGCGGTACAACCTCTCCGCGGCCATGATCTCGGCGCTGGACCTGCCGCGGGGTCTGGGCCTCGCCTGCGGCTTCGAGGTGGTGAAGGTGCCCGGCGCCCCGGGAGGCTTGGACACCGACTATCGCGGGAAGGCCGAGTGCGCGCTAAAGGAGCTGGAGAAGCGTGACCTGGTCTACGTGCATCTGGAGGCGACGGATGACGCGAGCCACCAGGGGGATGTGCAGGCCAAGATGAAGGCCATCGAGTCGTTCGATGAGCACACAGTGGGCACCTTGCTGAAGGAACTGCCGAAGCGCGGCCCGCATCGCGTGCTGGCGGTCTGCAACCATGCGACGCCTGTCGCGCTCAGACGCCATACGAACGACCCGGTGCCGTTCGCCCTCTACGAAGGGCCCGCGACTCGCGATCGGGCTGATGCCCGGCGGGGCTTTAACGAGGCGGACGCCAAGGCCACGCAGGTGGTCTTGGCGGACGCGACGAAGCTGATCGGAAAGTTGCTGGGGAAATAAATGGCATTAGTCATTCAGAAATTCGGCGGGACCTCGGTCGCGAACATTGACCGGATCAAGCACGTGGCAGGTCTTGTCGCCAAGACCCGGCAGGCAGGCGACACTGTCGTCGTGGTGGTCTCCGCCATGAGCGGCGAGACGGATCGGTTGATGAAGCTCGCGCACGCAATCGCCGAGTTCCCCGACGAGCGGGAGATGGACATGCTGCTCTCCACCGGAGAGCGTGTGACGATCGCCCTGCTGGCGATGGCGTTGCGCGCGATGGGCTTCGATGCCCGCTCCTTCACGGGTCGCCAGGTAGGCATCATCACCGACAACACGCACACGAAGGCGAGGATCGAGCGGATCGTGGCCGACCGGATCCAGGCCGCGCTCGACAAGGGCATCATTCCCGTCGTGGCTGGCTTTCAGGGGATTAGCGAGCAGGATGACGTCACGACGCTGGGGCGAGGCGGATCGGACCTCACGGCGGTGGCGCTGGCCGCGGCGCTCAAAGCGGACCGCTGCCTGATCCATACCGACGTGGACGGCGTGTACACGGCAGACCCGAACCTGGTCCAGTCGGCGCGCAGGCTAGCTAAGGTCTCCTACGAGGAGATGCTGGAGCTGGCGAGCCTGGGTGCGAAGGTTCTGCAGAGCCGGTCGGTCGAATTCGCCGCCAAGTACGAGATACCGGTGGTGGTCAAGTCCACGTTCGTCGAGGGGAGCGGGACGCTGGTAACGAAGGAGGATCGGGACATGGAGCAAGTCGTGGTGTCCGGCGTGACGGGCGACCGCAACCAGGCCAAGGTCACATTCATTGGAGTGCCGGACCGGCCGGGGATCGCCGCCCGCATTTTCGGGCCGCTCGGGGAGGCCAATATCCTGGTGGATATGATCATCCAGAACGTGGGCCAGGGCGATCTGACCGACCTGTCGTTCACCATCCCGCGGGCTGACGTGCATAAGGCCGTGGACTTGGCGAACCGCATCGCGAAGGATATCGGGGCACGGAGCGTGGAGGTGAAGGATCAGATCGCCAAGGTCTCGCTGGTGGGGGTGGGCATGCGGTCCCACTCCGGCGTGGCCGCGCGGATGTTTGAGACCCTGGCCCGCGAACGGATCAACATCATGATGATCAGCACGTCGGAGATCAAGATCTCCTGCGTGATCGAGGAGAAGTACTTAGAATTAGCGATCCGGGCCTTGCACGAGGCCTTTGGACCGGGGAAAGGGTGAGATGAAAGCGGACGACGCGCGCCAAGTCGAAATCTACGACACCACCTTGCGCGACGGCGCGCAGGCCGAGGACGTCTCGTTCTCGGCCGAGGACAAGGTCATGGTCGCCCAGAAGCTGGACGAACTGGGCGCCCACTTCATCGAAGGCGGGTGGCCGGGGGCCAATCCGAAGGACATTGACTTCTTCCGCATGATCAAGACCGTGCCGCTCAAGCAGGCCAAGGTCGTGGCCTTCGGCTCGACGCGGCGGGCGACCAACCCGGTGCATGCCGATCCCACCTTGAAGGCCATCCTTGATGCGGATACCCGGTATGTGACCCTGTTCGGTAAGAGCTGGACCCTGCATGTGACGGACGCGCTCGGCGTTTCACTGAAGAAGAACCTCGAGTTGATCGAGGATTCCATCGAGTATTTGAAAGGCAAGGGGCGGCAGGTGTTCTATGACGCCGAGCACTTCTTCGACGGCTACAAGGCCGATCCGGACTACGCCCTGCAAACCCTCCTGAAGGCCCAGGCGGCCGGCGCCGAGCGGCTCATCCTCTGCGACACAAACGGCGGGACGATGCCGTGGGAGGTCAAGCGAATCGTCGCGGCAGTCGCCCGCGAAGTCCGCGCGCCGCTCGGCATTCACGCCCACAACGATGCGGAGATGGCGGTCGCCAACTCGCTGATCGCGATCCAGGAGGGCGTGTTCCAGGTGCAAGGCACGATCAACGGGATCGGCGAGCGGTGCGGGAACGCCAACCTCTCCTCGATCATCCCGAATCTGCACTTCAAGATGAAGATGCCTTCGGTGACTCCGGATCAGCTGCGGAACCTCCGCGAGGTGTCCCACTTCGTAGCCGAGATCGCCAACCTGGTCCCGAACAAGCACGAGCCTTACGTGGGCGACTCGGCCTTCGCGCACAAGGGGGGCATGCACATCGATGCGGTGCGCAAGAACCCGATGACCTACGAGCACATCCGCCCGGAGGCGGTCGGCAACCGCCAGCGGATGCTGATCTCCGACTACGCCGGCAAGAGCAGCATGTCGGCGAAGGCCGAGGAGTTTCACATCAAGCTGCCGAAGAAAGACCCCAAGGCCCAGGAACTGCTGGCGACGCTCAAGGATCTGGAGAACCAAGGCTACCAGTTCGAAGGGGCCGAGGGTTCGTTCGAGCTCTTGATGCGCCGGATGCTCGGCAAGCACAAGCCGTCCTTTGACTTGTTGGGATTCCGCGTGATTGTGGAGAAGCGGCGGGCGGATGAGAACCCGATCTCGGAGGCCACGGTGATGGTCAAGGTCGGCTCCACCGTGGAGCATACCGTGGCCGTGGGCACCGGTCCGGTCAATGCCCTGGACCATGCCATCCGCAAGGCGCTCGAGAAATTCTATCCGCAGTTACGGGAGGTGAAGCTGCTTGACTATAAAGTCCGTGTCTTGGCCGCCAATAAAGGCACAGCCTCTCGGGTCCGCGTGCTCATTGAATCTGGAGACCACAAGGAAAAGTGGGGGACGGTAGGAGTTTCCGAGAACATCATGGAGGCAAGCTGGCAGGCGTTAGCCGACAGCATTGAATATAAGATGGTGAAAGACCGGCGTTCTGCCAAACACACTTCTACTTGACTTCTTGCGAACGCCTTCGTATCCTGATGATCTCTAAAGGGATTTGGCCCGGATGGATGAGAGGGGGAGAGGGATGAGGAAAGCAGACCTGGCGACTGAAATTTACGAAAAAGTGGGTGTTGCGAAGAAGGAGGCTGCGGACCTCGTCGAGTTGGTCCTGGATACGATCAAGAGCGTCCTGCAGAAAGGAGAATCTTTTAAAATCGCCGGATTTGGAAATTTTATTGTTCGAAGCAAAGGGCCTCGCAAAGGTCGGAATCCGCGGACCGGTGAAGAAATCGGGATTACCCCTCGACGTGTGGTGACCTTCCGTCCAAGCCAAATCTTTAAAAAGTACGTGAACTAGCCAACTGCGCTGGCTGTCATGGCAACCGGGACGTCAGCATCCGACCACGGCACAAGCACCGCAGTCGGCGAGAAGCTCTTCTATAAGATCGGCGAAGCGAGCCGGCTGACTGGCCTCCCCGCGTATGTCCTGCGATTCTGGGAATCTGAGTTCGGGTTCCTGCGTCCCCAGAAGACCCGGGGCCGGCAGCGGAAGTACACCCCGAAGGACATCGAGGCGCTCCTCCAGATCAAACGGATGCGGTACGAGCAGGGGTTCACGCTGGAAGGTTTGAAGCGTCGGTGGCATACACGGGCAGGCATGCAGGAACGGCGGCCTTCGCGCGACACGGTCGAGGTGGTCAGGCGCGTGAAGCACGAGGTCAACGAGATACTGAAGGTTCTTGGAGATTCGACGTAGGTCGAACCTGGCCCGAGAAGTCTGAATGGTTCGGGGCGTAGCGCAGCCCGGTAGCGCACTCGCTTGGGGTGCGAGTGGTCGTGGGTTCAAATCCCGCCGCCCCGACCAGCCCCGCTATTTTTTTCATAACCTCGCTTGCTTGACGGTGAGCGCTTCTCCTGATGATCAATCCAGACAACGCTCGGTTGAAAATGGTCGAGGAGCAGCTCGTTCCCCGGGGCATCACCGATTCGCGGGTCCTGGAAGCGATGCGAAAGGTTCCCCGGCATCTGTTCCTCGAGGAAGCCCTGGCTGATCGCGCCTACGACGATTCGGCTTTGCCGATCGGCGAGAAGCAGACCATTTCACAACCGTACATCGTGGCGCTGATGACGCAGGCTCTGGCGCTCCGGGAGACCGATAGGGTCCTGGAGATCGGGACGGGGTCCGGCTATCAGACGGCGATCCTGGCCGAGCTGGCGGAGCGGGTCTATTCCATCGAACGGGTGAAGTCGCTGGCCCTTCAGTCGCGCGAGCGGCTTGACCGGATGGGCTATCGGAACGTGGCTATCCGGGTCGGAGATGGGACCTACGGGTGGGGAGACGCCGCGCCGTTCGACGCCATCCTGGTTGCGGCCGGGTCTCCGAGCGTGCCGCCGTTGCTCGTCAAGCAGTTGCGGGAAGGCGGGCGGCTGGTCATTCCGGTCGGCGACCGCCACGTGCAGCGGCTGCAGGTGGGCGTGAAACAAGGCGAACAACTGGTCGTCAGCGACTTGGGCGACTGCGTCTTCGTCCCCTTCATCGGGGCCTTCGCATGGAGCGCGGACGCATGCTGAAGATCT
>CAZSUT010000073.1:6582-9348 GCA_964610095.1 uncultured Nitrospirales bacterium | reverse complement strand
TTAAGCTGGTTAGCGATTTCGGACAGGTCCTTCGGATACAGCGCGATCTCAATGCGGCGATTTGCCGTGCGTCCTTCCTCCGTGTCGTTGCCAGCTAGGGGCCTCGTGTCGGCATACCCGACTGCCAACAGGTTGGCCCGGTCCACCCCGCCTTCTTCTATCAGATAACGAACAACGCTCGTGGCGCGGGCTGTGGATAGCTCCCAGTTGGTCGGGAATCGCTCTTTGAGCTTTACTCCTATCGGCACGTTGTCGGTGTGTCCCTCGATCCGGATCTGTTTGTCGGCCACGTTCTTTAGAACATCACTGACCTGCTTGAGAACCTGGAGACCGGCCGGCTTCACCTTGCTCTGACCTGAGTCAAAGAGGACGCGGTCTACCATGTTGATGGTCAACCTGTCCCTGACCTGCTTGATCTTGATGTCGCCCTTGGCGATTTCGGCCTCCAACGACTTGGTCAGTTCCGCGTGTGTCTGGGTCAATCGCTGGATCTCGGCCTCCTTGGCAGCTCGCTCCTTCTCCAGGCGAGCCTTTTCCGCCGCTTCGGCCTTGAGCCGTTCGTTGAGATCCTGCTCTCGCCCCGAGAGCTGCTTGGCTAGATCGTTGGCGCGTGCCGTCTCGTCTTCGAGTTCGCCGGCGCGCTTCTGAAGCCGCGCAATCTCTTCTTGGGCCGTCGTGGTCCCGCTCATGAGCGCCGCGATGCGGGCGTTTACATCAGCAAGTTGTTTTTTATGGTTGTCTGCCTCGGAGGCCGCCTGCTTCTTAAAGCTTTCGAGCGCCGTGCGCGCCTCCCCAAGTTCTGCCAGTGTCTTTTCGTGAGTTCCTGAGCTGACACATCCGGTCACCACCGCAGCACACATGACTACTCTCGCAACTGTGCAGATGTTCATGGTATCCCCTCCTTGGTCGCCTTAGATATGATCTCATCATGGCAGATGTCAAGCCGGTAATCCTCTGACAGTGTGGTGTATACATGCAAAGGCGATGCCGATTCAAGGCGAGGCGGCTGCCTTTTTGGGTTTGTGCCGAATAAGCGTTCTTTAGACTATGAGATCGCGCTGTGCCTGCCCTAAGATAAGCCGTTTTGATCTTGTGAAAATCCGACTGTCGATCGGATTTTGGTACAATGCGCCCCCAGCATGGCGAACACACCCCCACATGTGCACCAGATCAATATCTCCGACGGGGGCGTGCCGAAACTGCCGGTGCCGAAAGCCTACATCACCGTCCAGGGGGTCGCAGGCGACCGCCAGCGAAGCGTCCAGTACCACTGCGGGGTGGATCGGGCGGTTTGCCTGTATGCGCTGGAAGTCATCAAGGCTCTACGGGCTGAGGGCCATGTGGTCGCCCCCGGGTCCTGCGGAGAGAACCTCACACTTGCCGGACTGGACTGGGCCCGGCTCAAACCTGGGGGCCGCTTGCGCATCGGCCTCGACGTGCGGCTGGAGGTGACGAGCTACACCGATCCCTGCAAGCACCAGACGCAGTGGTTCAAGGACGGGAATTTCATGCGGATCTCGCAGAAGAAGCATCCGGGGTGGAGCCGGCTTTACGCGCGGGTGCTGGCTGAGGGCGAGGTGCGCCCGGGGGACACGGTGACGGTGGAGGAGGACAATGGAGCGGGTTCTTGAACCGGAATTGATGAACGACCCCGAGCAGGCTCTGGCCTACGCCCGCGCCGACTTCGAAGAAGAGAACCAGGGGTTCGTCGATCGGTTCGCGGAGTTCTACCCGGAATTCAAGGCAGGGCATGTGCTGGATCTGGGCTGCGGGCCCGCCGACATCCCGATCCGGCTTGCGCGCAAGCTCCCTGAGTGTCGGATCACTGGCGTGGACGGCTCGGCGCCCATGATCGCCATCGGCCTGGAGGCGATCAGCGCGACCGGCCTAGCAGATCGCATCACGCTGCGGTGCGTGCGGTTCCAGGACGCGGTCCTTCCAGAACGGGCCGACGCCGTGATTTCGAACAGTCTCCTGCATCATGTCCCCAACCCGTTGCAGTTCTGGTATGCGGTCAAGAAACTGGCCTGGCCCGGTGCCGTGGTGCTGGTGATGGATCTGCTCCATCCCGAGTCATCTGAAGCTGCGCAGGCCATCGTGGACAAATACGCCGCGGATGAGCCGGCGATCCTCCGGCGCGATTTCTATAATTCCCTGCTTGCTTCCTTCACCGAGGACGATGTGGCGGCCCAGTTGGCCGAGATGAACCTGACCCGGCTTCTCATCGACATCCCGGACGACCGTCACTGGATCGTCGGCGGCCGGCTCACCTGAGGAAGGCGCGATGCAACGACTCGGGATGGTCCTCACTATTGTCGCGATGCTCTGGCTCTCCGTCTCTGCGGCCTTCGCGCTGGAGTTCTCCGCGGAGCAGACAGTCCGGCAAGGCGCGCAGTCGATGAGGGGGAAGATTTACTTTCAGCCTGATCGATGGCGAGTGGAGATGGCGAGCCCGGACGGCCCGAAGGTCGCCATCCATCGCCTAGACAAGGCGGTCACGTGGCTGTTGCTGCCAAACCAGACCTATGTGGAGCTACCCTTCCGATTCGATCAACTCCCTCAGTGGGCCCTACAGATCGAAGGCGAGGTGGGCCGAAGGCTGATGGGAACCGACCAGGTGGGCGGGCGCCAGACCGAGAAATATGAAGTCACCGTGGATGTAAAGGGCCGGAAGAAGGTCCTGCACCAATGGGTCGCTCCCGACATCAAGTTTTCCATGAAGACGGCCAGCGCTGATGGAAGCTGGGAGAGCACATACTCGTATGT
>CAZSUT010000073.1:0-6482 GCA_964610095.1 uncultured Nitrospirales bacterium | reverse complement strand
CGGATGCCACGTCTGGGATGTGGACGGGAACTGCTATTTGGACTTCACGGCAGGCATCGCGGTCAGCGCCGTCGGACACGGTCACAAGCAGGTGGTCGGCGCGATTATGGCCCAGGTTGACCGGCTCATCCATTTTTCCTTTGCGGACTTCTTCTACCCGTCCTATGTCCGGATGGCCGAACGGCTGGCTGAGCTGGCGCCCGGTCGTGGGCCCAAGCAGGTGTTCCTCTGCAATTCTGGCGCGGAGGCGATCGAGGCCGCGATCAAGCTGGTGCGCCACGCGACACGGCGGCCGTACCTCCTCGCCTTCTACAATGCCTTCCACGGGCGCACACTCGGGGCCCTCTCTCTGACCGCCAGCAAGCCGGTCCAGCGCCGAGGGTTTGCGCCGTTGCTGCCTGGCGTCTTTCATGCGCCGTACCCTGATCCGTACCGGAGCCGCAGCGACGATCCAGCCGCGGAGTGTCTGGACCATATCGAGAACGTTTTATTCCGCACCGTGCTGCCGCCGGAGGAGACGGCCGCCGTCTTCGTCGAGCCGATTCAGGGCGAAGGCGGGCTGGTCGTGCCGCCGGACCATTTCCTGACCGGGCTCCGCCGGCTGTGCGATCGCTACGGGATTTTGCTAGTGGACGACGAGGTGCAGGCCGGCATGGGGCGCACCGGCAAGTTCTTCGCGATCGAGCATGCGGGCGTGGCGCCGGACGTCATCTGCATGGCCAAAGCGGTGGGCGGGGGCTTGCCGCTGGGCGCCGTGATCGCCCGCAAGCGGGCCATGTCGTGGGAGAGGGGCGCGCACACTTCCACCTTCGGCGGCAACCCGGTGGCCTGCGAAGCGGGTCTGGCCACCATCGAGGTGATCGAAAAGGAAGGGTTCATGCGGAACGCTGCCGAGCAGGGCACGCACATCCAGAAGCGCCTGCGTCAGATGCAGCAGCGGTGCCGGTCGATGGGCGACGTGCGCGGCCGCGGCCTGATGATCGGACTGGAACTCGTGCGCAACCGGCGGAGCAAGGAGCCAGCGGAACGCCAGCGCGACGACGTCGTGCAGAAAGCCTTCCGTCGTGGACTCCTCCTGCTCCCGTGCGGCAGGAACGTGATCAGGATCAGCCCTCCGCTGTCCATCACTCGCGAAGAAGTGGATCAGGGGCTGGCGGTCCTGGAAGAGGTGCTGTCATGAAGACACTGGTGAAGAACTTTATCGGAGGCAAGTGGGTCGGGGCCCATGCGGGGCGGACCTTTGACAGCCGGGATCCGGCTACCGGCGAGGTGGTCGGGCGGTGCGTGGATTCGGGACCGGAGGACATCGACGAGGCGGTGAAGGCCGCGACCGAGGCCTTCGAGTCGTGGCAGCGGATGCCCGCCCCTCGGCGCGGGGAGATCCTATTCCGCGTCGCCGAGCGGCTGGTGCGGGACAAGGAGACCCTGGCGCGCACCGTGACCCGCGAGATGGGGAAGGTGCTGGCCGAGGCGAAGGGGGACGTGCAAGAGGCGATCGACATGGCCTACTACATGGCGGCTGAAGGGCGGCGCCAGTTCGGCTTCGTCGTGCCGTCCGAGCTGCCGGACAAGGCGGCCCTGTGCGTCCGTGAACCGGTGGGGGTCGTCGGCTTGATCACGCCGTGGAATTTCCCCATCGCCATCCCTTCCTGGAAGACCTTTCCGGCGCTGATCCTGGGCAACACGGTGTTGCTGAAGCCGTCCCCAGAGACGCCGGTCACAGCCTCGCTCTTCGTCAAGGTCCTTGAAGAGTGCGGGGTGCCACCTGGCGTGGTTAACCTGGTTCTGGGAAGCAGCCCCGAACTGGGCACGGCGCTCGTGCGCCATTCGAACGTGGCGCTGATCTCGTTCACGGGCTCGACGTCAACCGGCGACAAGGTGGCTGTGGAGGCGGCCGCGCACCACAAGCGGGTGGCGCTGGAGATGGGCGGCAAGAACGCCATTCTGGTCATGGACGACGCCGACCTGGACCTGGCTGTGGACGGGATCACCTGGAGCGCCTTCGGGACGACGGGTCAGCGCTGCACGGCCTGCGGCCGGCTCCTCGTCCACCGGGAGGTGAAGGAGCGGCTGACCCGGATGCTGCTCAACCGGATGGCCAAGCTGACCGTGGGGAACGGGTTGAAGCCCGGCGTCGAGATCGGCCCGCTCGTCAATCAGGCGCAGATGGACCGGGTGCAGCAGTACGTGCAAGTGGGCATGCAGGAAGGAGCGCGGCTTTTGACGGGAGGCAAGGCGCTGACCGACGGCGAGTACGCGCGCGGGCATTTCTTCGCCCCGACGCTCTTCGATCAGGTGAAGCCCACGATGCGGATCGCGAAGGAGGAGATCTTCGGGCCGGTGCTCGGGGTGATCGAAGTTAAGGATCTCGAGGAAGCCATTGCGGTCAACAACAGCATCGAGTACGGGTTGTCCACAGCGGTGTACACACGGGATATCAACCGGGCGCAACGCGCCATGCGGGATATCCGGACGGCGATCGTGTACATCAACGCCGGCACGATCGGCAGCGAGGTCCATCTGCCTTTCGGAGGGATGCGACGCACCGGCAATGGCCATCGCGAAGCGGGCCAGGCGGCGCTGGACACGTTCAGCGAATGGAAAGCGATCTATGTGGATTACAGCGGACGTCTTCAGCGAGCGCAGATTGACAAGGACTGAAACACGGAATGGAGCGAACCATGGAACGGGGTATGGCATTGGAAGCGGTCATTGACGGACTCCTCAAGAACTACCTGTCGCGCAACTTGGCTGCACGAGTCCTGCAAGCGGCGCTGGACGAGGTGGGCATCGGCTTTCGGCCGGTGGTGGACCATCTCACAATCCGGACGCTGGACATTGATCGTCGTGCGGAGGAGTTTCTCCGGCTGGGGTACAGCTATTCGGAGACCTTGAACTACGACGACTGGTTCGCCAAGGTGTACCGGGCTCCGGGGTTCCCGCCCTTGTTCATCGATCAGGCCTATCCTGACGCTCGCGGGGCCACCAGCATTATCCCCGGCTGGGTGGCCAGGTTCGGCGACCAGACCCTGCACCACGTCGCTGTTCTGGTGGGGGACATCGAATGGGCCATCCTCCGGCTCAAGGCCCAGGGGGTGGTCTTCACAGGGGACATCGTGGGAATGCGAGGCGGGCCCCTGCGCCAGATCTTCACGGCTCCCGAGCGGGTGGACGGAGAGGCCTTCTCGGTTCTCGAGCTGACCGAGCGGCATCACGGGTTCCTGGGCTTCTCCCCTCCCCAAGCCAACGCGCTCATGCGATCCACGGTCGGCACCGGCTAGCGATTTCCGCTTGTCTAATCCGGGAGGGTTTTTGTATAATCGCGCATCGTTCACACAGCAAGGGATCGTTTTCAAGGAGGGAGTGGCCGTGAAAGGGATGTGGACCTTTTTGCAGACGTGCTTGGTGTTTCTGTGCACCGTCGGCGTCGTCTTGGCTGAAGAAGCCGCGAAGGCCGAGGTCAAGGAAGATCCGTATGCACCGATATACTACATCTGGTACACGCTGATTGCGATCATCTTGGCTTGGGGCGTGTACGACTCGTTCTTCCGTCCTGTCGACTAACAACAGAACACAACCAGGCATGAGCCCCATAAAGCCGGACCGGCTTTATGGGGCCTGGCTGATCGTCGGGTCGTAGAGGATCTGGATGGTATTGCCGTCCGGGTCGGCGAGGTAGCACGAATAGCTTCCGTCCCGGTGTCGTTTCGGGGCGGCGAGAACCTGCACGCTGTTCTGCTTCGCCCACTCGGCCCAGGCGTCCACCACTTGCGGGCTGCTCGCAATGAAACCGAAGTGATCCAGGGAAGACCAGAGAGGTTGCACCGGCTCGGGATCGCCATGAGCGGGCGCCTCGTGCAGAGCGAGGTTGTCGGTCCCTGAACTCAGGTAGCAGTTCTGCGGGTCTGGTTCCCAGACGACCTTCATGTTGAAGATGCGTTGGTAGAAGTCCTTGGCCTTCCGGATGTCCCGTACCCGGAGCGCCAGATGTCGTAAGCCTTGCAGCGGCGGACAACCCTTTTCCATTACAGTTTCCTCTCAGGAACATTTGCCTCGTACGGCGGGACTATCATAAAGGATTGAATTCGCCGTGAGAAGTATCTAGCATAATGAGTATTAGGAGAACGGCATGCAGGACTGGAGTCGGCCAGATCCCCTGACGCGCGATCTGATTCACCTCATCAACGCACGGCGGCACGATCATTGGGATGTGGACGCCGCGCTCGACACCCTCACTGAGCTGATCGAGCAGGGACGCGAGGAAGAGATCCTGAGAGTGCTGGCGGCGCTCGACGAAGACATGGCCGAGTGGCTGTTCGACCTGCTTGCCGAGGCCGCGTCGACCACGGTGGGGGGCGAAGAGGAGGATGAAGCGCAAGGGGGCTCGCAGCTGACGATCGCCCTGCCGCTGCAGGCGAACTTTGAGCAACCTCTGCGGTTGACCGTAGACCCGGAAGAGACGGCGGCGTTGCTGCGGCGCTCTCTGCATCTGTCGCACGAGAGCCAGGTCGTGGTGGAGCCGAAACTCCTGACGGACACGACGCTGGAGCGCTTGACCCTGCAGGGTCTGCACGCGCATGTCGAGACGGTGTTCAACGGAACGCGGAGCCGGCCGGTTGCGGCGCGCCTGCATACGCCCATTGAGCACACGGTATATCTATTGTTCGGCGTGCGGGAGGCAGGGGAGCCGACGGTGCCGCAGGAGCTAGGGCCAGAGGAGCAGGAAAGTCTGCTGCAAGGCTTGCGGGCCCAGTGCGGTGATTTGGCCTCGGCGCCGCATCTGTTGGAAGCGCCGGTGTATGCGGCTTACGCGCTGTTCGACGCGAAGAATTCCGTTGGCCTGCAACGGCTGGCGGACGAGACGATCGCGGTGTGGCGGGAACTGACCCCCGCCGTGCGCGGGCGGGTGATTGTCCACTTGCACACCCAGTGCGGCAACGGCGTCTACATGCCGGTCTGGACGGATCTGCTCGATCCTGCGATAGGGGAGGAAGCCGGGCCGTTGCCGTTATGGACGTCTCCGGACGTGTGGGTGTTCACCGCCGATCTGCCGATCGAGTGGCCCGGTGAGGTCCTGACGAACCGCTTGCTCGCCGAAGGGTGCACGCGCTTCGAGAACCATATCGTCGAGACCCCTGACAACTAACCTTCTGATCTCCTCTCCTTGATCAGTGCCCGCATCGGTTCAAGCAGGTCGGCCGGGATTTCGAGGTTCCCGTAACCTGTGCCAACCAAGAGCTGTGGCTTCGCATCCCCGTGAAAGTCGCTGCCACCCGTGACGAGGAGGCCCTGCTCTCCGGCGATGCTGCGGTAACGGTCGGTCTGCTGCCGGTTGTGACTGCTGTAGAACGTTTCGATGCCCATCAAGCCGAGACCCTTGAGCGTCGCGCAGAGCTGCTCGAATGGCTCCTTGAGTCGCGAGGTGTAGACGGGATGGGCCAGGACGGGGATTCCCCCTATCTGCCTGATCAGCCCGATAGCCTCCTCTGGCGGAGGGAGCAGACGCGAAACATAGGCCGGACCGTCGTCGGCCAGGTAACGGTCAAAGGCCTCTGAGACGCTCCGGACATAGCCTTTGTGCAGGAGCACCTGCGCGATGTGCGGTCGGCCGACCGTTGCGGATCCCGCCAGGGTCTTCACTTCCTCGTAGGTGACGTCGCAGCCAAGCTCTTGAAGCCGCCGCACGATGAGCGGATTGCGATCCTCACGGCTCGCAGAGTATCTGGCCAAGGCGGGCCCCAGACGTGGGTCCTCTGGGTTGATGAAGTAGCCCAGGATATGCAGTTCGGTCTGTCCGTAGAGGCAGCTGATCTCGATTCCCGGGATGATTTCCACTCCGACGCGCTCACCTTCGGCGATCGCTCGTGACAAGCCGGCGATGGTATCATGGTCAGTGACGGCCAAGGTCGAAACCTCCTGACTCTTGGCCAGACGCACCAGTTCTTCCGGCGTGAGGCTGCCGTCGGAAGCAGTTGTGTGAGCATGCAGGTCAATCCGTGACAAGGGTGCGAGGACCTCTCCCGTGAGCGATGAAAGGCTTGAGACCGTTCCGTGCCCCTATTGCCGGGGTATCATATTGGTCGGCGCCAAGCGTTGTAAATACTGTCAAGTCGACTTGGCGGGGTTGTGGCCCAAAGAAGGCACGGACAGGGGGCCGACGAAGAACCCGCTGCTGGCTACCCTCCTGAGCGTTGTCTGTCCCGGTTTGGGCCAGTATTACTGTGGGCGCAGCGACAAGGCGGCCATGTTCGTCTTTGCGTTCGTCGTCTTTGTCGGACTGTTCTATTGGCTGACTTTCCCGTGGGTCCTCCTGGCCGCGTGGGCTGGCGTTGATGCATTCCGGGAAGCTAGACGGACGGCATGAAGTGGAAGATTATTCGTTGCCTGAGATCTCCACCAACAGATCAGCAATCACGCTCGGCAAGTGTGGCGGAGAGGGCGGGATTTGAACCCGCGACAGAGCTTTTGGCCCTGTGACGGTT
>CAZSUT010000072.1:0-9369 GCA_964610095.1 uncultured Nitrospirales bacterium | reverse complement strand
GTACCCAAAGGAGCGATGCTCACGCACCGCAACCTCGTCGCAAACGCGATCCAGTGCTTGCGATGGTTGCAGGGGATGCGGGACGGAGAGGAGGTCTTTCTCGGCGTGCTGCCCTTCTTTCACATCTATGGCATGACCACCTGCCAGAACCTGGCGACCATGCTCGGCGGCACCATCATCCTCCTGCCACGGTTCCAGCTGGACGAAGTGCTCAAGGCGATCGTCGCCCATCGCGTCACGGTGTTCCCCGGCATCCCGGCGATGTACATGGCGCTGGCGAACCATCCCCGCGCTGGCGACTGCGATCTGACCTCTCTCCGGCTCTGCGTGAGCGGGGCCGGGCCGCTGTACGCGGAGGTCCAGGACCGCTTCGAGAAGCTGACCGGGGCGCGCCTGATCGAGGGATACGGGCTCACCGAAGCCGGTCCCGTGACGCATTGCAACCCGATCGTTGGCCGGCGTCACAGCCGGTGCATCGGGCTGCCGCTGCCAGACACCGAGACGCGGGTGGTGGATCCGGAGACCGGAAATCCCGTGGCCGCTCCGGAAGACGGCGGGGAGTTACAGGTCAGGGGGCCGCAGGTTATGAAGGGCTACTGGCACCAGGAAGCGGAGACAGTGGCGGTGCTGCGGGACGGCTGGCTCTCGACGGGCGACATGGTCCGGATGGACAAGGACGGGTTTTTCTTCATTCTCGACCGCAAGAAGGATATGATCAAGTCGGGCGGCATGAATGTCTATCCTCGCGAAGTGGATGAGTGCCTCTGCGGGCATCCGAAGGTCAAAGAGGCCTGCGTCGTCGGCATTCCCCAGGGCTTGCGGGGCGAGAAGATCAAGGCCTTCGTCGTGCTGAAGGAGGGCGTGTCGGCGACCGCGGCGGAGCTCTTGGAGTATTGCCGGCAGCGGCTGGCGAAGTTCAAAGTACCCAAGCAGGTGGAGTTCCGCACGGAGTTGCCGAAGACCTTGGTCGGCAAGGTGCTGCGCCGGAAGCTGCTCGAAGAGGAATTGAAGCGCGCGGCCCTCGGGACGGGCGTCACGAGGGCCGGGTCCGAGGACGAGCCGTAAGGTGACCGTCATTGAATCACGGGATTGATCCGTGGCATACGTACTGCATACCGCGATGGCGATTGACAAGGCTGTGTTGCATCGGGACCGGTGCATCGAAGTGCCGGAGAACGTGTCCTACCATGACCACTGGACAGGGGTCTGGCAGGAGATTTCGGACAAGGAGCGGGCCTACGAAGCGTTGGAGTTGAGCCCAGCCAAGTACAAGTTGAAATGCCAGCTTTGCAAGCCGTAGCCTGAATACGTCGCTTTCGAGCTGGGTTGTCATTCGGAAGGAGCCTTGCATGAAAGAGAAGCGGATGGTCCATTACGTTAAGGGTGTCTTCGTCTGTCCGCAATGCCGGCAGTCCTACGTCCAGGAGAAATGGATTGAGGAGTGGCGGGTCCGCTGCCACAAATGCGACTATCGCGGCTCGTTGACCCACGTTTCGGTCGAAGAGCAACTTGACGAAGAGATTCGCCGCCACTGAGCGGCAAACCCACAAGGGCTACTTTTGTGTTTCGACAAGGTGAGCGCCCCCCCTCCCTCACCCTCCCCCTCGTGGTCCCTTGCAGCTTGAGAAGCAATGGGCGCCCCGGAGGGATGGGTGGGGACGGCTTGTCGAAGACCTTTCGCCGTGTTTTTCTCCTCTTTCTGACTTTAAGCGTAAGCTCCCTTACGCCGGCCTTGCCCGCCGACGAGCCTATCCCCTTCGCGGTCCTCGTCACCTACCACTCGCGCACCGGCAACACTGAGAAAATGGCCCGCGCGGTCGTCGACGGGGCAAAGAGCGTGCCCGGCGCGCGCGTCGTCTTGAAACGGGTCGGCGACGTGACTGGGGACGACCTCTTCGCTTCCGACGCCCTGATCGTCGGCTCGCCGGTCTACTGGTCGAACATGTCCGGGGAGGTCAAGACCTTCTTCGACAACTGGCAGCTCAAGTTCGGCGTCTTCCCCGAGTTCAAGATGCGCAACAAGGTCGGCGCGGCGTTCGCCACCGGCGGGCAGGTCTCCGGCGGCAAGGAGGTCACGATGCTGACCATCCTGGCGGCGATGCTCGGCAACCAGATGATCGTCGTCAGCGGGGGTGGCGCGTTCGGCGCCAGCGCTACCACCGAAGGGGACTCTCCCGGCATCGAAGAAAAGGAATTGGCGGCGGCGCGAGAGCTGGGCAAGCGTGTGGCGGAGGTGACCGCGCTCGTCAAGCGAGGCGCGCGGAAGTAGGGCCCCAAGAACTATGCGAAGCGAAGGATCTGGAAGAGCGGATCCTGCCCCCGCATAGCCCAGTGCAGCTGGGCGTTTCGCCGTCGCAGCCCCGCAGACCCGGCTGTACGCCCTGCGCTGCATCTGGGCGCCCATGCGGGGTCACCCGCAGGTGCTATATTGAAATCAAAAAGCAAATTCGTCTTCACACAAATCTCGGCGGTCCTTGTGATGGCTGTGGCAATCATAGGATCAGCGTGGCTTATTAGACTGATGTTCGGACCAACTTTTCGTGAGGTTGCGAATCAGCGTGGTAGTGATGCCATCGCTCCAGCTTTGGCAATAGTTATAGTTCTGATTGTTATAACAGGTCTGGCAGTGTGGATCTGGGGTAGGCTCTTGGTGATGATGGGCATTCTTACTGCTGAGGAGGCAAGGGGCTATCCATTCTCTCGCCCCTGGAAGGAGTAGTGGAACTAGCCTAATGTTGCCTGGAGGGCTTCGATTTTCTTCGTGACTTGCAGGTCGCCCTTCTTGAGGGAGACGGCGTGGCCGTCCTGACAGACTTCCCTTACACGGTCCTTCTTGTCGATCTTGAGGAGTGATTCAGCGAGGGCGAGATAGGCCGCCGAGTAGTCTGGTTTGGCCTTGATGCACTGCTCGAGATACTGCGCGGCTTCGGCGAACGAGCCCTCCTCCATCAGAAACTTCCCCAGACCGAACAACGCGACGTCGTCGTTCGGGTCCATCTGCACCAATTTCTTCAGTTGCTCGATGCGTGGGTTTGCCATTGTTTCTCACGCTTCTTTGCTGCGAAACTCTCGCACTGTAACAAGCTCTGCATGCCTTGTCTACCTGTGAGGGGTGTGTTACGCTTTTTTGCCTATGGCGCGCACCGGCTTCGTCTATCACCCCGACTATCTGGAACACGACATGGGACACACCCACCCGGAGTCTCCGCAGCGGCTGCGCGCGATCGTTGGCCGGCTCGAAGAGACGGGGCTCCTGCCGAGTCTCGTCCGGATCGATCCGAAACCGGCGACTGACGACTGGATTACCCAGGTCCATGAGTATACGTATGTGAAGGGACTACGCCAGCGAGCGCCGCAGAAGGGCTATGTCTCGCTAGACCCCGACACCTCGATGTCGCCCGGCTCGCTGGGGGCGGCCTATCTGGCGGCAGGCGGGGCACTGTCGGCGGTAGACGCCATCATGGAGAAGCGAGCGGACAACGCGTTCTGCGCCGTGCGTCCCCCCGGCCATCACGCCGAGGCCGGCCACGCCATGGGATTTTGTCTCTTCAACAACGTGGCGATCGCGGCGCGCTACTTCCAGAAGCGGTACGGGTTGGAGCGGATCGCGATCGTGGACTGGGATGTCCACCACGGCAACGGGACCCAGCACGCCTTCTACGCCGACCCGACGGTGCTCTTTTTCAGCACGCACCAGTACCCCTGGTATCCCGGCACGGGCGGGGCCGACGAGCGCGGCGAGGGGAAGGGCAAAGGCTACACGCTCAACGTGCCGCTCTCGGCCGGGATGGGCGATAAAGAGTACCTCGACGTGTTCAACCGAATTCTTAGGTTAGCGCTCAAAGCGTACCGTCCGGATGCCATCATCATCTCCGCTGGCTTCGATGCGCACCGCGACGATCCGCTGGCCGGGATGAACCTCACGGCGGAGGGCTACAAGGCGCTGACCCGGGTGGTCAAGGAGATCGCCGCCGAGCACGCGCAGGGGCGCGTGCTGTCCTGCCTGGAGGGCGGCTACAACCTCGCGGCGCTGGCCGCATCCGTAGAAGGGCACCTTCGAGTGTTGCAGGAGGCGTGAAAGACGAGACCTCTCAGAAGCGGAAATGGGGACGGACCATTCTCCGGGCTTTTGAGTGGAGCACGGTAGGCATCCTCCTGCTGGCGGCGGGGCTCGTCTATCTCTTCTACAATGAGCTGCGGCCCCACGTCATCTTCGGCTTGAGGGACGATTTCGCCCACGCGATTCCTTTCCAGAAAGTACCGGCCGGCATTCCCAGCCTGAAAGCCGAAGACTGCGGCCAGTGCCATCGCAAGATCTACGAGGAGTGGAAGACTTCCTATCACGCGCAGGCCTATACGGACCCCTTCTTCCGCGCATACTGGAAGAAGGACCGCGAGGTCTGGATCTGCCTGAACTGCCATACGCCGCTGGCCAACCAGCAGCCGGAATTAATCATCGACATCCCGCGCAATCGGGTTGAGAAGGCTGTCAAGGCGCCGAATCCGGACTTCGACCCGGCCCTCCAGCAGGAAGGCATCACCTGCGCCGGTTGCCACGTGCGTGATGGCGTCATCCTGGGGCCGTTCGACGACTCGGTGGCGCCACATCCGACACAGTTCGATCCCAAGTTCCGCACCACCGAGATCTGCTACCGCTGCCATCAGGTCCCCAAGGGTCCCCTCCAGTTTTATGATGTCGGACCCTGCGGGACCTTTCCTGAATACGAAGGCGCGTACTTCACGCAACAGCGGAACATGATTTGCCAGAGCTGCCACATGCCGGAGGTGCAACGGCCGATGGCGGACGGCGGGCCGATCCGGCAGGGGCGGAAGCACTTGTGGCGGGGAGGTCACGATCCTGAGCAGATCAAGAGCGCGGTGGCTGTGCAGCTAGCCGCGGACCCGCCGCAACTGCACACGGGTCAACCAACGACCTTCACACTGACACTCATCAATGCGGGGGCGGGGCACAAGCTGCCCACCGGCGATCCCGACCGGTACTTCACCGTGGAGTTTCGGGTGGTCGATCGGACCGGTCGCGTGGTGAAAGAGCAGGCAGTTTCGATGGGCCGCTGGATTATGTGGCAGCCGGTGATCGTCGACCTCTACGACAACCGGCTGCCCCCTCTGGCCAGCCGGGACTACCGATTCAGCTATCGGTTACCGGACTCGGTCGAGGGGCTGAAATTGCAGGCGAAGGTCAAGTATCATATCCTGACCGACAAGGCGTATCAGAAATTGAAGACCGAGTACGGGATGCATGGGGATCACCCTTACAATTTTACGATCTATGAGCGTATGGTTCCCTTGGATGGACCGCTCTCGGCTGAGATGATACCGTTGGGAAGTATGCGCTCCGCCCATGAGGGGGCGAGCTGTCAGAAGAAAGGTTAAGTCATGCATCCGATGCTGGTGACGACAGAAGAACTCGACGCCATGCTCGACCGCGACGACGTGGTGGTCGTGGATGTCCGGTCCAAGATGGCGTTCATGGCGAGCGGGCACATCCCGCGCGCGGTGGTGGCGACGTGGCATGACTTCAGCGATCCGACCTCGGCGATTAAGGGCATCCTGGATCCCGACATTGCCCGCCTGGAGAAGAAGCTCGGCGCGCTGGGCATCAGCAATGATCGCCAGATGGTGGTCTACTCCAACCCCTTCGACAACTGGGGCGACGAAGGCCGGATGTACTGGATGCTCAAATACCTGGGGCATCCGAACGTCCGCGTCCTGGATGGGGGGTGGATCAGATGGTCCGCCGAAATGCGGCGCTTCGAGTGCGGACCGGCAAAGCCTCGTCCGGCCGTTTTCAAGGCCAATGTGGATCCATCGCTGATCACCAACAAGGCCGAAGTGCGTAGGATGGTCGAGGGGCTCCATCCGGACACCATCCTGGCCGACGCCAGGTCGACCGAGGAGTACAACGGGGCGTTCCAGCAAGGGATCGCCAGGGGCGGCCACATCCCCTCCGCCGTGAATGTGCCCTGGAATCAGTTCTGCAACCCCGACGGGACCGTCAAGCCGATGGACGCGATCCACGCCATTCTAGAGAAGCAGGGCGTCGCGCCCGGGAAAGAGGTCGTGTGCTACTGCACGGGCGGGGTCCGCTCGGCCTGGCTCTACTTCATTCTGAAGCTGGTCGGCTACGAGAAGGTGAGGAACTATCCGGGCTCGTGGTGGGAATGGGGGAACGATTACACCCTCCCGGTGGTGAACCTCAAGGAACAGCAGCGGCCTCCGATCCAGCGCACCATGCCCAACAAACCGCCCACCGTCCAGTAACGAGGGCGCACGCTCCCTCCATTGATGCGCTTCCAGGATCTCGTCACAGTGTTCGAACGGCTTGAGGCCACCACCAAGCGCCTTGAGATGTTCGAGATTCTGGCCGAGCTCTTCCGCCAGACTACTCCAGACGAAATCGCTCCGATCATCTACATGAGCCAGGGCAGCCTCCTGCCGGCGTTCCACGGCTTGGAGCTTGGAATGTCCGAGAAGCTCCTGACCCGGGCCCTGGCCCAGGCGGCCCAGCGCGCGCCCGAGGACGTGCTCGCCCATTTCAAAGGCACCGGCGACCTGGGCACGACGGCCGAGGCGCTCCTGGCCGGGCGGGCCGGAGCTGGGCTGACGGTGGCCCGGGTGTACGACGAGTTACTGCGCATCGCCCGCACTAGCGGGGAAGGTTCGGTCGAGAAAAAGCTGGGCAATCTATTGGATCTCCTATCGCTCGCTTCGCCAATCGAGGCCAAGTACATCGCGCGGTTCGTCCTTGGGCGGCTCCGCCTGGGCGTGGGCGATGCGACTGTCCTGGAAGCGCTGGCGCTCGCCAAGCTGGGGAGCCGCGAGTTCAAGCCCGACCTCGAACGTGCCTACAACCTCTGCTCTGACCTCGGTCGTATCGGCGAGGTGGCGAGCAAGGGAGGGCGGGAGGCTATCGCAAAGATCGCCGCACAGGTGGGCTATCCGATCCGCATGGCACTCAGCGAGCGGGTCCCAGGTCCCGAGGAGATCATCGCGAAGATCGGCCGTTGTGCCGTCGAACCGAAACTGGACGGCTTTCGCTGCCAGATTCACAAGGACGGCGAGCGGATCGAGATTTTCTCCCGCAACCTGGAACGCACAACGCCGATGTTTCCCGACCTCGTCGAAGCGGTCAAACGGCAGATGCGGGCCCGTGAGATCATCTTCGAAGGCGAGGCGCTGGCGTTCGACGAGGGCACCGGGGAGCTGCTTCCCTTCCAGACCACGATCCAACGCAAGCGCAAGCATGGCGTGGAGGACTATGCCAAGGAGTTCCCGCTGAAGCTATTCGGGTTCGATCTCTTGTACGTGGACGGTGAGGATTGGACGCCGCGGCCGTATCGCGAGCGCCGGGCGGAGCTCGTGGCCCGCATTGCGAAGGACACGGTCATCGAGCCGGCCGAGATGGAGGAGACCGACGATGCGGCGCGGCTGCAGGTGATCTTCGAGTCCGCCGTTGCACGTGGATTCGAAGGCATCATGGCCAAGCGACCCGACTCGCCTTACACAGCCGGTGCGCGAAACTTCAATTGGATCAAGCTCAAGCGGAGCTACAAGGGCGAACTGTCCGATACGGTGGACCTCTGCCTGGTCGGGTACTTCCGCGGCGGCGGGAAGCGGGCCCGGTTTGGCATCGGGGCCGTTCTGGCTGCGGCTTACGACCCCGCGTCGGACAGCTTCAAGACCGTCAGCCGGATCGGGACCGGCTTCTCCGACGAGGAATGGGTGCAGTTGCGGGAGCGGCTCGACGAAGTCACGGTCTGGCACAAACCGGCCCGGGTGAATTCGAAGATGGAGCCGGACGTGTGGGTCCAGCCCACGTACGTCGTCACGGTGGCGGCGGACGAGATCACCCGCAGCCCCCTGCACACGTGTGGCGCCGACGCCGAGGGGGTCGGCTACGCGTTACGCTTCCCGCGGGTCCAGGGTTTTCTCCGCACGGACAAGAATCCGGAGGACGCCAATACCATCCAAGATATCATCGCCCTGTACGAGCAGCAGCGTCGGGTGAAACTGGAATGAATCCGGCTATGCGCGCGATCCGTAGAAGAAGGCAGAGTCGTTTCAGGTGCCTTGACACCGGAAAAATCCCCGTGCTAGGGTGGGGCTACTCTATCAAATCAAGCGCTTGGATAGACGGAACAATAGAGTGATCCATAAGGGGGGCGGATAACGTTCAAGAAGGAGGTGCCGGTCATGATGCGTAATCTTGTAGTTGTTGTGCTTCTTCTCGGTGCTCTGGCGTTCATCGTAAACGGGGTGTCCTGGGCGGCCATGTCGCACGCGGCTGAAGCCGTCGAGCATACTGAAGAGGCGATCTCGCATGGTAAGCAAGGCCATGCGGATGTCCTGGTGAAGCATGCCGAGACGGCGTTGAAGCACGCCGAGGCGTCGCAAAAAGAAAAAGCCAACATGCACATGGATGAGGGCATCAAGCATCTGAAAGGGGCTGTGGACGCTGGCAAGAAAGGCGATGCGGCCGGCGGAGTGAAGCATGCCGAAGAGGCGCTGATGCACATCAAGGAGGCGGCGAAGTAAGCATCCGCGCATCCTGACGAAAGGGAATAAGTGAACGGGCAGGGAAGCACTCCCTGCCCGTTCTTGTTCGGTGACCATGAAAGTCGGCTACTTCCAGTTCGCGCCTGTCTTCGGCGACATCAAGCGCAACCTCGACACCGTGGCTAATCGTCTTGCACAGGTGGAGTGCGATCTCCTGGTCCTGCCGGAGCTGTTCAACACCGGCTACCAGTTCGTGTCACTTGATGAGGCGAAGGCTCTGGCCGAGGACATTCCGGGAGGCCCCACGACCGAACGGCTGCTGAAGCTCGCCGCCGAGCGGCGCATGCACCTCGTCGCCGGCCTGGCGGAGCGGGCGGGGAATCGGCTCTACAACTCGGCTGTCTTGGTGGGGCCCGCCGGACTGATCGGCGTCTATCGGAAGACGCATCTCTTCTTCGAGGAGAACCTGTTCTTCTCGCCCGGCGACACAGGATTTCCCATGTTCGACATCGGACCGGCGCGGGTCGGGCTGATGGTCTGCTTCGACTGGTTCTACCCGGAGTCAACGCGCACGCTGGCCTTGAAGGGCGCGGACATCGTCGCCCATCCCTCCAACCTGGTACTGCCCCACTGCCCCGACTCCATGGTCACGCGCTGCATCGAAAATCGTGTCTTCGCGGTGATGTGCAACCGGACCGGTTGGGAAGAGCGAGGCGGGAAGGAGCGGCTGACCTACATCGGGAACAGTGAAGTCGTCACGCCCCAAGGCGAGATCCTCCGGCGTGCGAAGTCCGATCAGGAATCGTTGGCTGTCGTCGAGATCGACCCGCTGGACGCCCGCAACAAGAAAAT
>CAZSUT010000071.1:0-9435 GCA_964610095.1 uncultured Nitrospirales bacterium | reverse complement strand
CTTTGCTGAGATGTTCTGATCGTGAATCGGCAGGAAGAGTCGAGTCGTGTCATAGACGACCCCCACAGGGAAATAGTCAGGCGGTCGCCACCCCACCCTCTGAAGCCCACCTCGGCACTCTAAATGTCCAGACTGCTGAAAGCAAGTCGTACAGAAATTAGGTTTCCCGCCAAACTGAGCCACCCGAACGTGCAGATTCTGATTGGTCTAGGTTTCCGGGGGGCAACCTGTTCAAACTTTAAGTGGGGCACGACAGTTGGGTTACTCGGCGAAGACCGCGGCCGCTGCGGACTCAGCGCAGGCACGACCACGCACCAATTGCACCTCATCCCCCACGCTGATTTCGCCACCTTCGAGCACAAAACAGTTGAGCGCGAGCTTGCCGTCGAAGCGCCGGTAGATGTCACGGGTGATTTCCTTGTCCTGGACCAGCGTGTCCGGATCGTATGCGGTCATGATGCAGCGCAGACGCAAATCCTGGACACCGATGAGCACCATGCCTATGCGCAGGCAGCCGCCCGGCCACTCGCGCTCGGTCAACCCCTCGACGCCGCCGATCACGATGTTGGGACGCAAGCGGCGATGGTCGTGACCGAAGGCGGCGATGGCGCCGTCGGTGGCTACCAGCAGCGGCAGCACGTCGAAGCGCTCAACGCCGTCGTGGCGCACCAGCTTCGCGCGGGGTCCGACAATGTCCACAACCTTGGCGGCGACTTCCGGACTGTTCCACGGCCGGCCGTCCACCAGAGGTTCGCCATCCAGACCCATCGTACCCTTATGGCCGAGGAAACGCGGATGGGAGCGTGAGGTGATCACCCGCTCCTGGGCGTCCTCGACGTGTACGACTCGGTCGCCTTCGATGCCGAGCGGCCCGATGCGTACCCGTTGCAGCTTCTCGCCGGCCATTGTCTTGACCGGATATCTCCAGATCTCCGCGACCTTCATCGCCACCTCTGATGCTGATGGACTACGAGGCTCCTAACCTATTCGTCAGCTGTTATTCTCTCTGCCGCAATCTGTTGTGCCCCGCTAAAATTTTGACAAGGGGAATAGGTTCGAAACTGTCGATCTGCTTCCGGTCAGCGTTCAGCCAGCAGGGTTCGGATCTGACGTTCCGTCTGGTCGTAACCGCCTTCGCCGAAACGGATGTAGCGGATAATTCCCTGCTTGTCGATGAGATAGAACGCGGGCCAGTAGCGGTTGCCGTACCGATCCCAGGTCGCAAAATCGTTGTCGATAGGGATCGCGTATTGAATGTCGTTCTGCCGGATGTGCCGTTTGACGTTCTCGATGTCGTGCTCGTAGTCGAATTCCGGGGAATGCACGCCGATCACGAACAGCCCCTTGTCGGCATACTTCCGGTGCCAGTCCTTCACGTGGGGCTCGACGTTGCGACAGTTGTAGCAGCCGAAGGTCCAGAACTCCACGAGCACGACCTTGCCCCTCAAGTCGGCCATGCGCTTTGGTTCTGAGTTGAGCCAGACCGGACTGGTGATCTCAGGAGCAGGAATGCCCACACGACCGTGAGCCATCGGACCGAAGGTGGGGATCGCCGCCAAGGTCGCCAGAATCCCCAGGAGCGCCCACGTCCTTTTCGTCATGGTCTTCCTACTGTGGCGATGCTCTTAGATGCCCGCGTACCACTCGTAGCCCTGGTCCTCCCAGTAACCACCCTTACCGCCGGCGATCGCCTCGAAGCTTTCAACCAGTTCGATACGCATGACATATTTGGCATGCTTGTAACCGAGTTGCCGTTCCACCCGCAGACGGATTGGCGCGCCGTGGGCGACCGGGAGGGTTCTGTCGTTCATCTCATAGGCCAGGATGGTCTGCGGGTGATAGGCATCCTCGAAATCGAGACTTTCGTAATAGTACTGCTCGTCCTCGTCCGGATCGGCGCAGTGGAACACGACGTATCGGGCCGACGAAAGCGGTTGGACGCGGGCAAGCAATTCGCTAAGCGGGACGCCCCTCCATTTCCCGATAGCGCTCCATCCCTCCACGCAATCATGACGCGTGATTTGCGTGCGTGCGGGAAGTGCGCGCAGCTCCGCCAGCGAGAGACTGACGGGCGATTGGACCAACCCACCAATCTCCAGCTTCCAATTAGCAAACCCGCTCTGCGCAAGTGCTTGATACTCCTCATTGTCAGGCAGGTTGGTGCCGTTGGGAGGAAACACCGCCGATCGTTCAGCCTCGGTGTACTCTTTGGCCCTCGCCTTCCGCGACGTGATGAGGCGCTGGACCCGCCGCGTCATCCCCTCGGCACTGCCAAGGAGGCGCGGGAACCACTCGCTCCGAGACAAGTTGTCGCATCCGGCGAGGACGAGCAGGCCAGCCGCTTGCACGGCGCCGATGAGAAAGCGCCGGCGATCAAGCCGAATGTTTTTCTTCATGTGTCCCCTCAGGTTCTGCAACTCGATACCAGCCCGTGATCATGGACCGGAGGTTATTCCACAGCCCCGTGATGGCCACCAGGGTCAGGTGGACCACGATGAAGCCGATGAATGCAAAGCAAGCAAGGAAGTGAATGGTACGCGCCGCTTGCCGGCCACCGAAAAGCGTGAGGAGGACGGGGAACGCGGCATCGATCATCGGCGACATGGACAAGCCAGTCAGGACAATCAACGGTCCCAGCCCGAACACCACGCCGGTGTAAGCGATCTTTTGCAGCACATTGTAGCGCTTCGTCTCTTCCCCACTGGGATGGCGAAAGAGAAGATGGTCGAGGAGCGAGCGCCCAAGGCTGCGCAGATCCTTCCACCAGGGGAACAGATCTCGCGTGAGGTGCCGGCTGAGGATCGCATACAGACCGAAGAGCAGGCCATTGATGACGAAGACCCAGGCAAAAAACAAATGCCAGCGCCGTCCCATGGCAAGCCATTGGTGACCGGGCAGCGTAGCCCAAGAAGGAAATCCCCGCCTCATACCCGAGGAGTATCCGAGAAGCCCCGTGGTATTGAAGGAACGGCCGAACACGGTCGTGATTCCCTTCCGCTCGCCGCTCTCAGTTACCACCGCACGCATCGCCAGGATCGGACGGTCGCGATCGGACCGGTCACCCCAATAGAGGGCCGGGTGCGCATTGAAAATCTGAAACCCGCTCATAATCAGGATCGGCAGACAGAGGACGTTGATCCAATGCCCGATCCGGACGAGCAGCGCATGCCGGTAGATCCGCTCATCGTTTGCAACAGGCGAGACTGGAGCGGCTTCAGGTGCGGGCACTACCTCGACGACTGGTGGGGCTGGTGACACAGGTGCAACGGACGCGGCGTGCTCCTCGGGAGGCTCACCGCTGGTCTGAGGGAGATCTGACATTCGTACGGTCTCCGAACCTATCACTGAGTCTCTCCTGGTCCGCTTTCGTTACACGGGTCACTGGAAAGAACTGCCGATGCATCACTCTCTACTTATTCGTCGAAAATAGCGCTCAATCCGTCGAGCGTTGGTGCCGACATCGCTTTTCCCGACCCTTGAAACCGACCGCACATCTATCCGGCTGCCATGAACGGCAGGCGTCACACGCACCACAATGTCATCTTTAAAACCAAACCAGAGCGTCGTATCGGTCGCCTCGATGCGTCCCTGGTCTTGATTGCTGTCCACGATCTGCCACCCCATCGCACGGGCCGCTTCCAAGGCTTTGGAGAACGCTTCCTTCTGCGGCGCGATTAGGAAATGAGTACGGAGATCGGGATAGGCCTTCTGTTGTTGTGCGGCCACCTCTGGGCCACCGTACTCGGCGGAATTGGGCGCATCTCTCCGCAACGGCAGGATCGCCACAAAGGCCGGAGGGTTCTCCGTATCGGTTGTGATGTCATGGATAGGCGGGACGTGCTGGACCTGTTGCTTCATTTGCCAGGGGATGCCAATCACGAGAGCACCCAGCCCGATCGTCACGAGAGTGAGCAGGACCCCCCTCCGCGATGAGCGGTCCAGGAAGAGGGCAACAAGGCCGAGGACAGCTGCTGCCAGTCCTCCATACGCGGCCCAGGCCAAGATGGCAAAGCCGGTTCTGAAGTGCCACGCTTCCCAGCGCGTACCCAGACCAGCCGCGACGGCAGTGGCGGCGCACAAAACGGCCAGTACGAATGCACCGATTCTCAACATGTAACCGTACCGCATTTAAATCATCTGCTCCGGCGTGTAGCGCTGCCATCCCATGGTACAGCTATTCAAAAGCCCTCATCTAGGCAGAATCCTAACATACACCCAGGACCGGTTTACGGGGGGCAGGTCAGTTCGAGTCCTGCTCGGCTCCGCGGGCGGTCACCCAATGTTGTGCTCATTTTGTGCTCAACGCCACCGCTCTCCAGCTCCTTCCAGCTACCTCCAGCCAACATACGGTCTTCACCGAAACCGTTGCTGGAATGGGCTGGAAGGAGGTGGAGTGAGCTGGAGTTGGGTCAAGGGAAAGCACTCTCACCGAACCTCTAGTAGTAGGTCGTAACCCTTTTGTAGGGATTGCTCGCACATGGGCTCACTGGTACTGTTCTTACCCTTTTCACAGGCTTTCACAGGTTCTTGACAAGGCCAGTGAATTCTCCAAGGCGCTCTTTTCCTAACTTGCATGGACAACCGGTGACCTCCTGAGTTCTGAGGAACGATGACAGGCCCTACGGAATTGCGCCATCATCCCCGCTACCGCGCACGATTTCGCAGCTTTTTTTCCTCTCCTAGATATTGGCAAGCTGGTGAAGGAGAATTGCGGGACCTCTCGGTCCGAGGGTGCCGGATCTCATGCCCCACACCGCTCTCGAAAGGAATGAAATTGGAGTTGTGCATCCGCTTGATCGAACACGATCAGGAATGGCCCCTGGTTATTGAACGGGCTCTGGTTTGTTGGGCTGATCCCAACGAGTTTGGGGTGGAGTTTCTCAAACTCTCTGACGATGCACCCGATCGTATCGGTCGATGTATAAGGGCTCTTGAAGGAAACAAAGGACATTGAGTAGGGCCTGGGAGATAAGAGAGTCCTGTGCTCATTTTGTGCTCTGTACTGCCCCACTTAAAATTTGGACAGGTCGTGTCTTGTTTTTGACTCCTCATTCCGCTTAGGACCAGGCTGATTATTACGTCACCGGCCAAGACTCGAACCTGGATCCAGAGCAAGGCTAGGTCACTCTTCAGAGCGAGTCAAGGGCGGCAATAAGAATGAATTTCCAAGGCCATTGCCCTACGAAGAAAACCCCAATTTTATGGCCTGGAGAATCGGCAAGGATGGTCTAAAACTGTACTTCCAAACTGCCCGGTAGAGAAAGGCCCCAGAAAAGCCCAGAATTCACCTCAACAGAGACGAACTTCCGCGCTGGACGCGGGCAAAACGCACCCCATCTCGCCGGAATATCGAGACATTCTCGAAGCAGCGGAGAAGGCCCGTTTTGGCTCAAGACTGCGTGGCGGAGAGGGCGGGATTTGAACCCGCGATACAGTTTCCCGTATACGGCACTTCCAATGCCGCGCCTTCGGCCGCTCGGCCACCTCTCCACCCAGCTTGCTGGAACCGACGCGTTGATCAAATCGCGGCGGATATTCAATGCCACCAGTAATAATCTTCTATTGCGTCAGCAAGCGCGCAATGGCGGAGAGGGTGGGATTCGAATTCGCGCTAAGGTCCTGGCGGACGCGCTCCCCCTAGGAGGCCAGCCCCCTCGGGCCTCCGCTGCGCTCCGGTCACCCCACGAAAGGGGCACACCCCTTTCGAAATCCCCGTTCGAATCCCACCTTTCTTAGCACCGCCGATCTCATCAACCTTACTCGGTCCGGCTTACGACACGCCTTCTTTAGTTTGGCGGAGAGGGTGGGATTCGAACCCACGGTCCAGTTGCCCGGACAGCGGTTTTCGAGACCGCCCGATTCGGCCACTCTCGCACCTCTCCGCCCAGCTTGCTGACGTTATTCGTTAAACGTTATACGTTAATCGGGAGATCCCTCCTGAACCTACGTTTAACGCTTAACGATTAACGTTTAACGGCGGCTTCTCCCGCAGCCCTTTAAAGAATTCCTGCAGCAATGCCCGGCTCTCCTCTTCCAGGACGCCCCCGACCACGTCAATGCGGTGGTTCAAGCGCCGTTCCTCCGGAATATTGAGGACCGAACCGCACGCGCCGCCCTTGGGGTCCCTTACTCCGAAAACCACGCGCTCGACACGGGCCAGGATGGCCGCGCCGATGCACATCGCGCACGGCTCCATCGTCACGTACAGCGTGCCGCCGACCAGCCGCCAGGTGCGAAGCTGCGTCGACGCCTCGCGGATCGCGATCAGCTCGGCGTGGGCCGTCGGGTCCTGCCAGACCTCCCGCCGGTTGTGCGCGCGGGCGACTACGGTCCCATCGACGACCAGCACCGCGCCGATCGGCGCCTCGCCGGCCGCCGCCGCCAGGCGCGCTTCTTCGAGCGCTTGCCGCATGTAGTCTGCGTGGTTCACGGGAATCTCTCGTTCAGAAATCCGGAGCTCGATGGTAACATAGCCACGAGGTGTTGTCATGCGCTTGACCGTACTCGGTTCCGGCACCAACGTGCATCCAACACGCGCGGCCGCCGGCTACCTGATCGAGACCGACCAGTTGCTGCTCTTCGACTTCGGGCCCCGCACGCTGATGAACCTCATCGAGGTCGGCGCGGACCGCCACCGGGTCCGGCATCTCTTCATCACTCACCACCACACGGACCATTTCGCCGACTTCCTCCCGTTTTTCTTTGACGCCGTCTTTCACGCGAAGTTCGTCGCGCCCCGGCCGGGGTTGACGATCTACGGACCGCGCGGGACGCGCCGCCTGTTCGGAACCCTGGTGAAGGTGGTGCCGGGGTTTTCCAGAGCGTCTTTCCCCGTCACGATTACCGAACTGGGGGACCGCACGATCCGGATCGGCCGAACCCGTGTGACCGCGGGCACGGTCGTGCACAGTCCCCGCCTGCACTGCCAGGGTTATCGCGTGGAGCACAACGGCGCCGTGCTCACCTACTCGGGTGACTCCGAGTATTGCGGAGGGCTGGTGGAGCTCTGCCAAGGCGCCGACGTGGCGGTGCTGGACTGTTCGTTCCCGACCCAGCGGCCCGGCGCCGAGCACATGCACGCCGGAGACTGCGGACGCGTGGCGCGCGAGGCCGGCGTGAAGCGCCTCGTCCTTTCCCATTTCTATCCGGTTGCGGAACGCTACGACGTCAGGGCTCAGGCGGGCCGGACATTCGGAGGAAGGATCACCATGGCCAGAGACCGCATGCGGATCACTCTTCCTTCTCGGGCAGCCCCAAAATCTCGATGAAGCGGGTCAACCGGGTCGCTTTCGTCACGTCCTCCATCTTGTTGTAGATAGCGACCAGGTTCTTGATCATGCGGATGAGGATGGTGCGCGGCGGCGTCTTCTGCAGATACCGCTCGTCGAAGCCGTACCCGGCCTGATCCAGGAACCGTGCGCAGTCCTTCTGGGTCAGGAGCGCCCCGCCGTTGAAGCAATCGATGAAGATGCGGTAGCGGTCGGCCTCGTACTTCACGAGGAAGTGGCCCGGCATGCCCACGCCGAAGACCGGTAGCTCGAGCCGCTTGCCCACGAGCAGATACACCGCGCTCAGACTGATCGGGATCCCGGTCTTCTGCTCGAGGACCTTGTTGAGATAGCTGTTGTCAACATCGTAGTACTGGCTGGTATTGCCGGTGAAGCCCTGCTCGACGAAGAGGTAGCGGTTGATGGTCTTGACGATCTCTTCGCCGGACGCCTTGCGCCCCAGCCGATCCCGCACTTCCCGCGCCATGGCATCCAGCCGCTCGACGTACGTGGCGACGTCGAGGTCGGGATAGGCGAACCGCGCGATGAGGAACGCCCCGGTCTCGAGGTCCAGGTCCTCATCATCGCAGGCAGAGAGGGCATGGAACTCGCCCTCGAGCCGCTGCCCCTGGATGTCGTCCAGGATCTCGCTGATGCGCGTGGCCATTTCCGGCTGCTCGATTTCGGCCTCGCGCAGCAGCGGCACGGCCGGCTCTCCGATGTCCGCCAACTTGCCGGCGATCGTGCGCGCGACCCGCTCGTCCTCGTCGGACAGCAGGCGGATCAGTGCTCGAATCTGGGGCTCGGGGGTGGACAGCATGATGGCGGCACTGTAGCAGAGGGTCGGCACTCTTTCAAGAAGCCCCCTTTAACCTTTTCTCCTCCCTGAGTGTCTCATGCTGGGAGGAGAGACATGGCAAGCGACCGACCTCTAGTCTCGATCGAACGAATCGAACGTTGCATCTTTCTCATCCGAACGCAAAAGGTCATGCTGGACTATGACCTGGCGGAACTTTATGGGGTTAGAACCAAGCTCCTGAATCAGGCAGTCAAGCGCAATATGAAAAGGTTCCCTGGTGACTTTATGTTTCAATTGACATTTCAAGAGGTTCGAGGTTTAAGGTCACAAAATGTGACCTTAAAGAGAGGGCAACATATCAAATACCGTCCGTATGCGCCTTTACGGAACATGGGATTCTGATGCTGTCGAGCGTCTTAAACAGCGAACATGCAGTCCAGGTGAACATCGAGATCATGCGCGCGTCTCGCCCACACCCAGCCGCATCGGCTTCCGCCCCATCGTCTGCCGCGCATAAACCCCCCTTCCGACACCCTCCCCCCAGAGTCTGGCGTGGACTTGCCTCGATCGCGGCCGTGGAGGAGCGCCCTTTCCACCTTTGTCGATCATCAGAGGGCGCGCCGATCGGGAGCGGGAGGCAGTCCGCGACGGACTCGCCTTCCCCCTCCGCGCCACCCGCGTGAAGAGAACCAGCCCGTTCTTCTTGTGTTATGCTGGCGCCGTGCTGAAGTTGAGCAAGCCATGTCCTGTCCCTGATTGTGGCGGCGCGATGCTCGGCATGACCAATAAGCCCCCGCTCAGGCGAACCATCGATCCGAAAACCGGCGACGGCATCCTTTACTGTGACCGTTGCGGGCATCAGGAACACCGGTATAAACTGCACGCCATCACGCTCGCAGTGGAGCTGAAAGGGCCGGGCCAGTGGGTCGGCCAGTTCCGCATCACCCTTCTCGGCAAACAGGCGACGACGATTTGTACGGCCTATGCGAAAGGCACGTTTGACAATCAGGAAGGCGCCGAAGCCGCCGGGCTTGCAGCGGCTAAAGCGTGGATCGATAGCCAAAGCCAAGCAGCCCCCTCCGCTCCACACGCGTGAAGAAAATAAGGAGCTGCTGCCTGGAAAAGGAGGAACACCATGAGTGGAAAACGGTTCGTAGTGAGAACGGTAGCGCTCCTCCTCGCGGTGCTAGTGTACGCGGGAGTCTTGTCATGCGCCAAGGGTCCCGGCGATCGGGTTACATTCTCTCCAGCGACCGTGGCCGACTACGTGCATGCCGTGATCGAGGCGGACCGGACGTTTTATACGATCCACATCGTGGAGCGGCTGCAGGCCAAGGGCGTCGTCACCGCCACGGAGAACTGGCGCGT
>CAZSUT010000070.1:0-9494 GCA_964610095.1 uncultured Nitrospirales bacterium | reverse complement strand
TTACCAAGACTCACGATGACCGCCTGCCCCGTGGCCTTCGGCCACGTCGGCCCTAAAAAGCCCGGAACCGGAGATCAGATCCGATCCTCGTACACCACTTCCCGGGACGTCAGCGGTTGCAATAAAACCGTCATCTTTCCGAAGTCTGATTGTCATACAACTGAAGCACATTGTTCCCCGCCTTGGGTGGCTCGTCACGCAAGGTTCGTCGCGTCGTAGCCGGCGGCATCGTTCGATCTGCCGCCCATCCGGCGCTGCGTGTGCTTCTTCCTAAAAACCGCAGGAAACTGAAGATGACACCTATCCATTCCGAATTGCACAATTTCATGCCCCTCCTTGCCCGGCAAGGTCGGGGGCGCCCCACCGCGGTGGCGGCTGCGGTTGCGACGGCAGTTGGAGTGTTTCTCGCGCCGCAAGTCCTGGCTGCACCGGCCGCCGCGACCGCAAGCGAGGTGCAGAGCCTGAAGGACCAGATGCAGCAGCTGCAGCGCCAGATCGAGCACATCGAGGCGCGGCAGGCGGCGGCCGCGGCGACCACTACGGTTCCGGCAGCTCCAGCCAAGGATGCGGAACCGACCGTCCACGACAAGCTCTCGGACCTGGCCTACGGAAAGATCAAGCTCGGGGCCGTCTTTTACGGCGACTACGCGTATTACACGAAAACCGGGTTCGGCCCGCAATTCCTGACTCAGCTGAACCAGGATGGTCCGGGCAATTCAGGGTTCAATTCCTTCGACGTCACCCGCACGTACATCAACTTGTTCTACACGCCGAACGATGCGGTCACTCTGCGATTGACTCCGAACATCTACCGGCAGGTGGACGTCTCCAGCGCGGTGGGCAACGGAAAGAACTCGGGCATCGCCTCCAGCTCGAACGGCAACCTGGGCTTCCGACTCAAGTACGCTTATGTCGACTTCAATAGCCTGTTCAAGTCGAGCAGCGTGTTCAAGAAGGATAAGCTGACGATAGGCCAGACGACCAATCCGTTGGTCGACTGGGAAGAGGGACTCAATGCTCGCCGTTACGTGTACCTGGTCCCCTGGAACTATTTGAGTCTGAGCTCGACTTACACCGGAGTGACTCTGCACGGCCCCATCGAGTTCAATGGAAAGGAATATCTGGACTACCACATAGGTGTGTTCAACACGGCGAGCTTTCATGCGATCGAGACGAGCGAGAAGAAACAGGCCATGGCGCGCCTGACGTGGTATCCGTTCGGCACCACTACCGATCGCACGGGACTCGGTGTGACGGGGTTCGAGAATTATGGCTACAACACCAAGTCGCCGGATACGGCAAGCACTCTGCTCAACCGCATAGCCGTCCTTCTACATTACCAGAGCCCTTCCAAGGCGTACTTGATCGCGGGCGAGTACGACCTGGGCCGCAACGCTTTCAGCACAGGGAACTTCTTTTCGGGGGCCGGACCCGCCGATGCACTGGGGCTCGCTACAACGCCAACGCCCTATGCGAAGTTTTCCAGTCTGACTTCGGCGCTTCTCGGAGGAAACGATACCCGGCAGGAAGGGTACGCTGTCTTCGCGCACGCACGTCTTGGGCACACGCCCTTTACGTTGTTCGGCCTGTATCAATACTTTCAGCCCAACACGAGGATCAGCGGCACGAGCCCGCTGGATTTTCAGCGTATCGTCGCTGGGATCAGCTATAAATATAATGACCACTTCGAACTTGCGATCGACGGCCAGAACCTGAACTACCTGCACAAACAATCCACGATGACGCCCGCTCAGATTGCGCCCTTCAGCCCTTCTCTGGCGGCGGCGAATCCGGGCGGCATCCAGAACATCCTGACCGACACCAACGTGATCTTCCTCAACCTGCAGTTCAGCTATTAGCGGACTGATTCTTCAATCGGGGGCGTGGAGGCACGTACCTCTTCGCCCTGTCGGAGGAGCTCCCTCACCCCAGGCGGTTACCGGGTCCCCCAAGAGCTCGTTACGGGTCGGCTTCAGCCCGATTTTCCCGGCGCAAGGATTTCGTAGCTCTGAACCTCTATGCACCCGGCCCGGCGGTAGATCGTGCCCCTTATCCTGACCCGCTTTCCTTGCAGGGACTCTTCATCGACGAGCGGAGCGGATACCGCATTCTCCATGAAATTCCATATCTTGCCGTCAGCGGTCTCGAGCGCACCATGACCTTGGCTTGCTACCAACACATCGGCTCGAGAGACGTGCTTGAGCTCGCAGTCTCGGCACATGACATAGCCCTCCACCTCGACCGTCCGGGGACCATCGATGTCGAAGGCCATTCGTTCCAGGAGAGTGGCGACGAACCCACGCGTTTCCGGCAGCGACATCGCAGCGGCCAGCATCATCACCATGGCCGCACTTGCCGCTGCAAGCGCAATCCGGCCGCCTCGGCGCGGCGCGCCAAAACGTACCTGCCGCCATTGCTGCAGCTTTGCTGGTGGCTGGTACTGTGTAATGGCCTTTCGCACGCCGGCACGGAGCAACAGCAGCTGCTGCTCCGCTCTATGGCACGCGGCACACTCACTTAGATGAAGACGGGCCGCGTCGGTGGCCTCAGTCCCAAGCTCACCGTCCACATACAGGTCCAGCGCCTCCCGCACTTCTTTGCAGCGCATCATACGCCTTGCCCTCTCGCATGAGGCAGCGGCCTTCGCAGCCTTGCATTCTCGGAAGACCTGAGCAGTCGTGCCAGCATTTTTCGTCCGCGATGAATTCGGGACATCACTGTCCCGACCGGGCACGCCAGGATCTCGGCTATTTCCTGGTACGAAAACTCCTCCACGTCCCCCAAAACCATGGCCCATCTATATTCGACGGGTAGTTCTGCCAGAGCCTTGGCAACCCCTTCCGAAAACTCTGCCTTCAGAAATTCGTCTTCCCAATTGTAAAACGGCTCAACCGTCACGGCGGCCGCGGCCTCGCTCAGGGGAATCTCCAAGTGAGTTTTGCGCCAGCGGTCGGCCCAAACGTTGCGCAGGATGCGAAAGAGCCAGGCACGACAATTCGTCGCCGGGTCGAAACCGGCGAAATACTTCCAGGCGCGCAGATAGGTTTCCTGCACGAGGTCATCCGCCGTGTGCTCATCGGACAAGCTTCGGGCGCTGCGATAGATCGCCGTGAAGTGGGGAACCGCGAGTCGTTCGAACTCTTTCCCCTTGCTTGCCCACGGCAGTTTCATGCCCGTGTCCCCAGACAATCGCTAAACCACGCACGATACCCCAATTATTCCCGATCAAGAAAATTTTCGAACCGGGGAATAAGTAAGCGCTCAGGGAACCCCGTGGGCCCGGTCGCTACCGCCCGGCTGACCGACTGCTCGGCTTCCTAAAGCAGCTGTGATGCCAGAAAACTATGTCGCGTAATCGACCAGGCTCTCACATCCTGCAGAGCCAAATTCACGAGGAAATTCGTCGGAGTCGATTCGATACTAGACGTAGTCCGAGCCGAGACATAGTGACTATGTCTTCGGCGATATAGTCACCACTGCACGGCATTAACGCCGCGGCACGGAGCTTCGCTGGTTCACCATGAGGACGGAAGAACGTGGTTACTCGAGGGCTTACGGGAATAAAGCGGACTGCCGTGAGAGTTCTTCCAATAGATTCCGCAGAGGAGCCGTTCGTGGTTCGATTAGCGCTTCGAAATCCGCATCTCGTAGCGGTGCTGGTCTTGCTCATCACGCTGGTCGGCGCCACCACCGCTCTACGCATGCCCGCGGACATCTTGCCGATCTTCAAGACTCCCGCCGTGCAGATTCTCACCCTGTATCCCGGCATGCCGACGCAAACCATGGAGCGCGACATTACCAATCGCCTGGAACGCTGGACTTCGCAAGCCAATGGCGTCGCGCTGCAGGAATCGAAGAGCCTGCTCGGCGTGAGCGTCGTCAGGGACTATTTCCGGCCCGACATCGACCCCAACACAGCGCTTTCCCAGGTTTCCTCGCTCGCGAGCTCCGATCTGTACTATCTTCCGCCGGGCACGATTCCACCGATGGTGATGCCTTACGATCCGACCGCCTCGGTTCCTCTGGCCCTGCTCACCGTATCGAGCGACACACTGAACGAGACGCAGCTCTACGATGTGGCGTACTTCAACATCCGCAACATGTTGAGCGGGATTACCGGAACCATCGCGCCTGCCGTCTTCGGGGGCCGAATCCGGCGAATCTACGTTTATGTCAATCCCACGAAGCTCGCAGCCTACGGGATGTCCGCATTGGATGTCGTCAACGCACTTCGCCAGTGGAACACACTGATCCCTGCGGGCGATGCAAAAATAGGACCGACTGACTATTTTGTCCTCACCAATGGCATGGTTCCCAAAGTGGAGGAAATCAATGAGTTTCCTTTGAAGGTTGTGGGCGGTGCGCCGGTCTTCGTGAAGGACATCGGCTACGCGAAGGATACCTACCAGATTCAGACCAATGTCGCTCACGTCAACGGCCGCCGGCAGGTGTACATACCGATTTACCGTCAGCCCGGAGCCAACACGATCGAAGTCGTCGAGGGGCTCAAGCGCGCCCTGGTTTCCATCAAGGCCAGAATCCCTTCCGGTATCGATCTGCGTGTGATCTTCGACCAATCCGTTTACGTCCGCCACTCGCTCTCCTCCCTGCAAAGGGAAATGCTCATGGGAGCGATTCTGGCAGCGATGATGGTGTTGTTATTTCTTGGCAGCGTGCGTTTCACGATCGTCATTTTTCTGACGATCCCCCTCTCGATCCTAGCCGCGATCATCGGGCTCTACGCCACGGGAAATTCGCTCAACAGCATGACTCTCGGGGGCCTGGCCCTGGCGGTCGGTATATTGGTGGACAACTCCATCGTGGTGCTGGAAAACACGGTGCGTCACTTGAAGATGGGTAAGCCTGCGCTCGGCGCTGCCCGCGAGGCCGCAGAGGAAGTCGCGATGCCTGTTGCCGTCTCGACGATCAGCACCATGGTCGTCTTCTTTCCGGTGGTGTTCCTCACGGGCCTGGGGCGATTTCTTTTCACACCGCTCGCGCTCAGCGTGGCATTTGCCATGATGGCCTCCTATGTGCTGGCGATGAGCTTGATTCCGGCCTACAGCGCGCGTTTTCTAAAGCAGGCAGAACAAGAGCCAAAGGCTGAAACCGATGCTCATACGGATAGATTCGCACTGCTTGCCAAGAAACTCGAAAGGCTCAAGGATACCTACGAGCGCCGGCTGCGCTGGGCGCTCGAGCGGCGCAAGGCGGTGCTTCTCACCGCCGGGACGGCGTTCGTCGTTGCGGTGGCGCTCTATCCATTCTTGGGAAAAGAGCTCTTCCCGCCAATAGACGCGGGGCAGTTCACCATTCGGGTCCGCGCGGTGTCCGGTACTCGCGTCGAGCTCACCGAGGCCCTGACCTCCGATGTGGAGTCCGTAGTTCGCCAAGTCATTCCGACGAGCGAGCTGAACACCATCGTCACGAATACCGGTGTGCTCTACGACTGGCCCGCCGCTTACACGCCGAACGCCGGGCCCATGGACAGTTTTCTCAACGTGCAGCTTGCCGCCGGCCACCACACGAGCGCTCAGGCGTATGTCCGCCGCCTGCGAGAGCTGCTGCCGCAAAAGTTTCCAAACGTTGATTTCAGCTACGACACCGGCGGTCTGTTGAGCGCCGCACTCAATAACGGATTGCCCTCACCCATTGACATTCAGGTGATCGGAAACAGCCTGGAGGCCGCTCACGAAGTGGCGCAGGAAGTAGCCAAGGTGGTCCGCCAGGTCCCCGGCACGGTGGATGTGCGAATTCAGCAGAAACTGGATTATCCCACCTTGAACGTGAATGTAGACCGCGTCAAGGCGGCCTACCTCGGGCTGAAGCAGGAAGATGTGGTGAAGAACCTCGTGACCGCGCTCAATTCCAGTGTCAGCTTCCTGCCCGGCTTTTGGATCGACGAAAAGAACGGCAATCACTACTTCCTGGGCGCCCAGTATCCTGAAGCCATCGTCAATGACCGATCGACCCTTGAAGATATACCTCTGACTGATCCGGGTCCCTCCAGTGCCGCTCCCCGTCAACCCACCCTGCTGCGCAACGTCGCCGCCATCACACAAGGCTCGGCGCCGCTGGAAGTCGAACATCGCGATATCCAGCGTGTGACCGATATCTACGTCAACGTCGATCATCGGGACGTGGGCTCCGTTGCCCACGACATTCAGAAGCGTCTGAATGCGATTGAGGTCCCTGCCGGATATCGTATGGTCATGCGGGGAGAAGTGGAGAGCATGCAAGAGTCCTTCGGCGGTCTCGGATTCGGCCTGGCGATGGCGGTTGCGCTGGTGTACCTAGTGATGGTGGCCCAGTTCCGTTCCTTCCTCGACCCGCTGATCATACTTTTTGCCGTCCCCTTGGGCTTGATCGGTGTGATTGCCATGCTTCTGCTGACGGGTACGACGGTCAACATCCAGTCCTACATCGGCACGATTTTCATGGTCGGCATCGCCGTGGCGAACAGCGTTCTCCTGGTTGAGTTCACAAACCGGCTGCGTGCCGAGGGGATTCCGGTTTACGAGGCCGTGATCCGTGCCTGCGGAATTCGCTTGCGGCCCATCCTGATGACCGCCCTGGCGGCCGTGGCGGCACTGCTGCCGATGGCCTTCCAGGTGGGCACTGGCGCAGAAGCCAATGTGCCGCTCGCACGAGCCGTGGTCGGCGGGCTCGCAGCCTCGACCGTGTTGACGCTTTTCGTGGTTCCCGCTTTATACCTGACTCTCAAAGGCAAGGAATCGAGTCCTGCAGGAACAGTCTCCACGGCAGGAGAGCCTTCCAAGTGATGAGGTTTGCTGACTTTCACTTGAGACCGAAGTATTCGATTGTTCTGGCAGGACTGGCAGCGTTGCTGGTTTCACTCGGGCTTTGGGTACGGAGTCGATCGTCTGACGCTTCGAACACGGGCACGGGTTTGGTCTCGGCTGTGGTGGCGCAATTGCCGCTGGTGACGGTGGCGCAACCGGTCGAAAAGCCCGCGGTCCTCTCGATTACGCTTCCGGCATCGGTCGAGGCGCTCGAGCAGGCCACGCTGTATGCGAAGGTCTCAGGGTACGTGCAGTCGATCAAAGTCGACAAAGGCGATCGCGTCAACAAAGGCGACGTCCTCGCGCTGCTCGATGTCCCGGAGATCGACAAGCAATATCAAAGCGCGTTGGCCTCCGTTCAGCAGGCTCAAGCGGAAGAAAGACGCGCCCGGGCGGAAACTTCTCTCAAGCAAGTGACGTATGAGAGGTTGGCCGGGGTGCGCCAGGCCAAACCGGATGTCCTACCGCAACAGGACGTGGACGCTGCACGCGCGGCGTATGAGGCGGCGCAGGGTGATGCCGATCTCTCCAAGGCGAAAGTAGCTCTGGCGCGGGCGGAAGTCGGTCGGCTCGAAGCGCTGCGGCAGTTCGCAAAGATCACCGCCCCCTACGATGGGGTCATCACGGCACGCTTCGTCGATCCCGGAGCCCTCATTCAGCAGGGCACGAGCTGCGCGGGCACCCCCCTTCTCACGATTGCGAGCGTGAACACGGTCCGTGTCTATATCTATGTTCCTGAGGCGGACGTTTCCTATGTCGATCAGGGAAAGCCGGCGATGGTGCTCCTGGATGCGCTGCCCGGAACGGGATTCTCCAGCGCAATTACCCGGATTGCCAATGCCGTGGACCCTCAAACGCGGACCATGAAAACGGAAATCGATCTGCCGAATCCCGGTCACCGGATCTTGCCGGGCATGTATGGAACCGCCGCTGTGAAGCTGGTCACGGAATCCAAGGCGCTGTTCGTTCCGGGCCCCGCCATTCGCCGCGATGAGGATGGCAGACCCTTCGTGTACACCGTGGAGCAACATCGGATTCGGAAAATACCCGTCCAGACAGGTTTGGATGAGGGAAGCATGATCGAGGTGCACGGCTTGCGCCGCAGTCAAGTGGTCGTACTGAGCGGCACGGCAAGCCTGCGGGAAGGACTAGCGGTACAGACCGTCACGGCCGGCACCTGAGCCGATCTCACGGGTACGGAGAAAGAATGGTGCTCAAACTCGTCTTCCTGGCGGTTCTCGCCTGCTGCGGGATACGCTCTGCGCTAGCCCAAGACGCTCACCCAGATGCCGCACAATCGGCTGCTGCGCAGCCCCTTTCACTCGATGAGGCGGTCAGGACTTCCCTTCGCCAACACCCCGCCTTGAAAGAGGCGCAAGCCGCGGTTGCGGCCGCGGAGGCGGAGGTCAGAGTCGCCCGCTCGGCTTACTTTCCCCAGCTGAGCGTCAGCGGCATCGCAAAGATGGGTCTCGCTGGCGCGACCGGCGCCTTAGGTCTACCCGGTCTTCCCGCTTCCCCCTTCTATCGAAACACGGCCTACTCCGTGAATTGGTACCAGTCGATCTTCGACTTCGGGCGCATCAGACACCTGGTCGCGATGGACCGTGCTGCGTACCAAGGCGCGCAGCTCCGGCAAACCTCCGAGGAGCAGAGAATCGTGTTCGAAGTGAAGCGGGCGTATTTCTCTGTCTTGGAAGCCCAACGGCTCGAGCAGCTCGGCAAAGATACGGTCAGTGAGCGTAGCCTGACCGTCGAGAGAGCAAAGGCGTACCACCAGGCCGAGCTGGGGTCCCGGTTGGACCTCAGCCTGGCTGAGGCAAGTCTGGCGGAAGCCCAGGGAGCGCTGATCCGCTCCCGGAACGCCGTGCTACTTTCTTTTGCAGCGCTTCGGGCTGCCATGGGCATCGCGGAGTCTGACACCTATGTTTTGGCCACTCCTGCGTTTGAAACCATTTCGTTGCGGCCGTTGGAGGAATTGCTTCAGGAGGGGATGCGAAACCGGCCGGATGAACAGGCACTGCAGTTCAAACTCACCGCTCTCAGGGAGAGTCTCGGACTTGCTCGCTCGGAGAGTCTTCCCGACATCAGAGGCTTTGCGGCCGCCGGTGAGGGACGCTTCAGCGGGACGACCGTTCCGGAAAATCAACGACACGGTGTGGCTGGGGTGGGTGTCGTGGCTCCCCTCTTTACCGGTGGCCGCCTGAGAGCCGTGCGCGACGAAGCGCGAGCCGAGCTCCAAGGTGCTATGGCCGCGGAGGATCTGCTTCGCCAGCAAATCCGCCTGGAAGTCACGCAAGCGTACTACCACCTCTCGGACTTGACGGAACGACTCCATGCCGCTCATCAACAACAACAGTCTGCGCAGGAAGCCTTGAGCTTGGCACAGGCCCGATACGAGACGCAATTGGGCTCGTTTCTCGACGTGCTCACCGCACAGGTGGCGGCCACCCACGCGGAAACAGACTACGCCCGGATCCAATTCGACTATGAGCGTGCCAAGGCGCAGCTCGACTTCGCCACGGGAGCGCCACCGCGTTGAAGATCAGGACGGAAGGCCCCCCGAGCGCGCGTTCGGTCGTGCCCACAGCGGAGCGGGGCACGGCTACGCAGGCATCGAGGCCGGGACCAGCTTCAATCTCGCGGCCGTAACCGGATACGCCTCTCGTACAATTTAACCTGAATCCGGCGTGA
>CAZSUT010000069.1:0-10046 GCA_964610095.1 uncultured Nitrospirales bacterium | reverse complement strand
ACCCGCGCCATCGAGAACGCCCAGAAGAAGGTGGAGGCTCACCACTTCGAGATCCGCAAGCAACTCCTCGATTACGACGACGTGCTGAACAAGCAGCGCGAGGTCATCTACGAGCGCCGGCGGATGATCCTGGGCGGCGAGGACCTCTCCGAGGACGTCAAGGCGGGCGTCGAGGAAGTCCTGGACGCGCTACTGGACGCCTACTGCCCCAAGGAGACCTATGCGGAAGAGTGGGATCTCAAGGGTCTCGCGGATGCGGTCTACGCGCAGTTCTCGACCGACATTAAGGACAGCGTGGCCGAGCTCAAGGACATGGGCTTTGAGGCCCTGCGTGAGGAGCTGGTCCGAAAGATCCACGAGGCCTACGCCGCCAAGGAGCGTGAACTCGGCCGGGACCTTCTGCGGCAGCTGGAAAAGATGGTCATGCTCCGCACCATTGACACACTGTGGAAAGACCACCTGCTCGGCATGGACAGCCTGCGGGAGGGCATCGGGCTGCGCGGGTACGGCCAGAAGGACCCGCTGATCGAGTACAAACGGGAAGCCTTCGACATGTTCGCCGCGATGATGGACCGGTGCGAACGGGAGGTGCTAGAGCACTTGTTCCGCGTCCAGATCGTGCAGGGCGAGCAGCCGCCCCCGGTGCAAGCACGCTCCCGCCGGCCGCCGCAGTTGAAACTGAACCGCGGCGAGGACACCGGCGGAGGGAACGGCGACAAGACCGTGCGCCGAACGGGCGAAAAAGTCGGGCGGAACGACCCGTGTCCGTGCGGTAGCGGGAAGAAATATAAGAAGTGCCACGGGGCCTGAGCACCAGCCGACGACGCTATGCCAACACTCCCGCAGTCCAGCACCAGACGAAGTCCCCCCCGCAAGACGCCTTCCGGCGTGCAGGGCCGGACCTTCGCGCTGGTGCGAGAGCTGCGCCTCCTGATCGAAACGACCCGCGCCATAGTCTCCGCCCGCGAGCCCAAATCAGTCCTGCGCGTGATCTTCGACAAGGCCAAGGCGTTCGTCCGGTGCGAAGCCTGGTCGCTCTTCCTGATCGATGCGAACACCCACGAGCTGGTCTTCGACATGGTCGGCGGCCCCAAGGCCCGACGGCTCAAGGGCTTTCGCATCAAATCCGGGCAGGGCATCATCGGATGGGTCGCCCAGCATGGCAAGCCCGCTGTGGTCAACGAAACTCGGAAAGACCGGCGTTTCCTGCCCGAAATCGACCGGGCGACCCGTTTCGTCACGCGATCCGTCCTCTGCGTGCCGATCTTCAGCCGGAAACGTCCCGCCGCGGTGCTGGAAATGGTGAACAAGGTCGGCAAGCCCTTCGACCGCCAGGACCTGCATCTCCTCACCCATCTGGCCGAGCTGGCCTCGATTGCGCTGGAGCGGTTGAATCTGCAGGAACAGGCGGCGAGCCTCGGGGTCACCGACGAACTGACGAAGCTCCACAACGCCCGGTACCTGGAACAGGCGCTGGATCGGGAAGCGCGCCGCTGCCGGCGTTACGGCTCCATCATGGCGCTGATCTTTCTCGACCTCGACGAATTCAAGAGGATCAACGACCAGTACGGCCACCCGATGGGCAGCCAGTGCCTGACCGAGCTGGCCCAGATCATGATGAAGTGCATCCGCGACGTGGACATCCTGGCCCGTTACGGCGGCGACGAGTTCGTGGTGATCCTGCCGGAAACGACGGTGTCCACGGCCCGCGCCGTGGCCGAACGGCTCCACGAGGCCATCACCTCCCACACCTTCCTGAGCGAGCAAGGGATCAAGGCGCGTCTCACCGCCAGCATCGGGATCGCTGGCTTTCCCGACCACGCGCAGAGCAAGGAAGAGCTCTTACGTAAGGCGGACGAGGCGATGTACCGAGCCAAGGCCGAGGGCCCCAACAAGATCCACGTCGCCGAGTAGCGTCGTCCAGGTAGATAAAAACCCGTTCATTCCGGCACCTGAAGACGCTCCAACCCCTTGTTCCGACAACGAGTTACGGCTTGACTAACCCGAAGGACGTAGGCTATCGTAACTCCTTTCTCTTTCAGGAAATTTTGTCACAAGTTTGCAGAGGAGCGCCTGTGGAACTCGGTCATCCTGGTCTTGTCCAGAAACTGGTCGCACGCATCGAGCGGGACGGCCCCATCTCCTTTGCTGCCTTCATGGAGGCGGCGCTCTACGACCCTGAATTCGGCTACTACATGACGGCTGGACCGCGCATCGGACGCGAGGGGGACTACTACACGAGTCCTGACGTGCATCCCATCTTCGCCGAGTTGGTCGGCCGGCAGGTCGCGCAAGCGGCCGAAGAAATTGTTTCGTCGGGCGAGTTCACGATCGTGGAGATGGGAGCCGGCAAAGGGCTCCTCGCCAAACATCTGTTGACCGCGTATCGGCGCGACCATCCGGACCTCCTCTCCCGCCTACGGTACCTCCTGGTGGAACGGAGCCCAGCCATGGTCGAATCGCAGAAACAGCGCCTGTGCGAACTCACGGGCGTGGGTGTGCGCATCGCCTGGGTGCCGGACCTGGACGCAGTCTCATCTGACTCGATCACGGGCGTGTTTCTCTCCAACGAACTGGTAGACGCATTCCCGGTGCACCGCGTGGTCAAGCGGCCCTTGGGCCTGAGAGAAATCTTCGTAGGATGGGAACCAGGAAAGCAAACAGTGGGTGCGGGAGGGGCGTCTTCGGGGCCCCCTCCCGCTATAGAGGGTAATTTCATCGAAATCGAGGCGCCGCCCTTCTCCCCTGACCTGGAAGCCTATTTTGCGCGTATCGGAATCAGCCTGGAGGTCGGCCAGCAGGCGGAGGTCAATCTGCAAGCGCTCAAGTGGATGAGGCAGGTCGGCGCGCGCTTGCGCCGCGGCCTCATCGCGACCATTGACTACGGCCACGCAGCCGCCGATCTCTTCGCTCCACCCAGAAAGACCGGCACGTTACTCGGCTACTACCGGCACACCGTGTCCGACTCGCCGTACATTCACGTCGGCCAACAGGACCTGACGGCGCATGTGGACTTCACGAGCTTGGCGCTGGCCGGACAGGACGTGGGCCTGGAAGTGACCGGCTTCACGAACCAACTGCACTTCCTGATCGGCCTAGGCATCGAATCGGTCTTTGCCGGCCTGGCCCCGGAGTCGCCCGAGCCGGCCGCGATGCGAGAGCTGCTCCGGCCCGACGGCATGGGCACCACGTACAAGATCCTGATCCAGCACAAGGGCATGTCCGCGCCCCAGCTCGACGGCTTGCGGTCGAGGCCGTACTTCCTGGACGCCCTGCGGCTGCCGGAGCGGAGACCGGGCTCGCCCCTGGAAAGTGTGACCCCCTGATGCCCGATCTGACCGTCCAGAACTACCTGCCTATCCTCTTCTTCCTGATGATCGCAGCCGCCTTCGGCGTCGGTTCCATTCTGGCGGGCTATCTCGTCCGGCCCTCGCGGCCCTACAAGGCCAAGCTCATGCCCTACGAGAGCGGCGCGCCGGTCTTTCACGACGCGCGCACCAAGGTCCCGATGCGGTACTATATTATTGCGATGCTGTTCGTAATCTTCGACATCGAGACGGTGTTCATCTTCCCCTGGGCCGTCATCTTCAAGCAACTCGGCCTCTTCGCCCTGATTGAGATGCTGGTCTTCATCGCGATCCTGCTCGTGGGCTACTTCTACGCCTGGAAGAATGGAGCGCTGGAATGGGACTGATGGAACGGTCGCTGGACGCCAACATCGTGACGACCACCCTGGACGCCGCTATCAACTGGTGCCGCAAGGGATCGCTCTGGCCTATGACGTTCGGGCTGGCCTGCTGCGCCATCGAGATGATCGCGACGGTGTCGTCCCGGTACGACATCGACCGCTTCGGGGCGGGGGTTTTCCGGGCGTCCCCCCGCCAGTCGGACCTGATGATCGTGGCCGGCACCGTGACTCGCAAGATGGCACCGATCATCCGCCGCATCTACGACCAGATGCCGGAGCCCCGCTACGTCATCTCCATGGGCTCCTGCGCGACATCCGGCAACCACTACAACTCCTACAGCGTGGTGCAAGGGGTGGATCAGATCGTGCCTGTGGACGTGTACGTCCCCGGCTGCCCGCCGCGGCCGGAAGCGCTCCTGGACGGGCTGATCAAGCTGCAACAGAAGATGATGTCCGAGAAGGTCCTCGTCAAATAACCTCATGCACCCGCTGCTCACCAAGCTGAAGGACCGGTTCCCCGACGCCGTGCTCGCGGGTCGAGAAGAGGGGCCCTACAAGGACCTCGTCGCCCAAGTGAAGCCGGCGGCCGTGCCCGAGATCGCGCGGTTCCTGCATGACGATCCCGAAATGGCCTTCGACATGCTCTCGGACATCCTCTCGGTGGACTACCCGGAGGACGAGGACCGGTTCGAGGTGATCTACCTGCTCAAGTCGCTGCCGCGCAACCACCGGCTCCGGCTTAAAGCCCGCCTCCTGGAAGACAATCCGACCATTCCGACGGTCACGCCCGTCTGGAAAGGCGCCAACTTCCTCGAACGCGAGGTCTATGACCTCATGGGCATCAAGTTCGCCGGCCACCCGGACCTGCGTCGCATTCTGTTGCCGGAGGACTACGAGGAAGGACACCCACTGCGCAAGGATTTCCCTACGGAAGGCCGAGGCTGGCGCAGCACGTTCCCGTTCCTGCCGCGACTCGACGAGCCGGCCTTACCAACGGTGGCCGCCGGCGAAATCCCGGTGGAGCAGCATCGCCCCTTTCTGAAGGAAGCCGAAGGATTGCCTGAAGACGCCCAACCCGTGCGCCGACAGGAAGAGCTCCTGCTTAACATGGGCCCGCAGCACCCAGCCACGCACGGAGTGCTCCGCATAGTGCTGGAGCTCGAGGGCGAGCGCATCGTGAAGGCCACGCCGGACCTCGGCTACCTGCACCGCGGCGTGGAAAAGTTATGCGAGGGCTTGACCTACCAGCAGGTCATCCCGCACACCGATCGGCTCGATTACGTCTGCTCGATGACCAACAACTACGCCTACGTGCGGGCCGTGGAAAAGTTACTCAACATCACGGTCCCCCCGCGCGCCGAGTACGTCCGGACGATCGTTGCCGAGATGCAGCGGATCATCGGGCACCTCTTCTGGCTCGGCACCCAGGCCCTCGACATCGGCGCCATGACCGTCTTCTTCTGGACCTTCCGCGAGCGCGAGGTCCTGTTGGACCTGTTCGAGAAGCTCTGCGGCGCGCGGCTGACCCTGAACTACTACCGGATCGGCGGTGTGGACAGCGACTTCACGCCGGACCTCGTCCAGCGGCTGAATGCCTTCCTCGACACGTTTCCGGACCACCTTCGCGAATACGATGAACTCCTGCTCAACAACCGCATCTGGCTGTCGCGGACCAAGAACGTCGCCGTGATTTCCGCCGAGGACGCCATCAACTTCGGCTGCACCGGCCCGGTGCTGCGCGGCTCCGGCGTCGCCTACGATGTCCGCAAGGCAGAGCCATACGGCGCCTATGACAAAGTAGAGTGGGAAGTCCCCATCGGGAAGAACGGCGACACCTACGATCGGTACTGGGTCCGCCTAGGAGAGATGCGACAGAGCGCGAAGATCATCCGCCAGTGCCTGCAACAGTTGCCAGGCGGCCCGATCATCGCCAACGTGCCCCAGGTCATCCCTCCGCCCAAGCAGAAGGTGATGAGGGACATGGAGAGCCTGATCCACCACTTCATCATTTTCACACAGGGCTTCAAACCGCCCAAGGGCGAGACCTACTGTGCCTCGGAGGCGCCGAAAGGGGAACTGGGCTTCTTCATCGTCAGCGACGGGGAGCCGAAACCGTATCGTCTGAAGATCCGCGCGCCTTCGTTCGTTCACCTGGGAGCGTTTGACCACATGGCTCGGGGGTACCTCATTGCCGACATCGTGACAATCTTCGGAACCTATGACATTGTGATGGGGGAGTGCGACCGGTGATGCAACCGTTAAAGGAAGAGGTTAACCGTTAAACGTAAAAACGTTAATCGTGAGAAAAAAGCCGTTTAACTTTTAACGAATAACGATTAACGAAGCTATGTTGATCGAGAAATACAAGGACAAGATCACCGAAATTCTGGGCCGGTATCCGGAGAAGCGCGCGGCCCTGCTGCCGCTGCTCTGGCTAACGCAGGAGGAGCACGGGTACGTATCCGAGGCGGCGATGAAGGAGATCGCAGGACTGCTGGGCCTGACGCCGCCGCAAGTCTATGAGACCGTGACGTTCTACACGATGCTCAACCGCCAGCCGATCGGCAAGTTCCACATCCAGGTCTGCCGCTCGCTGATGTGCGCGCTCGTGGGCACGGAGCAGCTCCTCGGGTGGATCCACGCCAAACTAGGGATCAAGCCCGGCCAGACGACCCTGGACGGCCTGTTCACACTGAGCCAGGTGGAGTGTCTGGCGTCCTGCGGGACCGGGCCGATGATGCAGGTAAACGACGACTACTTCGAGCAGCTGACGCAAGAGAAGGCGAACCGCATCCTGGACGACCTGAAGCGCGACGGGAAGAGCCCGCTGGCGACAGGGCCCTTCATGTCCCCTATGCCACAGCACGCGAATCGGTAACGATGAACAAGTACGAACCAATCCTCCTCAGGAACATGATGCGGCCAGGCTACACCGGCTCGCTGGCCGACTACGAGCACGCGGGCGGCTACCAGGCGCTGCGGAAAGTGCTGGGCAAGATCGCGCCAGCAGACATCATCGAGATGGTCAAGAAGTCCGGGCTGCGGGGGCGCGGCGGGGCTGGCTTTCCGACCGGCGTGAAATGGTCCTTCATCCCGAAAGACCGCCCGGGCCCGCGCTACCTGATCTGCAACGCCGACGAGAGCGAGCCCGGCACATTCAAGGACCGCCAGTTGATGGAGCGCGATCCCCATCAGATGATCGAGGGCATGATCCTCGCAGCCTACGCCATCAGCGCGCACATCGCCTACATCTATATCCGCGGAGAGTTCGCCCTCGGCGCCAAGATCTTAGAAAACGCTCTCGCAGAAGCCTACGGGGCCAGCTACCTGGGCCCCAACATCCTGGGCTCTGGATTCGCCCTGGACATCTACATGCACCGCGGAGCCGGCGCGTACATCTGTGGGGAGGAGACCGCCCTGCTGGAGTCCATGGAAGGGAAGCGGGGCCTGCCACGCTCCAAGCCGCCGTTCCCCGCCACGCACGGGTTGTTTCAGCAGCCGACGGTGGTGAACAACGTAGAGACGCTGGCGAACGTCCCGCATATCGTGAACCGGGGCCCCGAGTGGTTCACCTCAATCGGGCGCCCGCCCAAGAGCACGGGGACCCGCATCTTCTGCCTGAGCGGGCACGTGAAACGCCCGGGCAATTTCGAAGTGCCGATGGGCATCACCTTCCGGGAGATGATCTATGAGATCGCCGGCGGCATGCGCGGGGACAAGCCCCTCAAGGCCTTCATCCCAGGAGGCGCCTCGGCCACCTTCCTGACCCCGGAGCACCTGGATGTCAAGATGGACTTTGACTCGGTCGCGCAGGCCGGGTCCATGCTGGGGTCCGGCGGGGTCACGGTGATGGAAGAAGGCACGTGCATGGTCTGGGCAGCGGAAAATCTCTTGCAGTTCTTCAACCATGAGTCCTGCGGCAAGTGCACACCGTGCCGGGAAGGGAGTCTCTGGCTCTTGCAGATCCTACGACGCATCGAGCACGGCCGCGGCAGGCAAGAGGATCTGGACCTCCTGCTCCGCCTGTGCGGCAACATCGCAGGTCGCACGGTGTGCGCCTTCGGCGACGCGGAGATCGCTCCGATCACCAGCACGCTCCAGCATTTCCGGGACGAGTACGAGACGCATATCCGCGAGCAGCGCTGCCCGTTCCGACCGCAGCCAGCGGCCGAATTGATCACCGTGGGGCATTAGGAACAGCCATGGCTGACATGGTCAATGTCTTGATAGACGGCAAGCCGATCGCGGTGGAGAAGGGCACCCTCGTCATCGAGGCCGCCCGTCGGCTCGGGATCATGGTCCCCCACTTCTGCTACCACCCCAAACTCACGTACGACGCCAACTGCCGCATGTGCCTGGTCGAGATCGAAAAAATACCGAGGCTGCAGACCTCTTGCAGCACGGTGTGCACCGAGGGCATGGTGGTCCGGACCAACACGCCCGTCGTGAACGAAGCCCACCAGTCCGTGCTGGAATTCATCCTGGCGAACCACCCGCTCGACTGCCCGATCTGCGACCAGGGCGGGCGCTGCGATCTTCAGGACTTCTCGCACCAGTACACGCCCACCACCAGCGTCTTCAGCGACACCAAGCGCGTGTATCAGAAGGAGTTCTTCAGCCCGCTGATCGAGAAGGAGATGAACCGCTGCGTCTCCTGCCTGCGCTGCGTGCGGTACTGCGACGAGGTCATAGACGTCAAGGCGCTGGGCAACGCCGGCCGGAGCACGATGACCGAGATCGTGCACTTCGCGGGGCACCAGTTGGACTGTGAGTTCTGCGGGGGTTGCGTGCAGATCTGCCCCGTGGGCGCGATCACGAGCCGCCTCTCGATGTACGAGTTTCGCCCCTGGATGATGAAGCGAGCGGACACCACATGCGGCTACTGCGGCGACGGGTGCGCGCTGATCCTCCAGACGCGCGACCAGAAAGTCGTCGAGGTCATGTCGGCCTACGGCGAAGGCCGCAACAACGGCGACCTGTGCGCGCGGGGCTTCTTCGGTTACCAGTACGTCACCCACCAGGACCGGCTCACGAGCCCGCTGATCCGGCAGGCGGACGGCCAGTTGCACCCCGCCACGTGGGACGAGGTGCTCCCCGCGATCGCCGAGCGGTTGACGCAGTTGAAGCTGGCGCACGGCGCCGAAGCCATTGGCGGGCTCATCTCGGCCCGCTGCACCAACGAGGACCTGTACCTCTTCCAGAAGTTCATGCGCCTGACGATCGGCTCGAACCACCTGGACAGCACGCCCCGTTATGGGCACGTGAACGCGGCCCACGCGTTGCGTCGCGTGCAGGGGACCAACCGCTGGACGGTCTCCTACGAGGACCTCGTGCAGGCTGACGTCCTCCTGCTCATCGGCACGCAGGTCACGGCCGCCAATCCGATCGTCGGGTTGAAGGTGAAGGAGGCCGTGAAGAAGCGCGGCGCCGCGCTCCTCACGCTCGAGACGCTCACCCCGTCGATCGAGACCACCAGCAACATCACGAACCTGTCGGCAAAGTACCTCACGATTCCGGTCGGCCGCCACGGCGCCGCCGTCCAGGGCCTCGTCAAGGCCGTCTTCGACGAGAACCTCGTGGATGCCGGCCTCACCGCGCGCGCCGGCGAGTTCGTCTCGCGCATCCGCGCGGCGGCGACCGCCCTGCCATATCCGAGCGACGTGGACGAAGCCACACTCCGGGCGATGGTCAAGACCTTCGCCGGCGCGCGCCAGGGAGTGATCATGATCGGGCAGGACCTGCTGCAAGCTGCAGGCGGCTATGAAGCGACCGTCAACCTCCTGGACTTCCTGTTGCTCATCGGCAAGCTGACTCAGCCGGGCTGGGGCCTCGCGCCGCTCACCGAAGAGAACAACGAGCAGGGCGCCGTAGAGATGGGCGCGATGGCCGAGTATCTTCCCGGCCCGACCGACATCACTGATCCGGCGGCGCGGAGCTTGATCGCAGGGATCTGGAAAGAGGAACCGCCAGCTTCGAAAGGGATGCGCCTGCTCGAGATGATCGAAGCGGCGCGCATCGGGCGGCTCAAGGCTCTGATCGTCATAGGCGAGAATCCGGTACGGAGCCTGCCGGCCGCCGTGAAAGCCACCGAGGCGCTGGAGAAGCTGGAGCTGCTGGTCGTGCAGGAGCTCTTCCTGACGGAGACCGCCAAGCTGGCCGATGTCGTGCTGCCGGCGTGCTCCTACGCCGAGAAGAACGGCACGTTCACGAACTCGGAGGGCTCAGTGCAAAAGGTCCGGCAAGGGCTTGGTCCGATCGGCGACAGCCGGCCGGACTGGGAGATCTTGTCGTCCCTCTCCGTCCTGATGGGCTACCCGCTCGAATACGGCGATGCGAAGGAGATCCTGAAGGAGATCCG
>CAZSUT010000068.1:0-10808 GCA_964610095.1 uncultured Nitrospirales bacterium | reverse complement strand
CCCCTCGATAAAAACCGTCTCATCACCAACACCGTCTAATTCGATAACGGGTGGCTGGCGCTGGCAATTCATGCGCAAGCCCACGACGACTGAGGCAGTGCCATCGTCAAGACGGAAGGTGTAGGCATTGCGACAGCGGACACCGTCGATAAACATAAAGGGTGAGTCCAACAGTTTAAGTTGGCGCACAACGCCGTGAAGTGTGACGATACGCATATCATAGGACTTCGGATCAGCCAAGAGCGTTTTGATGGAAAGCGGTTCCTCAGTGAAAAGATCAGCAGCGACGGGCACCGCTTGGAGCAGCGCAGAGAGAAGACAGGCAATGCACGCTAGTCTTAGCACTCTTTGCCTTTCTACAGATACTTACGCCGACAGCTCACAAGTGATTGAATAAAGTGCAAGGGAGGTGGCTCCCCGGCCTGGACTCGAACCTTTTCCCACGGCAAGGCTAGGCTACCGTCGGGAACCTGTCAAGTTAAGCGGGTGACGCCGAGTGGGATCCTGGCGGAGCGCCTTTCGAAAAAAAACGAGGCAACAAAAACAGGGGCAGGCTCATTTTCTCGGAAGAAAATGAGCCAGACTACTCGAACCCCCTCACCCTGCCCTCTCCCTCAAGGGGAGAGGGGAATTTATGGAGACCCTTCGACTGGCTCAGGGTGACCGGAATGAGATTGCTTCGCTCCGCTCGCAATGACAATCGAGGCTCACAGGCTGCCTAACTGGCCTTCGTAGAGAAACGCGCGGGTGTCGCGGGCGATGGCCTCAGGGTCGCGCTGAATGCGCGCGACGCCGGTCTCCATCGCCGATTTCGCCACCGCTGCGGCGACGGTCGGTGGCACGCGGAAGTCGAAAGCGTCGGGAATGATGTAGTCCTTCTGCAAATCGTCGGTCGGGATCACGTCAGCGAGCGCCTGGGCTGCCGCCTGTTCCATCTCGAACGTGATCGCAGTGGCCCGCACGTCCAGGGCGCCGCGGAACACGCCGGGAAAGACCAGGCTGTTGTTGATCTGATTGGGAAAGTCGGAGCGACCGGTCGCGACAATTCGCGCGCCGGCGGCCAGCGCCTCCTTCGGCATGATCTCCGGCACCGGATTGGCCAGCGCGAACACGACTGGCCCCGGCGCCATCAACTTCAGCATCTCCGGTTTGAGCACCCCCCCGGCTGACACCCCGATGAACACGTCTCGACCCGGCAGCGCATCCTGCAACTGACCCGTGAGCCGTCCCCGGTTCGTCTGCGCGGCCAGCTCCACCAGCGTCGGGTTCATGCCCGCCTCCCGGTCCTCATGGACGATCCCATGTACGTCGGTGAGGATCATGTCTCGCGCGCCGCGCCGGAGCAGGAGACGGGCGATCGCCGTCCCGGCCGCTCCCGCGCCGCAGATGACGATCTTCGCATCCTCCAACCGGCGCCGCAGCAGCCGCAGGGCGTTCAGGATCCCGGCCAGCACCACCACCGCCGTCCCGTGTTGGTCGTCGTGGAAGACCGGGATGTCCAGCACGGCCCGCAGGCGCCGCTCGATTTCGAAGCACCGCGGCGAGGCGATGTCCTCGAGGTTGATCCCCCCGAACGTCGGCGCGAGGTGCCTGATCGCCGTGATGATCTCATCAGGGTCCTGGGTGCCCAGGCAGATCGGAAACGCCTCGATGCCCGCGTAAAAGTGGAACAGCACCGCCTTCCCTTCCATCACCGGCAAGGCCGCGCGCGGCCCTAGATCGCCCAAGCCCAGCACCGCCGACCCGTCCGTCACGACCGCGACGAGATTCCCCTTGGCCGTGTAATCGTACACTTTCAGCGGGTCCTTGGAGATCTCTTCAGCCGGCTGCGCAGGCCCTGGCGACACGTAGAATGAGCTCAGGACGGTCAGGTCCTTGACCGGGATCTTGGGCTTGATCTCGAGGATACCGCCGTAGCGCGCGTGCAGGTCGAGCGACTGCCGGGCGACGGATGCGCCCGCCCCCGTCTTCTCGGGGGGCAGCGGAAAGCGTCCTTCGTACACGTACTGCAGCGTGCGGTCCCGAATCCGCTCGGGGTCCACCTGTTTCCGCGCCACGCCGGTTGCGATGGCCGCGCGGGCCACGGCCGCCGCGAGGGCCGGCGCCACGCGGAAGTCCATCAGGCTCGGCAGAATCCGGTCGGGCCCGAGCTCGCCTTCCGGCAAGCAGCTGGCGAGCGCTTCGGCGGCCGCGATCTTCATCTCGGCGTTCACCCCTCGGGCAGCCACGTCCAGGAGACCCCGGAACACACCCGGGATGACCATCGCCGTGTTCACGCCGTTCGGCAGGTCGGCCCGGCCGGTCGCCACGATCCGCGCGCCGTTTTGCTTCGCGAGGTCGGGCAGGGTCTCCGGTTCCGGCAGCGCCAGGGCCAGGACGATGGCATCGCGGGCCATGCCGGCGACCGCCTCCCCGCTCAGCGCGCCGCCTGAGGAGAACCCCACGAAGACGTCGGCGCCGGCCAGCGCCGCCGGGAGCGGGCCCTGCCGTCCTTCCTTGTTGGTACACAGCGCCATCTCTGCCTTCATCCAGTTCATCCTGGTCGGCCGGTACTTGTAGATCGCGCCGGCGCGGTCGCAGAGGATCACGTCTTTGGCGCCGACTTTGAGCAGGAGCCGCGCGGTCGCGATGCCGGCCGCGCCGGCCCCGTTGATCACCACGCGCATGGCGGACAGCGTCTTGCCCACCAGCTTGCCGGCGTTCATGAGCGCGGCCAGCACCTCGATGGCGGCCGCGTGCTGATCGGTATGCAGGACGGGGATGTCGGTCGCACGCTCGAGCCGCTCCTCGACGGGGAAGCAGCGGGGCGCCGCGATGTCCTCCAGGCAGATGGCGCCGAAGGTCGGAGCCAGGAGGGACACCGTGTGCACGATCTCGTCGGCGTCCTGCGTATCCAGACAGATCGGGAACGCGTCCACGCCCGCGAAGGTCTTGAAGAGCACGGCGTTGCCTTCCATGATCGGCAGCGCGGCATGGGGGCCGCGGTTCCCCAGACTGAGGACCTTCGAGCCGTCCGTGACGACCGCGATGGTGTTGCCCCGGCAGGTGTATTCGAACGAGGTGACCGGGTCCTTGTGGATGGCCAGGCAGGGCTCGGCCACGCCAGGGGTGTAGATGAGGCTCAAAACCGACCGGTCTCGGATCGGCACCTTGCTCTCGATGCCGATGACGCCGCGGTGGCGCTTGCGGGATTGCAGTTGATCGTCCGCCATACCACGCCCGCCTATATTTTTCTCCGCTCTTTCAATTTCGCCAAGCGTTGCGCAATCGCCTCGACGCTGTGCTGGTCAGCCCCCGACGCGGACTGCAGATACAGTTCGTACTGGGCGATCGCCTCATCGACGCGGCCGGACCCTTCGAGCGCGAGGCCAAGGCCTGCATGCGCCTCAATGGCGCTGGGAGCCAGGCGGAGAGCCTCGTTATATTGAGCGATGGCCTCCTCGAACTTCCCCTGGCCCGTGAGCGCCTGCACCAGCGCCAAATCCACGGCGGGGTCTTTCCGGCCGGGCCTGCGCGTCTCGCGAAAGGCGTTGAGCGCCAGGCCAGCGCGGTCGATCGCCAAGAGGACCAGGCCGAGGTGGTAGTTCGCGCGGGCAGACAGGTTGTCTCGGTTCTCCGGATTGAGCTTGATGGCCTCCACCAGCTCACCCATGGCCAAGTCGTACTCCTCGGCCTGCGCGTACGCCACGCCAAGTTCCAGCCGGGCGCGAGGGTCAGTCGGCGCCTTGCGGACCGCCTCCAGCCGTTCTTCCACCAGGGGCGCAGTTGGGGAAGAAGGCCCGGCGTCTCCCGGCTGCGTCGCTACAGTAAGACTCCACAACACGGCTGCTGCCATCATGGAAGGGGCTCGCGAAATCGGCCGCTGACCGTAAGACTGAGGATCGCCGTCAGGCCGATCGCCAACAGAAACGCGACCACGACCACCACCAGGTACGACGTATTGCGAAAGGCCATCGTTGGAAAGAGGCCCGGAACTGGGACATGGGGAATGACGTGGCGGTACTCCAGGACGGCCATGCCGGCATACAGGACCGTCGCCAATGCAGCGAACGCATACGTGACCCGCACGGAGAGCATGAACCCGGCCAGGAGAATCGGCCCCATGTACAACGCCATGAACGGATTCGCCACCCCGCCCGAGAAATGCAAGAGCAGGGTCAGGAGAAACAGGTCCGTGCCGATCTGCAGGATCAGGGAGCGCGTGGCCGTCTCCGGCGACGCCGCGCCCGTCCGCCGCGCGGCACGGCTGAGGTGGATGCCGTAGAGGAGATTCGCCGCGACTAATGCGCCAGCGATTCCGTACAGAGGCGCCGTCTCCAGCTTGGCGCCCATGTTCTGGGTCAAGATCATGGTGCAGAGTATGACGGCCGCGGCGCAACCATACCGGAGGTAGATGACCCACCATGCGTGTCCGGCCAGCTCGGCTCGGATCAGCGACGGCAGATCGGGAGCAGCCATGAGGTCATTCTAGACGACGTGCGGAATGGAAGCAACGCGAGGAACAGACACGGGAACGGCGCGGGCGCTCACTGGGCGCGGAAGACGGCGAGCAGATCGCTGAGAGCGACCAGTTTCGTCCTGAGCGTCTCCCGTTCGGCCTTGAGCCGCCGCTGGATGGCGGTTTTGTTGGTCCTCGCCTTCAGATAGGATGCGGCGAGACTCAGAACGCGACTGCACTCCTCCTCAACTTTGCGTTTGACGACAGGGTTGACGGCCAGCGCCTCTATGACTCGGGCCCGCGTATCGGCGAGGAAGGCCTGATGTTCTTTTTCGGGGAAGGATTCACGCGTGGACTTGTCCAGGCAACGGTCCAACGATTGCGAAAGAAAGACGTAAAGCCGCACGAGGGTCTCGGTAATCTGGATATGACTGGATGGAGCGGGTTGTGCAGACATAACGCCAGCCTCCTACATGGTTAGCCGATCGACGCAAAGTACTGTCCAAACACCTTGCGAGCACGCGTTTCAGCCGCCGCCTTGAGCAAGGCGGTTTTCGCCATCACCGAGGCTCGCCCTTGCACCGTCCCGCCGCATTTCGCATGCTCGTCCCGGTACAGATCGAGCCACTCGATGATCATCGGTTGCGTGGTCTCCAGGTGGAACTGCAACCCGTACACCTTCTCGCCCAGACGGAACGCCTGATTGGAGTACCGCTCCGAGCCGGCCAGGCAAACCGCGCCGCGGGGGATGTCGAAAGTCTCGCCGTGCCACTGGAAGACCGGAAACGTGCCTGGAAGGCCGTCAAGCACTCTGTCTTTTTCCCCCTCCATGGTCAGGGTCAGCGGATACCACCCGATTTCCTTCTCCTCGCCCGCGATGACCTGGGCGCCTGCGGCTTTCGCGATCAGCTGCGCGCCCAGACAGATGCCCAAGGCCGGCATGTCGGCCTCCAGCACTTTCGCGAGCAGCCGCAGTTCGTCGGCGATGAACCCGAGGCGTTCACCGTCGTTCGCCGACATCGGCCCACCCAGGACGATCAACCCATCCCAGCCTGCCAGGTCCTTCGGGATGGGCTCGTCGGCAAAGGGACGAACGTACCGGTACTCCATGCCGCGCTCTTTCAGCGCAGGCTCGATCAATCCGAGGTGCTCGCAGGAGACGTGTTGCAAAACCAGCAGCCTCGGCATTACTTGTTCTCAGCGGCCTTGCAGATCGAACAGCGGCAGAGCTTGTGGCGCAGGATCGAAAAGGAGTAGATGCCCGTGTCGTGGCCGTCGCTCCATCGGAAGCGCAGCCCGTACCGCCCAACCGGCTCGATGTCCTTGACCGCAATGAACATCTGGATGCTGTCGGGCTTGAGGCGCAGTTCGCCCGTCCACTCGTCCGTGCAGGCCGCGCAGGGACAATGCTGGCGGAGATAGCGGATAGGGTACTCGCCTTTGTGGCCGTCGTCCCACTCAATGCCGAGCACGCCGTTCTCGATCCAGTCCATATCCTTGGGCTGGATAGTCTCGTTCATGGCCTGCGCGGCCTCTCCTGCTCAGTTGTGACGCACTCACAGGAGTAGCCCACACGTTCAGTGTTCACGACGTCACCGTCTGCCGGTACGGCATTGGCCTCTCAGCGGCCACTCCGCCCGCCCACCCTGGGCGAGACGAGACGCGGCCTTCGCCCAGCATCGCATGCGTCCGTGGCATCCGACGACCGGCCACGTTGTCCACGTACAGTTCGATGACCTCGCGCAACTCGTTGCGCAGGGATGCGGAGGCCTTGAGCCGAGGCAATCGGGCCGGGTCCATCCGGAGCACCTGGCGAAAGAACGCCAGGCAGGCCGGCGACACGGGAGGACAGCGCGCCGGCTCTCGCTTGACGCACCCTGTGCAGACCGTGCCGCCCGCACGGGGCGAGAAAAACCAGGTCCCGCTGCTAGCCCTTCCCTGGCAGACGTTGCAGCGGTCCAAGTGCGGCAGATACCCAGCGAAACGCAGGACCTCCAGCTCATAGAGAGCCGCCGTAAGGCTTGGGTCCTCGCTGTCTTGGATTGCCCGGAACCCTTCCAGCAGCGCGTGGAACACGCGCGGGACCGCATCGCCGTCGGCCGTCACCGCGCCCGCCAGGTTGGCCAGCCGCGCCGCGCCGGCGATCGTCTCGAGGGAGTTCCGGAGCGGATGGAAGGCCTGCCGGACGTCGGTCTGGGAGACGCGGTACAGGGTATCGCCGGGCTTTTCGTACAGCACGAGGTCGCAATAGACGAACGGTTCCAGGGTGCCCCCGAAGCGGCTTTTCATCCGCCGCGCCCCCCGAGCAACCCCGCGGACCTTGCCATGCTTCAAGGTGAAGAAGGTGACGATCCGGTCGGCGTCGCCCCACTTGCGGCTCTTCAACACGATGGCCGGGGTCTTGAGCAGAGGCATCCGACCTGCTCCCTACTTGAGGTAGGACAGGAAGGTAGTCGCAAGACTGAGGTAGATCGTGATTCCCGTAATGTCGTTGGCCGTGGTCACGAACGGGCCGGCGGCAACGGCCGGGTCCACTCCGTAACGCTTCAAGACGACCGGCATAATGGTAGCCATAGACGTGGACATGACTAGGGCGCACACCATGGCGATGCCCACGACCATCCCCAAATGCAGATTGATGTGCATGATCGCTGCGAAGGCCAGCGTCACGACCCCGCACAGCAGCCCGATGATGAAACCGATCACGACCTCGCGCGCAAACACCCTCTTGACGTCAGACAGCTCGATGCGGCCGGTGGCCAGCCCGCGGATAACCATCGTCGAGGATTGCAACCCGACATTGCCACCCATCGCCGCGATGACCGGGATAAACGTCACCAGGGCCACGACTTCCTCGATCGTGAACCGGAAGAACCACAGAATCGAGCCTGACACGATGCTCCCGATCAGGTTGGTCAAGAGCCAAGGGACACGGTGGCGGACCGCTTGAAACACCGAGGAGTGCATGAGCACGTCCTCCTCCTCGATCTGTGTCCCGGACATCTTCAACATGTCTTCGGTGGCCGCATCATGGATGATGTCCACCACGTCGTCCACGGTGATAATCCCGACCAGCCTGGTCTCCTTGTCCACGACCGGGATCGCCAGCAGGTTGTAACGCGCCACCAGCTTGGCAACCTCTTCCTGATCGGTGTCGGTCGTGACGCTGATGACCTCCCGCTTGATCATGTTCCCGAGACGGGTGTGCGGGGGCACTTGAAGCAGTTGGCGCAGCGAGAGGACGCCCACAAGCTTCTCGCCCGTGTCGGTGACGTAGACATAGAACACGTTCCCGGTGTCCTTGGCCCCTTGAAGCTTGTGGATCGCCTCCTCCGCCGTCGTGTCCTCGGTCAAGGAAAAATACTCCGTCGTCATGATCGCGCCGGCCGTCTTGGGCTCGTATCCCAGGAGGTCCTTGACCTCCGCCGAGTCCTCCGGCTTCATCAGCTTGAGGACCTCCTGCGACCGCTCCTCCGGCAGGCAGGTGACGACGTACGCCTGGTCGTCGTCAGGCAGGTCCTTGATCAGCATGGCGATGTCGGCGGCGGGCATATCCTGCAAGACGTCCCCGATGTCCCCTTCATCCATCTCGCTCAGCACCACCGCCTTGCTGGTGTCCGGCTTGATCAGCTCGAAGACCGTCCGCTTCTCCTGCGCTGTGTTCAAGTGGTGGAGGATCTTGGCGACGTCGGCCGGATGCATCTTGGAGGCCATGCGTTCCAGGTTGCCCATGGCACCCCGGCGCAGGAGGCGGCCGACTGTATCCAGGATCAGATCGAACCGGCTTGTCGTCCGCCCGTTCCCGACCGGCTTGTCCGTCCGCTCTGATTTGCTCTCGATCCGGTCCATACCCTCAGTAACCCAATTCGACGAGCATGCGCTCGTCTTGGCGCCAGGCTTCCTTCACCTTCACCCAGAGCTGCAGGAAGACCTTCATCCCAAAGAGGTGTTCCATGTCAATGCGGGCGTACGTGCCGACCGCCTTCAGCAGCTCTCCCTGCTTTCCGATCACGATGGCCTTCTGGGACTCCTTCTCAACATACACGGTCGCGCTGATCCGGGCGAGCCGCCCCTCTTCTTGGAACGAGTCGATCCCGACTGCCACCGCGAACGGCAGCTCATCGCGCGTCTTCGCCAAGATTTTCTCTCGGATGAGCTCTGCCGCCAGGACCCGCATCGGCTGATCTGTCATGACATCCTCCGGGAAATAGGCGGGCCCCTCCGGCATGCGGGCACGGGCCAGGTCCACCAGTCGGTCCACGCCGTCGCCGGTCTTCGCCGAAATGGGCACGACCTCGGCGAACTCGTGCATCCGCCGGTAGGCATCCATCAGCGGCAACAGGCGCGGCTTGCGCACCAGGTCCGCCTTATTGATGACGAGGAACGCCGGCGCGCGATCTTCTTTGAGTCGGTCAAGCACGAACCGATCGCCGGGACCCGGCGCTTCCATCGCCTCGACCAGGAAGAAAACCAGGTCCACCTCCGCAATGGCATGGAGCGCGGTCTCGACCATCCGCTGATTGAGCCGAAACTTGGGCTTGTGGATGCCGGGCGTATCCACGAACACCAACTGGGCGCCGGCCAGGTGCTTGACGCCGAGAATCCTCGTCCGGGTCGTCTGCGGCTTGTCCGAGATGATGGCGACTTTTTCGCCGAGGATGCGGTTCAGGAGCGTCGACTTTCCCACGTTCGGCCGGCCTACCAACGCGACGAAGCCGGAGTGGCAGGGCGCGGCCGAGCTCACGGGCGCTCCTTCGGGTACCCGTTCGGATTGGCGCTGGGCACGAACAGGAAGACCGTCTCGCCTTCTCGCACCATGCCCAGCCGGTCGCGGGCCAGGCCTTCCATCGTGGCTCGATCGTGCCTGACCGCCTCGAGGTCCTCTCGCTGGCGGGCGTTCTCTTCCTCGATCGTCTTGATCTCGTCGGCGATCTGGCTCTGGGTCCGCTTCATGTTGAGGTACTTCATGAAGCCCATCGTGTCGAAGAAGAACGAATAGGTGAAATAGCCCATCAACAGGACGCCGCTGATGACGTAGAACCGCCAGCGGCGCTTCAGCCTGGCCTGGAGGATCTCCTGTCTCTGGTTGGACCTAGCCTTCACGCTCCCGCCTTTCTCTCAAAGACCGCGCAGCCTCGATACTGCGCAGCATCCCCCAGTTCTTCTTCGATCCGGAGCAACCGGTTGTACTTGGCCGTCCGGTCGGTCCGGGACAGCGAGCCCGTCTTGATCTGGCCGGTGTTCAGGCCCACGGCCAGGTCCGCGATCGTGACGTCCTCGGTCTCCCCGGAGCGGTGGGACACGACGGCCGTGTAGCTCGCCCGCTTCGCCATCTCGATCGTCTCCAGGGTCTCCGTCAGCGTGCCGATCTGGTTCAACTTGATGAGGATCGAGTTCCCAATGCCTTCCGCAATCCCCTTCGCGAAGATCTCAGGGTTCGTGACGAAGATGTCGTCGCCGACGAGTTGCACCCGACGCCCCAGCCGCTCGGTGAGCATCCTCCAGCCCTTCCAGTCCTTCTCGCTCAGTCCGTCCTCGATTGAGACGATCGGATAGCGGCGGACGAGGCCCTCGTAATACCGGATCATATCCTCGCTAGACCGCCGGGCCTGCGTCTCGCCCTTCATCACGTAACGGCCGTCCTCGTAGAACTCGCTGGCCGCGGGATCCAGCGCCAGCGCCAGATCCTTGCCAGGCTTGTACCCCGCAGTTTCGATGGCCTGCACGATGAGCGCCAGGGCTTCCTCATTCGAGCCTAGGTTGGGGGCAAAGCCCCCTTCATCTCCCACAGCAGTGCTGAGGCCCTTCTTTTTCAGCAGGCCTTTCAACGTGTGGAAGACTTCGGCGGCCATCCGCACCGCATCTGCGAAAGTCGAGGCGCCCGCCGGCACGATCATGAACTCTTGGAGGTCCAGGTTGTTGTCCGCGTGCGCGCCGCCGTTGATCACGTTCATCAACGGGACCGGCAGATCACAGGCGCGCGGCCCGCCCAGGGAGCGATACAAGGGGAGCCCCGCTTCCTCGGCCGCGGCCTTCGCCACGGCAAGCGACACGCCCAGGATCGCATTCGCGCCCAGTTTACGCTTGTTTGGCGTGCCGTCAAGGACGATCATCGCGCGGTCGATGGCGGCCTGGTTCGCCGCGTCCATGCCGAGGAGCTTGGGGGCCAGCATCTGCTGCACGTTGGCGACGGCCTTGCGGACACCCTTGCCGAGATAGCGCTTCTTGTCCCCGTCGCGCAACTCGAGGGCCTCGCGCGTGCCGGTGGACGCCCCGGACGGCACCGCCGCGCGCCCCTGCGCCCCGGATTTCAGAACGACATCCACCTCGACCGTCGGGTTCCCCCGCGAGTCCAGGATCTCCCGCGCCC
>CAZSUT010000067.1:0-10875 GCA_964610095.1 uncultured Nitrospirales bacterium | reverse complement strand
AGCCCAACCATATCGAACGGTTTGAGGAGCCGTTCATCAAAGCCACGATCATCACACCCGAAGCGTACGTCGGCAATCTATTAGCCTTGTGTCAGGAGCGGCGAGGCACCCAGAAGGGCCTGACCTACCTGAACCCCACGCGGGTCATGATGACGTACGAGATGCCGCTGAACGAGATCGTGCTAGACTTCTATGATCGCCTGAAGTCCAAGACGCAGGGTTATGCCTCCCTGGACTATGAGATCATCGGCTATCAGCCCTCGGACCTTGTGAAAGTGGACATCTTGTTGAACGGGGAGAATGTGGACGCGCTGTCCTTCATCATCCATCGCGACAAGGCGGTCGCCCGCGGAAGGCAGGTGGCCAAGAAGATGAAAGAGTACATCCCACGCCAGATGTTCGAGGTGGCCATTCAAGCCGCCATCGGCAGCAAGATCATCGCGCGGGAGACCGTGGGAGCCATGCGCAAGAACGTCACGGCGAAGTGCTACGGGGGCGACATTACTCGCAAAAGGAAACTATGGGAGAAACAGAAGGAAGGCAAGAAAAGGATGAAGCAGGTCGGGCGGGTGGAAGTGCCGCAGGAGGCCTTCCTGGCTCTGCTGAAAGTGACGGAGTAGCCGTCCCGTCGATCGAGCCGGCGCCGATCACCGCGTCCCCCGCCGAGGGAGAGCGGACCGAGTCTATCCGCAGCAAGCCCCTCTGGCGCGAGTACGGCGAGGCGATCCTCATCGCCATCATCCTGGCCCTGTTTATTCGGACTTTCGTCGTTCAGGCATTCAAAATCCCCTCCGGCTCCATGGTGCCGACCCTGACGATCGGCGACCACATCCTGGTCACGAAGTTCCTGTACGACTTCAAACTGCCGTACTGGGACACGATCCTGGTCCGGTTCTCCGAGCCCCAGCGGGGCGACATCATCGTGTTCAAGTTTCCGGAGGACGAGAGCAAGGACTTCATCAAACGCGTGATCGGCCTGCCCGGCGACACGGTGGAGATCCGCAACAAGCGGGTCTTGATCAACGGGGAACCCCTGGTGGAGCCCTATGTCCAGCACCTGGACCCGAACATACTTCCCCACCAGGTCCAACCACGTGATAATCTCGGTCCGATGAAAGTCCCTCCGGACTCCTACTTTGTCATGGGCGACAACCGCGACCAGAGTCTCGACAGCCGCTTCTGGGGCTTCGTCAAGCTGGAGAAGATCAAAGGCAAGGCGTTCCTGATCTACTGGTCCTGGAACGGGCAGGGAGCGCTCGCCCACTGGGTCCGCTGGGAGCGCCTGGGAAAGACGATCCAATGAAGAGCGACGCCCTGCGGGCCTATATCAAGAAGTTCAAGAACGGGAAGGTCCTGGTCGTCGGCGACCTGATCCTGGACCATTACATCTGGGGACAGGTCAGCCGGATCTCGCCTGAAGCGCCGGTGCCGGTAGTGGCGGTGGCGTCTGAGACGCTCCAGCTCGGCGGCGCGGCCAACGTGTCCAACAACATCAAGGCGCTCGGCGGGCGGGTCGATCTCTGCGGGGTGGTCGGCACGGACGAGGGCAGCCGGCTATTCTTCCAGGTACTGGAGAACCAGGGGATTGGGCGCGACGGCATCCTGACCGACCATGCACGGCCCACGACAAAGAAAACGCGGATCGTGGCGCACAATCAGCAACTGGTGCGATTCGACCTCGAGCGCTGCGAGTCGATCAATGGCGCGTTGGAGGCGCGGATCACCCGCTATGTAGCGGCGTGCATCCGCTCGGCGTCAGCCCTGGTGGTCTCGGATTACGCCAAGGGCGTGGTAACCCCCCGCGTCATGACCGACATCATTGACCTCGCCCACCGGCACAACGTGCCCGTGATCGTGGACCCCAAGGTCGCCCACATCAGCCGGTACAAGGGCGCGACAGTCATCACACCGAACCACCTGGAAGCCGTCCAGGCGGCGGGGCTCCACGGCGAGGACGAGACGACCCTGCTGGAGGCCGGGCGCCAGCTCTACCAAAGGCTCGGCTGCCAGGCCGTCCTGATCACGCGTGGAGAGCGGGGGATGAGCCTCTTTGAAGACCGCGGGCGGGTCGCGCACATCCCGACCGTGGCGCGCCAGGTCTTCGACGTGACCGGCGCGGGTGACACCGTGGTCGCCACCATGGCGCTGGCCCTGGCCGCCGGCGCGACCATGCGGCAGGCGGCGATCCTGGCCAACCACGCCGCCGGGATTGTCGTCGGCATGGTGGGCACCGCCGCCGTGACTGCCGTCCAACTCGAAGAGGCCATTCTCCATGGGTGATGCCGTGCGACAACCGCCTCCCAGGGCCACGGTGGCCGTCGTCATCCCGGTGCGCTACGGCTCCAGCCGGTTTCCAGGCAAACCGCTCGCGCGGCTGGGCGACAAGCCCCTGGTCCAGCACGTCTACGAACGGGTGTGTGCGGCGCGCGGCGTCAGCCGGATCGTTGTCGCCACGGACGATGTGCGCATTCGGGACTGCGTGATTGGATTCGGCGGCGAGGCGATCCTCACGGGGAGCGACCTGCGGACTGGCTCGGATCGGGTGGCGGCCGTCGCCCGCGAGGTTCCGGCGGACGCCTATGTGAATCTCCAGGGGGATGAAATTCCGCTGGCCCCTGGCCTGTTGGAAGATCTGATCCACCCTTTCACCCATTCCGATGCCGAGGTCGGAACGCTCAAGCAGGCCATCACCGAAGAGCGCGAGCTACTGGATCCGAACGTGGTCAAGGTCATCACGGACCGCAACGGGGACGCACTGTACTTCTCGCGCAGTCCCGTTCCATATCTGAGAGAACGGAACATCGGGCGCGGCAGCCTGGTGCCGGGCCTGCACTGGAAGCATCTGGGCCTCTACATCTATACGAAGGCGGCCCTGGCCCGCTTTGCCGAGATGCCGTCCGGGACGTTGGAGGTGACCGAACAGTTGGAGCAGTTGCGGCTGTTGGAAGCCGGAGTGCGCATCCGAGTCTGGGAGACCAAACAGGCCTCACTGCGGGTGGACACCCCGGGGGATCTTGAGCGCGCGGAACACATTCTCACAGGAGGGAAGCCGGCATGGCGAAATTCATCTTTGTGACCGGCGGAGTAGTGTCGTCGCTGGGGAAGGGCCTCGCGTCCGCGTCCATCGGGAATCTCCTGGAGAGTCGCGGCGCTCGCCTCACGTTCCTCAAGATCGACCCCTACATCAACGTGGATCCGGGGACGATGAATCCCTACCAGCACGGCGAGGTTTACGTGACGGAGGACGGCGCGGAGACCGACCTCGACCTTGGACACTACGAGCGATTCACCTCCGTGACCGTCGGGCGGCGCAATAATTTCACGACCGGGCGTATCTACTACGACGTCATCGTGAAGGAGCGCCGGGGCGATTACCTGGGCGGGACGGTCCAGGTGGTGCCGCACATCACCGACGAGATCAAGCAATCCATCCGCGCCCGGGCTGACGGCGTGGACATTGTCATCACCGAGATCGGAGGGACGGTGGGTGACATCGAGAGCCTGCCGTTCCTGGAGGCCATCCGCCAGCTTCCCTACGACGTGGGGCGGGAGAACGTCCTGTACATCCACGTCACGCTAGTGCCCTATCTCGGCGCCGCCGGCGAGCTCAAGACCAAGCCGACCCAGCACAGCGTCAACAAACTGCGGGAGATCGGTATCCAGCCCCACATCCTCCTCTGCCGGACGGATCGGTACCTGCCCCCCGAGCTGAAACAGAAGATCGCGCTCTTCTGCAACCTCCAGAAAGATGAAGTGATCACGGCGAAGGACGTGGACACGCCCTACGAGGTGCCGCTCGTCTTCCACAAAGAGGGGCTCGATCGCCTGATCGTGGAGCAGCTCCGGTTGCAGCTTGGTGACCCCGATCTGCGGGAATGGGACAGCCTGGTCCAGCGGATCAAGTACCCCCAGCACGAAGCGACCATCGCCTTGGTCGGGAAGTACGTCGGCCTCAAGGAATCCTATAAGAGCCTGACCGAAGCCCTCGTGCACGGCGGCATCGACTCGGCGACGCGTCCGATCATTCACTGGGTGGAGTCCGAGGACATCGAGCGTCGGGGCGCCGAGCGCGTGCTGGCCGACGTGGACGGCATCATCGTGCCCGGTGGCTTCGGCGGGCGGGGCATCGAAGGCAAGGTCTCGGCGATCCGCCACGCACGGGAGAAGCAGGTGCCCTTCCTCGGTCTGTGCCTCGGGATGCAGTGCGCTGTGATCGAGTTCGCCCGGAACGTGGCCGGCCTCCGCGACGCCAACAGTTCGGAATTCGTCCCGGACGGGCCGACCTCCGTCATTGACCTCATGTCCGACCAGCGCAAGGTCGAGGAGAAGGGGGGGACCATGCGCTTGGGAGCCTATCCCTGCGTGCTGGAAAAGGGCTCCCGCGCCCACGAGGCGTACGGCCGCACGGAGGTTCTGGAACGCCACCGACACCGGTTTGAGTTCAACAACGCCTACCGGGACCGGCTGACCAAGCACGGGTTGGTGTTCAGCGGGCTGTCACCCGACGGGCGGCTGGTGGAGATCATCGAGCTGCCGCACCATCCCTGGTTCGTCGCCACGCAATTCCATCCGGAGTTCAACTCGCGCCCGCGTCGGCCCCATCCTTTGTTCCAGGGATTCATGCGAGCGGCGCTGCAGCATAAGGTCGGCGGGTGACCCAGCCCATGCAGACGATCGAGATCGCCGGGCTCAAGGTCGGGGAGGGGCTGCCCCATCTCGTGATCGCCGGCCCGTGCGTCATCGAGGACGCAGGCCTGGTTATGGAGACCGCCAAGGAGCTGAAGCGGATCACCGGAGACTTAAAGCTCCCCTTTATCTTCAAGTCGTCCTACGACAAGGCCAACCGCAGTTCTGGCCAGTCGTTCCGCGGACCTGGGCTCAAGAAGGGGCTGGAGATGCTGCGCCGCGTGCGGGAGGAGCTGGGTGCTCCCATCCTTTCTGACGTGCATACGCCCGAAGAAGCTGCCGAGGCGGGGCACGTCTTGGACATCCTCCAGATCCCGGCCTTTCTGTGCCGGCAAACCGACCTGATCGTCGCCGCCGCGCGGACGGGGCGGGTGGTGAACGTCAAAAAGGGACAATTCCTGGCCCCGTGGGACATGGCCAATGTGGTGCAGAAAATCGAGGCGGCGGGCAACCGGCGGATCCTTCTGACCGAACGCGGTGCCTCGTTCGGGTACAACAACCTCGTCACGGACTTCCGCTCGCTGCCGATTATGCGCCAGCTCGGCTATCCGGTCATCTTCGATGCGACCCACAGCGTCCAGCTGCCGGGCGGGGCGGGCACGCACTCGTCCGGGCAGCGGGAGTTCGTGGCGCCGCTCGCCCGGGCCGCCGTGGCCGTCGGGTGCGAAGGACTCTTCATGGAAGTCCATCCGGAACCCGATAAGGCTCTCTCCGATGGACCCAACATGGTTCCCTTGAAGGAAGTCAGGGCTCTGCTCGAACAGCTCGTCCGCGTGGCGGCGGCCATCGGACGCGTGCCGGTGTAGAAGGATGGAGGCGGGCCATCGCTCTCTCAGAGCAACAGACACTCTTGGCTCAGGCGCGCGGGCAGACGGCTCCGCAGGGGCGGGCTGGTCTGCTGAGACATGTGCCGAATGCGATCACCGTCAGCCGAATTCTATTGATTCCTGTCTTTGTCATCGTCTTCTTGGAGCCGACGCCCAATCGCGCGCTGGCTGCGGCGGCCGTCTTCGGATTGGCGGCGTTGACCGACGCGGTGGACGGCTACATCGCCCGACGGTGGGGCCAGATCACCAGACTGGGCAAGCTGTTGGACCCGATTGCCGACAAGCTGCTGGTCCTGACTGCGCTTTTCCTCCTGGTGGACCAGGATCGGGTCGACGCCTGGATCGCCATCGTGCTGGCCGGCCGCGAACTGGCCGTCACCGGCTTGCGGGCCGTCGCTGCCCGCGAGGGGATCGTCCTGGCCGCCGAGACGACCGGCAAGCTCAAGATGGCGGCCCAAGTCGCGGCGATCTTATTGTTGATCCTGGATGAAGCTGTGCCCAGTGTGCTCAACCTTGATTACTGGGGGACGGTCATCCTGCTAGTGTCCCTGGTGCTCTCGCTGGTCTCTGCCGCCCAATACGTTCGGCAGTTCGTCACGTCCGTGCACCCGCGTAACGGCGCGAATTCCCGCTCCTCCTGATGGACACGGACCTCGCCTCTTCGCTCGTAATCGGCTATCTCCTCGGAGTCATTCCCGTCGGCATCTTCGCGGGACGGGCGTTGGGAGGGATTGACCCGCGCGAAGCTGGCAGTCGCAACATCGGATTTAGCAACGTGCTCAGGGTGGCCGGCAAAGCCGCCGGGATCGTCACGCTGATCGGCGACATGGGGAAGGGGGCTTTGGCGGTGCTGATCGCCCGGCACCTTCTCGGGGCGACAGGCAGTGATTGGGAGCTGGCGGCAGGCGGTGCTGCCATCCTGGGGCACATGTTCCCCGTGTTTCTGCGTTTCAAAGGGGGCAAAGGCGTGGCGACCGCCCTGGGCGTGCTCCTGGCCGTCGACTGGACCGTAGGGGGCAGCTTGGTGGTCGTGTGGCTCATGAGCGCAGCGATCTGGCGGATCTCGTCTCTGGCGGCCTTGCTCGCCTTCGGGAGCCTTCCGCTCTGGGTGTGGCTCTTCCACCCCAACGCGCCCATGGCGATGTTCGCCATCGGCACGACCGTCTTGATCGCGTATCGGCATCGTGACAATATCGCTCGTCTCCTGGCGGGTGCTGAAACAAGAATAGGGACGGGGTGATCCGTACTATTTTTCATGCTCAAGTTCAGGTTTCCACGGTTCAACGAGTAAGTTTCTTGGAGCTTAATAGTTTACATAATCTCTCTTATCCGACATCATGAAGCTCTTGCAATCATCCACCCGGGCCCTATCAATCACCCTGGAAGGGCTTAAAGAAGCCGTCATGGCCGTCGCGGAGCGGGTTACCCGTCGGATCCAAGTGGCGAAGCTCCAGTTTCAAGCTGACGATACCGAGGCACGGCTCCGACAGGCCTACGAATCTCTGGGGCAATGCCTGTACACCACCCACTCCGCTCAGACGCCGGAGACCCTCAAGGTCATCGATGCGGCGCTCCCCGTGTGTGAAAGCATTCGAGCCGAGCAACGCACGCTCCAAACCATACGGGACCGGTTGTCCTCCCAATATGATGAGGATGCCCTCACCGTCCCCTTGATCCGGCTCCACGAAGACCTCCAAGCCGGGGGCGGCACGGTCGAGCGCGTCACCATCGCTCCGGGCGTCAGGGCCGATGGCCGGCGGCTCGCCGACATGACCTTGCCGGAAAGCGTGGAGATTGTCCTGATCCGGCGCGACGAGTCACTGCTGTTTCCCCATGCAGAGACGGTGCTGAAGGCTGGCGATCAGGTCACCCTCGTCGGCCGCCGATCCGCCATGCCCGCCGCGCTCCAATCCCTTCGCGCCTAAGCCACCCACCGATCACGATCAGACGTTGTAAACGCGTGTGCCCATTTGTTAGGATAGGAGTGAACATGCCCCAACCATGAGGAGCGCCCCATGACGTTTCGAGACCGTTCTGTGGCCTATCAGGTTCTCGGAGTTGTCCTCTTACTCGGACTCCTGGCCGTCACCCCGTTTTCTGGCGTGACCTTCGCTGAAGAGCTGACTGGCGTCCGCCTGCTCGAGGAAATTCAGAACGTCTTCATCAACCTGGCCGAACGAGTCAAGCCGGCCGTGGTCAATATCAGCCCGGTGTCCGTTTCCACCAAATCAAGCGAAAGCCCGAGGGAGCGAGGCCCGAACTATCCAGGGACCGGCTCGGGGGTTATCGTGGACAAAGACGGGATCGTGGTGACCAACAATCACGTCGTCGGTGACGCCAAGGAGGTTGAGGTGCGGCTCTCCGACAAGAGCAAGTACGTCGGCCAGGTGATCGGCCGCGATCCTGATACCGATCTGGCCGTTGTGAAGGTCACGGCCGATCGGGCGCTCCCCACGGTGCCGTTCGGCGACTCCTCCAAGGTCCGTGTCGGCCAGTGGGTCATGGCGGTCGGCAATCCATTCTCCCTCGATCGAACCGTCACCGTGGGGGTAGTCAGCGGTCTCGAACGCGACGCCGTCCGGCTGTCCCGCTACGAGGCCTTCATCCAGACCGACGCCTCGATCAACCCCGGCAACAGCGGCGGACCGCTGTTCAACATCAAAGGTGAGGTGATCGGCATTAACACCGCCATCATCAACTACGCCCAAGGCATCGGGTTCGCCATTCCCTCCAATATGGCGCAGCAGGTCGTCAGCCAGCTTCGTGCCAAGGGGAAGGTCGTACGCGGCTGGCTGGGCATCGGCATTCAGGAGGTCACCGCGGAACTGGCTGCCAAGTTTGGCATCAAGGAAACCGACGGCGTCCTGGTGAACGACGTCTTCGAGAACGAGCCCGCCGCGCGCGCCGGTCTGAAGCCGGGCGACATCATCGCGAAGGTGGACGGGCGCCGCCTGGAGACGCCCTCCGCCCTGTCTCGTAGCGTGGCCGGTCTGGCCCCGGGCACCAAGGTGGAACTGGAGATCATCCGGAACGGCGAACGCCGCGCCCTGACTGTCGACTTGGGCGAGCGCAAGGAAGAGACCATCGTCGCGTCGATCCCCTCCCCGCCTCTTCAGCCGGAGGTCAAACTCGGGCTCACCGTGCAGGATCTCACCCCCGAACTTGCTGAAAAGTTCAAGATCAAGGACCAGAAAGGCGTGTTGGTGAGCAAGGTGGACTCGGGGAGCGTGGCCCAGGAGCAGGGCCTGCGGGAAGGCGACCTAATCAAGGAAGTCAACCGCCAGATCATCACGTCAGCGGAGGAGTTTAAGACGGCGGTGGCCCACACCAAGACAGGTGACTCGGTGCTCCTCCGCGTGGTGCGGGAAAATCGCGCGTTCTATTCCGTCCTGATCCCCAGAGAGAAATAACGCCACAACACGCCCCGCTCAGTGTGCGGGCGTCGCCGCTTTGGCTAGCTTCTGCTCTTCCAGAATCCGCGCCGCCAGCTCGCGGGGCACTTCCTCATACGTCAAGAAATCCATCGAATAGGTCGCGCGCCCGCCCGTCAAGGAGTTCAAGGCCGAGGAGTATTTCAGCATCTCCGCCAGCGGGACGGCGGCCTTGATGATGGTGCCGTGGGCCTTCGGCACGGTGTCTTGGATCCGCCCACGCCGGCCGTTCAGATCCCCGATCACCGCCCCCATGAATTCGTCCGGCGTGCTGACCTCCACCGTCATGATCGGCTCAAGAAGAACCGGCGCGGCCTGCTCCATGGCCTTCTTGAACCCCATGGAAGCCGCGATCTTGAACGCCATTTCCGACGAATCCACGTCATGGTAGGACCCGTCATAGAGGGTCACGCGGAGGTCGACCACGGGAAAGCCTCCAAGGATGCCTTCGTGCAACGCCTCGACGACTCCCTTTTCGACCGCGGGAATGAAGTTCCGTGGGATGGCCCCGCCGACGATCTCATCCACGAACTGAAACCCGGCGCCGCGTTTGAGCGGTTCGAGTTTCAGCCACGCGTCGCCGTACTGGCCGTGCCCCCCGGTCTGCTTTTTGTACTTCCCCTGCGCAGAGGAGGTTTTGCGGATGGTCTCCTTGTACGGCACCTTCGGGGTATGGACGTTCACCTCGATGCCGTATCTTCGTTTCAGTTTCTCGAACGCGATATCCCCATGCAGCTGCCCCATGGCGCTGAGGATCATCTCATGCGTCTCGATGTTGCGGACGAACTCGAGGGAGGGGTCCTCCTCGACGAGTTTGTGGAGCCCTAGGCTCACCTTTTCCACATCCGCCTTGGATTTGGGTTCAAGGGCGAACGACAGGAGCGGCCGGGGCAACGGGGGCTTGGGGATCAGGAGCGGGGCACTGTCGCTGGTGAGCGTGTCGCCGGTCTGGGTATCCTTGAGCTTGGCGATCGCCACGATGTCGCCGGCCACCGCCTTCTCGATGGGAGTGTATTTCTTCCCCACCGCGTGAAAGAGCCGCCCGCCCTTCTCCTTGACATTGCGCGTGGCATTGAGAAAGCCGGTATCCGGCGCCAGCGCCCCGGCGTACACCCGCAGGTAATTGAGCCGTCCCATGAACGGGTCGATGATCGTTTTGAAGACGTACGCCGCAAAGGGCGCTCCAGGGTCAGGCACCAAGGACACGGTCTCTTTCCCTTCCGCCTTGGTAGCCTGAGCCGGATGGGCCGCGGCGCGTTCCACCGGTGAGGGCAGGAGCGCCACGAGGGCATTGAGCGCCTCCACCGCGCCAATGTTTTTCCCGGCGGACCCGCAGAGGACTGGGAACACACTGCGGTTGGCCACCCCGCTTTTCAACCCTTTCAGGATCTCTGCAGCCGTCAGCGTCCCGTCACCCAGATACTTTTCGAGCAGCTGATCATCAGTCTCCGCAGCCCCCTCCATCAGCTTCTTGCGGGCATCCTCGACCTCCCCGCTCAGGGCCGCCGGCATCTCGGCCTTCTGCCGTTTCCCGCCCCCATCCGACGCGTACCGAAACGCCTCCCCGGTGAGGAGATCCACCACCCCTTCCAGGGAGGCCTCCTTCCCAATCGGCATGCTGAGCGGGACCGTCTTGATCTCCAACGCCTTCTCGATTTCCTCGACCAGCGTCGCCCAGGCGGTCCCTTCCTTGTCCAGCCCGCTGATGAAAATCAGGCCCGGCAGGGCCCGCTCTGTCGTGTACTCCCAAAGCTTTTCCAGTTCCGTCTTGACTCCGGCACCGGCATTGAAGACCCACAGAGCGCCGTCCGCCACGTGCGCGGCTTGTTTCGCTTCGGCCTGAAAACTCGGCGCGCCGGGATTGTCCAGGAGATTGAGCGTGGCGTCGTTCCAGGAAATCTGGCAGAGGCTGGTCTGGATGGAGACCTTCC
>CAZSUT010000066.1:0-11017 GCA_964610095.1 uncultured Nitrospirales bacterium | reverse complement strand
TAGCCGGTTTGCTTTACGCGGGCGCCGGGACCAGAATCCCCGAACACGGTTCGACACGGTGGCCATGGCGCATCCCGTGCTGGACAAGAAGTTCTTCTGGCGACAGACTGACGCGGAGCTTCAGGCCCTGGAAGAATCGTGAGACCGATCCAGTGGAGCGTCCGGACATGAAGACCTTTTCAATTCACATCGGACGCGGTGACAAGCAGTCGATCCGCGTGCAGCGTCCGATCAGCCTGAAGATTTTCAGCATCGCACTGGGCCTGCTGGTTTTGATGGTGGCCGTCACCACCATCTCTACGCGGAACCTAAGCCAGGTCAGAAACGAAGTCGGCGCCTTGGCCGAGTACTACATTCCGCTGTCCCATAAGGTAAGCCGAATCGAAGCAGACGTGCGGCAGCAAATCATCCATCTCGAACGCATCATTCTCATCCAGCAATTCGGCAGGGCCAACACAGACCGAGTGAGACAAGAGCAAGCCCTCTTCGACGAGATGGGCAAGAACGTTGAGGCCGAGGTAGAAGCCGCGCTGTCTTTGGTGGCACAAGCCGCGGCCACTGTGACCCTCCAAGAAGACAAGCTCGAATTGGCACGCACAGATCCAGAGATACAGGACGTCAAACGAGCTCATCATCATCTGCAGGAATCGGTTTTGAAATTCCTCGCTGAGATCAAGCAGGGCGATCGAGAAGCCGTACACGTGCTCCATCAAGTCCTGGCGGAGGAGCGAAAGAATTTCGATTCCGAGATGCAGGACGTGCGACGCGAGCTCCAAAAGTTCACGGAAGGCTCCGCGCGGAGGGCAACGGTCCAGGAGCAGGAAGCCCTCCGGCTGAACTGGGGTATCACGGCGCTGGCAGGCATCCTCGGCCTGATCTTCGCGTCGGTCCTCACACGCAGCCTCGTCAAGCCGGTCCGGCGATTGCTCGAAGGCACCAAGGCCGTCGAGCAAGGCAATCTGGACATTCACATCCACGTGGACTCCTGGGACGAGATCGGCTCGCTGACGGAATCCTTCAACCACATGGTGGCCGAACTGCGTCAGAAGGAGCGCATCAAAAACACTTTCGGGAAATACGTGGACCCGCGCATCGTCGAAGACCTGATCCAGGACCGCGCCTTTGCCAAGCAAGGCGAAAAGCGGGCGATGACGGTCTTCTTCTCCGACATCGCCGGGTTCACGCCGATCTGCGAACAGTTGACGCCTGATGGCGTCGTCCGGCTCCTGAACCAGTACTTCGCTCTGATGTCGGAACCGATTCGGAACAACAGCGGCATCATCGACAAGTACATCGGGGACGCCATCATGGCGTTCTGGGGGCCTCCGTTCACTGGCGAGGCGGACCACGCGCGGCTGGCATGCCTGGCCGCGCTGGAACAGCTCGTCCAGCTCAACAAGCTTCAACAGATGCTGCCCGAGGTGACTGGCTTGAGGAAGGGATTTGCGGCGGTGAACATCCGCGTGGGGCTCTCGTCAGGCGAGGTGACCGTCGGCACCATCGGCTCGGAATACTCCAAGAGCTACACCGTCATCGGCGATACCGTCAACCTTGCTGCCCGGCTGGAAACCGCCAACAAACAGTACGGCACGCGGCTGTTGATCAGCGAAGAGACGTGGACGCTGGCGCATGACGCGATCGAGGCGCGGGAATTGGATCGCATCTGCGTCTCAGGCAAGACCGAGCCAGTCCGCGTGTTCGAATTGCTTGCGCGAAAAGGGGAACTCCCCCAGACCATGATGGAAGCCATGAAGCTTTTCGAGGAAGGGCTCCGCACCTATCGGAACCGTGAATGGGGGAAGGCCCTCTCCAGCTTTGAAGGCTGTTTGAAGGTCAACCCCGAGGACGCCCCGTCCAAGTTGTTTCTCTCGCGCGTGCAATATCTGCAGGCGCATCCGCCGGCGGACAATTGGGATGGCGTCTGGAACCTGTCGGAGAAATAACCCGTGCCTGAGCGACCGATCTGCACGTACTGTCGTGAGCCGATTGACACGCAGACGGAGAATTACGTCATCCCGAACAAAGAATCAGCAGAGAATGAATCGGAGTGGGAATACATCCACCTGGACTGCTACAGCAAGGGCCTCCCCGATTGATTAACTCGCGCCGCCACCTGGATCGATCCGGCTGAGCGCGACGGCCGCGTCCCGCCGTAAATTCGGATCCGTGTCCGTCAACATCTGCTGCAGCGCCGGGATGGCGTCGGCAGCTTTGGGGCCAATCTCACCCAGCGCTCTGATCCCGCTCCTTTTCACCTCCACATCTGTTTCGCTGAGCAGTCGAATGAGCGTCTGGATGACGTCCTTGGGCACGGAACTGACCAGCGCAATCGTGCCCAAAGCTTTGGCGGCGGCTTCGCGGGTGTTCGCGTCGGGGTCCTTCAGCGTCTGCACCAGCACCGGGAAGGACTTCTCGGCCGCCACACCAATCTTCCCGATTGTTCTGGCAGCTTCCTGCCGGACACCGCCATCGCCATCCTTCAGCGCCTGCTCCAACGCTGGAAGAGCGTCCTGCGCCGCCGGACCCAGCCATCCCATCGCGGAGGCCGCGCTGACCCGCACGGCCCCATCTTCATCAGCCAAGGCCTGGACCAGCGCTGAGACTACATCTGGGCCGGCCTGGCCGATTCGTCCCAGCGCGTCAGCTGCCCGCTGTCGGACGGCTGGGTCGCCATCTTTCAGCAGTTGGACCAGCGCAGAGTTGGCCCCCTTCGCCAGTGAGCCGATCATGCCCAGCGCGGCAGCCGCCGTCCCCCGTACCTTGGCGTCAGGATCCTTGAGCATCAGCACCAGGTCCGGCACAGTTGATTTCGCCACCTCGCCGATCTTGCCGAGCGCGGTGGCTGCTTCCTGCCTCACGCCGACGTCGGCATCCTTGAGCGCCTGCGCCAGCGCCGGCACCGCCTCCTTGGCCTTGGTGCCGACCTGGCCGATGGCGCGGGCGACCTTCTGCCGTGTCGTGGTGTCCGGATCCCTCAGCGCCTGCGTCAGCACTGGGACCGTCTCACCTGCTTCCGGGCCGACCGCTCCGATCGCATCCGCCGCCTGCCGTCGGACCACCTCTTTCTGATCTTTCAGCGCAGCCGCCAAAGCCTGGAGAACGTCCTTCTCCACCGAGCGGATCTCCGCCAGTGCCTCCGCGGCCTTCTGGCGGACGTCCGCATTATCGTGTTTGAGGTCCCCCGCAAGCGACATGATCACATCCCGGCCCACCTTGCCTTTCAGCCCCGTCCAGGTCGCAGCCGCCGCTTGCTGCGTCGCGGGATCGTTGCCATGGAGCGCCTCCACCACAATCAACACGACCTCTTTCTGCACGGGGATGATGACGCTGAGGGCGTGGACGGCCGCCTGTCGCACACCGGGATCGGCGTCCCTCAAGAGACCCCGGAGCGCCGGGATCGCCGATGGGCCAAGGGAACGAAACGCCTGAACCGCCTTGTCTCGGACCTGAGGGGAAGGGTTTTTCAGGTCTCCGACCCATTCGGTGAGCGAACGTCCCTTATAGCCGGGATCTTCCGCTCGGAGCTGTTCGGCACCCACCCAGGAAAGTCCTGCCAGCGCGCACGCGACTGCCCAGTACCGAATGCCTCGTCGCACCATGATGCCTTTTCCCGTACGAAGGACTCACCGGTCGTCTAATTGTAAAGCGTTGTCGCGGGTTACGCCACACCCCGCGGGAGGATCGGCTGGCTGTGCTTACAAGGGCGAGAGCCAGAAGGCATGCTTGGCGTCACGCCCACTGACGATGTCGAAGAAGGCAGTTTGTAAATCGCGGGTGATGGGGCCTGGCTTGCCGGTACCCACGGTGCGATCGTCCACTTCGCGGATCGGCGTCAGCTCGGCGGCCGTGCCGGTCATGAACACCTCGTCGGCGATGTAGAGCTCGTCGCGCGTGAACCGCTCTTCCACGACCGTCAGGCCGCGCTCGCGGGCGAGCTGCATGATCGAGTTGCGCGTGATCCCTTCGAGGATCGACGTCAGCGGCGTGGTCTTCACGACGCCGTTACGCACGAGGAAGATGTTCTCCCCCGTGCCCTCGGAGACATATCCCTCGGGGTCCAGCAGGATCGCCTCATCGTACCCGCTGGTCTTCACTTCGCGCTTGGCCATGATGGAGTTGACGTAATAGCCGGCGATCTTGGCCCGCGTCAGGCTGACGTTGACGTGGTGCCGAGTGAAGGAGGATACCTTCGCTCGGATGCCGTTCTTCAAGCCTTCCTCGCCGAGGTAGGCGCCCCACGGCCAGGCCGCGATCGCCACGCGGATCGGGTTCTCGGGAACGTAGAGCCCCATGTCGCCGTAGCCCACGAAGACGATGGGCCGGATGTAGCATTCATCGAGCCGGTTCACGCGGACGGTTTCCCGGATCGCGTCTGCGATCTCCTTCTTCCCGTATGGAATCTGCAACAGGCAGATGTGGGCCGACGCAAACAGCCGGTCCACGTGCTCGTTGAGGCGGAAGATGGCCGAGCCCTGCGTGCCTTTGTAGCACCGGATGCCTTCGAAAGCGGATAGGCCATAGTGGAGGCTGTGCGTGAGGACGTGGACCTGGGCGTCTTTCCAGGGCACGAGCTTCCCGTCTAGCCAGATCCTCTCGGATTCCTTCAACACGAGCGCATAATAGCAGCGGGTCCGGACCTTGTCAAACGACTGAGCGCGACCCGACGCCTTGCATCGCTCTGCCCATCAACGTACACTGCGAGCCACACCGTCTGACAGACGGAGGAGCCATGCCGCCGAAAAAGAAGCGGGCGCAGAAACGTCCGGCGCCCAATCCACCGGCCGGGAAGAGGCCACGATCGGTTGCAATCGGCCCGTCGAAGACTGACAACCGCCGGCTGGCCGAAATCTCGGAAGCGCTGGACATCATGCTTCCGGAACTGACCGCCCGCATCGCCGCGGTAGAGCATCTGCTGGTCGAGAAGGAAATCTGCGACCGCGAGGAGCTCATCGAAGCGCGGGAGTTCGTGGACGAACGGCCTCGAGGCGGCTTTGCAGGCGAAGAACAGGACTGACTAAAGACGGCTGGCAGCTTTGAGGGATTGTGCCCTGGCCATGGCCCTCCGTGATCTGGCCATGGCCCTCCGTGATTCTGTCAATTGCCAACGGGTACGCGCACACGCGAGCTGTAAGATGGCCAATTGCTCTTGAGCACTGGCTTTCTCTTGCTTGTGCAGGATTGCGCACTCGGCTCGGGTGAGATCTGTCCAAGCTCCTCCTTTTCTTGCTCGCTTGATGCGGTCGTCGAGGGATTCTCGGAGTTGTTTGTTGCGCATGTTCACCAGGGATGTTAAGGCCCGCTGTCGGAACTGAAACTCGGCTTGTTCTGCTGCTCTGTCGTGCTGGGTCTTGCCAAACATGGAGTGCTCCTCGGACTAGAGATATAACTCAGAATTGATCTTGATAGAGCCTATTATACGCCATTTGAGAATCCCGTGTCTTTTCTTGACTTGCCCCGCTGCCATGTGTTAGAAAACGGCGCTCCCACACAATCTGGGATCGAACGGAGCATCAGACGATGTACGCGATTGTCGAGACAGGCGGGAAGCAGTACCGGGCGACGCAAGGCGCTGTTTTGCAAGTGGAAAAGCTGGACGGCGCGATGGGCACCATGGTCACCCTGGACAAGGTGTTGCTGATCTCCGGCGAGGGGACCACCAAGATCGGCACACCCGTCATCCCCAAGGCGAAGGTCACCGGCGAGATCGTGGCCCAGGGCCGGACTCCCAAAATCATCGTGTTCAAGAAAAAGCGCCGCAAGGCGTATCGCCGGACCCGAGGGCACCGGCAGTCGTTCACCAGTGTGAAGATCACAGGAATTTCTGAGGGCTAGCCATGGCGCACAAAAAAGGACAGGGTTCGTGCCGGAACGGGCGGGACAGCAACCCGCAGTATCTCGGCGTGAAATGCTTCAGCGGCGAGGTCGTGCCGGGGGGGAGCATCCTCGTCCGCCAGCGCGGCACGCGGGTTCACCCTGGTTTCAACGTCGGCAGAGGCAAGGACGACACACTGTTCGCCAAGATCGCCGGCGTCGTGAAGTACGAAGGCCCGAAGGAACGGCGCCGGGTCAGCGTATATCCGGTTACGTCCCAAGCCCAGGCTGCCGCAGCCTCTTAACCGCTTTTCTCTTTGTCACCTGGCCCCTTGTTCCGACGAAGGAGCAAGGGGCTTTTTTATTGCGTATTAGGAGACAGTTAGTAATGTTTACGACTGCGGAAGTCCGGTGGTTCTTCGAGGGCCCGATTCCTGACGAAATTGAGCAATGGTTCTGCCACAGCAGCCTGGCGCTCAAAGCGGCGTCCCGCGTGGACCACTATCTGCTGTTTCCGGCCGCTCTGGGCCTAGGGCTCAAGTTGCGCGAAGGGCGGCTGGAGATCAAGCATCTGGTTGAGTCCCTGGGAGTCCGCGCCTTCTCGGCGGACGTCGCGGGCACCGTCCAGGTGTGGAACAAGGACGCCTATGGCGAACCAGCGGTCAAGGAATTCGAGCGGCTGCGGACAAGCGCGCCCCATCTCTGGATCGCGGTGGGGAAGGAACGGACGCTCCGGAGGTTCTCTCACGAAGGCACCACCATCGTTGAGGTCCCAGCCGACAAGGTCCTCCTTCGTGATGGCTGCAACGCCGAGTTAACGAAGATCACGGTGGATGGGTTGGCGTACGGGAGCTTCAACTTCGAGGCGTACGGGAATCCCTCACGGGTTGAGGACTACTTGCAACGCGTAGCGGTTCACGTTCTGAAAGACGACCGGCGTCCACGTCTATTCAAGACGAGCGCTTCCAGCGCCGACGCTTTCTCATCTCAGCATTCCTGCTCATACCCAGAGTGGTTGTGGCGATTGGCGAAAAAGGGGTGAATCGCGTACCCTACTGCTGCTTGCGTTCCTTCTGTTCCATCTGCTGTCCGCGCGGGAAATCTTTGGGCTCGTAGTAGCCGGACTGGTACTCATAAACCGAGCGCAGCACCAGGACGATCGCGGCGCCGATGAGGGAGACCACCAGCATGACGATCACCCACTTCCCGTTGCGGCGGTACCAGGCCCGGAGCGAATGTGGCATTTCCAGTGCCTCTCCCCCATCGCGCCAGCTCACGACGAGCCGACTCGACGACAGCTCAATTTACAGCTTTCAAGTATAGCGTGGGGTTTACGAATTACACAACGCAGGGTTGTAAGGGGTCAGGAAGCAATGTATACAGTGACAGGAAAATGCCGTATATGTCAAAGAGATGGAGTAGATGGCTGTATGCTTTTTATTGAATTCATATTGGATTCATAAAGGAGCTTGAGGTAAGCTAACTCATGCTTGAAAATTGGTTCTCTAAAAATCCTTCTCGCCGGCCTAGGCCCCAAGATCAGCACGAGGGGCCGTTGAATATCATCGATAGGATAAAGGATCAATTACAGCGCATCATACCTTCAGATCCCATTAGCTTTCTATCCCGACTTTCTGTTGGCTCTTACATAGGGCTAATAATAGGTGTTCTCGGAATACTTTTATACACCGGATATCGCCTCGGACAATCGGGCAATACGGCTTTGCCGGCAAAAAGTACTGTTTCAAATGAAAGTGTCGAAAAGGTCACTAAACTTGAAGCGGACTTAAGCTTAGTTAAGAGTGAGATCCAAGAACGCATTAAGTCATTCGAAGGCTTGTTAAAAGAAAGGGAGGATCAAATCAAGGAACGCGAGAATGTTATCTCCTCGTTGCGCAATGAGATCAAAGAACTGCAAAGCACACTCGGCGCCGAACAAAACAAGAACGCTGATCTATTAACTCAGCCGGGCCCCTCAGAAAAAACGATAAGCGAGTTACAAAAAGCACGATTAAGTTTGCCAACGCCTTTGCGTCACAAAGGTTTCCAGATGCAATTTAGCACCATCATCGCGCCAAAGGGATACCTTATCTGGGCGCCTGAACATGTAACGGAAAGTGGCTTCTATATAGACGGAACTCATTATGCTTTATTCAAATGTCTTCAAAAGATTGAGCCAATGGATTTGCTAGGAGAAGCGGAACGGAAAAACCTGTTTTTCGCAACAACTGTTGGTGATAAGGTTCTAACACCCGTACCTTACTTATACATGCTTCCACTCGAAGAGGGCAAACATAAGATTAAGATAGAACCTCTTTCCGTGGCAGCAGAGAATAATTCCAAAGAAACAGTGGTCAAGCTTATGGCAAGGCAAGTCGAATTTATCGAGATCGATGGTATTGCTGTCCTGAGCGAAGCGGGGGGAACTCGCATCAAGCTCAAAACATTTGACCAGGAAAGTACTGTCCAGAAGCTTTCTAAAGTGCTCGAACGTATGCACGTTGATAACGCTTGCCTCTTGGAGGTCCTGACAACGAGATAGCTGCACACCCCGTATCTACTCCCTGCCTATTCCTTTACCAGATCCTCTCCGGTTTGCTTTGTAAGTCCTTGGGTTTTATACTGTCTACACTTTAATTGTTGAGCGGGTGGCGCCGAGCGGGCGCCCGGGCGGAGCGGAAGGCGCCTGCAAACCGAGTCGGCGGGGCTGCGACGGCAAAAGGCGCATGAGCACGTCCGGGCTGCTCGGCGACAGGACCCGCGAGTTGGTTTGAGCTATGGATTTCGTTGATCAGGTCAAAATTTACGTGAAGGCCGGGGACGGCGGGAACGGGTACCGGAGCTTCCGCCGGGAGAAGCACGTCCCGCACGGCGGCCCCGACGGCGGCGACGGCGGGAACGGCGGCGACGTCATCCTGGCGGCCACCGAGGGCCTGTCCACCCTGCTCGACCTCCAGTACCAGCAGCACCATGTCGCGAAGGACGGCGGCAACGGCGAAGGCAACAACCGGCACGGCCGCTCCGCGCCTCCGCACATCATCCGCGTGCCCGTCGGCACCACTGCCAAGGACGTCGAGACGGACGAGATTCTCGCCGATTTAACCGAGGATGGCCAGCAGGCGATCGTGGCGCAGGGCGGCCGCGGCGGGCGCGGCAACGCGCACTTCGCCACCTCGACCAATCGCGTGCCGACCCGAAGCGATCCCGGCACGCCCGGTGAGAAGCGCTGGCTTCAACTGGAGCTGAAGCTCCTAGCGGACGTCGGCCTGGTGGGCTATCCCAACGCCGGAAAGTCCACCCTGATCGCGGCCATCTCGCACGCACGCCCCAAGATCGCCGACTATCCGTTCACGACCCTGGTGCCGAACCTCGGCGTCGTGTCCGTGGACGAGGACCGGAGCTTCGTCGTGGCGGACATCCCGGGCCTCATCGAGGGCGCCCACGAAGGCAAGGGCCTCGGCTTTCAGTTCCTGCGCCACATCGAGCGCACGTCATATTTAATGTTCCTGGTGGACGTCTCCGAGGGCGTGACGGTGGACCCCGTCGAGAGCCTGCAGGCATTGCGCAAGGAACTGAAGCTCTACAATCCGGAGCTGGCCAAGAAGCCGTACGCGGTGGCCGCGACGAAACTCGACATCGCGGGCGAGGGCAAGAACTTGAAGAAGCTCGAGACGGACTGCAAGAAACGCCACCTGCGGCTCTTTCCGATCTCGGCTGTCGCCGATACCGGCCTGAAGCCGTTGCTCCGCCATCTCGGCTCGCAGGTCGCGAAGATGCGGCAGCCACTCAAAGCGAGCGTGTGATGCGCGACCAGATCGTCAAAGACGCCAAGCGCCTCGCGCTCAAGGTGGGCAGCCGCCTCGTAGCCTCCAAGGGCTCCGGCCTGAACACCGAGCGCATCGACCGGCTCGCCGGCGAGCTGGCCGAACTGAAGACGCAGGGCCGGGAGATCGTGATGGTCTCCTCGGGAGCCATCGTGTGCGGCATCGAGAAGCTGGGGCTGAACGAATACCCCAAGAGCCTGCCGCACAAACAGGCCGCCGCCGCCGTCGGGCAGTCACGCCTCATGTGGGCCTACGAGAAGGCCTTCGAGAAGGTGGGTGAGAAGGTCGCGCAGGTGCTGCTCACACGGGAGGACCTGACGAACCGCGCGCGCTTTCTCAACTCGCGCCACACTTTGACCGCGCTGCTCGAATACGGCGTCGTGCCGATCATCAACGAGAACGACACTGTCGCAGTGGACGAGATCCGCTTCGGCGACAACGACAGCCTGGCCGGGATGGTCGCCCACCTCGTGGACGCCGACTTGCTGGTGATCCTCTCCGACGTCGACGGGCTCTACACCGAGGACCCGCGCTACAATCCCAATGCCACGCTGATTCCGGTGGTCACCGAGGTGACGGCCGAGATCGAGCGCCGCGCCGGCGGCACGGCCAGCGTCGAGGGGACCGGCGGCATGGCCACAAAGGTGCTGGCCGCCAAGAAGGCCGCCACCTACGGCATTGCCACAGCCATCGTGAGCGGCGAGCGGCCTGGAATTCTGACGGCGCTGTTCGAGGGGCACGCGGTCGGGACGTTCTTCCTGCCGAAGAGCCGGACGCTCACGAGCCGCAAGCACTGGATCGGCTACACGGTGAAGGCCAAGGGCCGCCTCACGCTGGACGACGGCGCCGTCGAGGCCCTCACGCGCAAGGGCAAGAGCCTGCTCCCCTCCGGCATCACGGCGGTGCACGGGGACTTCGAGAGCGGCGACGCAGTCGCCTGCACGGACAAGTCCGGGCGCGAGTTCGCGAAGGGGCTCGTGAACTACTCCTCCGAGGCCATCGCCAAGATCAAGGGATTGAAGACGTTCGAGATCCAGAAGACGTTGGGGTACAAGGACTACGACGAAGTCATCCACCGGGACAATTTGGTGATCTTGTGAACCTTGCCGACTACGTCGTCCGAAAAGCCTCACAGGCCAAGGCCGCCGCGCGGCAGCTGGCGACCCTGTCCACGGCCGTGAAGAACAAGGCGCTCCTCGCCATGGCCGACGCCCTAGAAGCCCGCGAGGCGGAACTGCTCGAGGCCAACAGAAAGGACCTCGCCGCCGCGAGCGAGCTCTCGAAGGCGGCGATTGACCGGCTCACACTCAACACGAAGCACATCAAAGAGATGGCCGTGGGCCTGCGCGAAGTGGCGGCGCTCCCTGACCCAGTCGGCGAGG
>CAZSUT010000065.1:0-11111 GCA_964610095.1 uncultured Nitrospirales bacterium | reverse complement strand
ACGTTCAGCGTGCCGCGCAGCTTGTTGACGACCAGGGTCGCCAGCGCCTCGCCTTCCACGTCCTCGGCGACGATGACCAGCGGCCTCCCCATCTTGGCTACCTGCTCCAGGATCGGGAGCAGGTCCTTCATGCTGCTGACCTTCTTCTCATGGATCAGGATGAAGACGTCCTCGAGCGAGGCTTCCATCCGCTCGGCGTCCGTGATGAAGTAGGGAGAGATGTACCCGCGGTCGAACTGCATGCCTTCCACCACATCGAGCGAGGTGGACATGGACTTGGCCTCCTCGACCGTGATGACGCCGTCCTTGCCCACTTTCTCCATCGCCTCGGCGATGAGATCGCCGATGGTGGAATCGTTGTTGGCCGAGATGGTGCCGATCTGCGAGATTTCCTTCTTGTTCTTGCAGGGCTTGCTGAGCTTCTTCAGTTCCTCCACCACGACATCGACGGCCTTGTCGATCCCGCGCTTGATGTCCATTGGGTTCGCACCGGCCGTGATGTTCTTGACGCCCTCGCGGTAAATCGCCTGGGCCAATACGGTCGCCGTGGTGGTCCCGTCGCCCGCCACGTCGCTCGTCTTGGACGCGACCTCCCGGACGAGCTGGGCTCCCATGTTCTCATAGGGGTCCTTGAGTTCGATCTCCTTCGCGACCGTCACGCCGTCCTTGGTGATGAGCGGCGCGCCGAACTTCTTATCGAGAATCGCGTTCCGTCCTTTCGGTCCCAGCGTCGCCTTGACGGCGTCCGCCAGCTGATTTACGCCTCGTAGAATCGAGGCCCGTGCGTTCTCACTATACAAAATTTGCTTCGCTGCCATTTCCCTCCTCCTTCATGCCTCTTCAGAGCCCGTTGTGCGTGTATAGGTTATTGTTCGAAAATGCCCAGGATGTCCTCTTCCTTGATGATCAAGTAATCCGTGCCGTCCACGTTGATCTTGCTGCCGGAATACTTGTCGAAGAGGACGAGATCCCCGACCTTCACGGATTTGACGTCGGCCCCCACGGCTTCGATCTTGCCGCGCTGAGGCTTCTCCTTGGCGGCATCCGGGATGTAGATCCCGCCAGCCGTGCGTTCGAGTTCCTCGGTGTAGCTGACGAAACACCGATCCTTGAGAGGTTTAAACCCCGTGGCTACCTTCTTCTTTTCCTTGGTCTCCACCGCCATAATACCCTTCCCTCCTTAAATGTAGTTCTCAGTGCGATGATCTGTTCCTGGTAAAACCCCGCGCCCTTCTGGCAGGGCACACCTTTGGCGCACGTGTTTCCATATGTAAAGCCGCTTTGAAACCAATCAACCCCCTGCCAGCCGAATCCCGCGTGATATTTTTTACATCGAGCGCTCGACCCGGTTGTCCCCCTTGACCGGTCGTAAGTCCTTGAAAATTATCCAAGATTTCAACAATTCTACGGCTTTCTGGAGTTGCGGGTCCTCCTCGTCCTTCTCCTTGCCCTCCTTGTCCTTCGCCGCTTCACGGTCCTTCTTGCCATCTTTGGGCTCCGGTTTCGGGGCCGCCGGATTCTCCTGTAGAGGCGAGGGCTGGGGCGAGCCTCCCTCTCGGTTGGGATCGCGTAGCGTCTTGTCGAGGTCCCGTTCGCGGATGGGGGGGGGCACCGTCTGTTTCCCTTTCACGACGATGTCCGGGTTGATGCCGACCCCGTGAATGCTGCGTCCTTTCGGCGTGTAGTACTTGGCTGTCGTCAGGCGGAGGCCCGAGCCGTCCCCGAGCGGCAGGATCGTCTGGACGGATCCCTTTCCGAAGGTCTGCACCCCCACCACGACCGCACGACCCCAATCTTGGAGCGCCCCGGCGACGATCTCGGACGCGCTGGCGCTCCCTTCGTTCACCAGGACGATGATGGGATAGTCATCAGGCTGCTGCTCCTTGTTGTGGGAGACGTAATCGTCCTTCCGTCCCTCGCGGGTCTTGATGTACACGATCAGCCGATTCGGGCCAACGAACTGCTCGGACACCTCCACAGCAGAGGTCAGCAGGCCGCCCGGGTTGTTCCGGAGGTCGAGGATCAACGACTGCATTTTCTGCTCGCGCAGCTTGCGGAGGGCTGTGCTCACGTCCTTGGCGGTCTGGTCCTGGAACTGAGTCACACGGATGTAGCCGATATTGCCGTCGAGCATCTTGGACCGCACGCTCTCGATCTTGATGATCTCCCGGGTCAGCACGAAGACCATCGGCTCCGCCGCTCCTTCGCGCTGGATCGTGAGCGTGACCTTGGTCCCTTTCGGCCCGCGCATCTTCTGGACGGCGTCGACCAGGGTCATGTCCTTGGTCGACTCCTCATTCACCTTGATAATGAAGTCGCCCGCTTTGATGCCGGCCCGCTCAGCCGGCGTGCCGTCGATCGGCGCGATGACCGTCAGGCGATTGTCTTTGATGCCGATCTGGATGCCGACTCCTCCGAACTCGCCTTTGGTCTCGACCTGAACTTCTTTGTAGACGTCCGGCGGCATGAAGGCGGAGTGGGGATCCAACGTCGCGAGCATGCCGCGGATCGCGCCGTAGACCAGATCCTTGGTCTTGACCTCTTCCACGTAGTGCTTCTGGATGTGGGCCAGCACCTCGGTGAAGGTTTTCAACTCTTCGTAGGTCTCGGTCGCCAGGACGGCGCGGTCCCAGCCTTTTCCGATGAGAACCCCCAGGAGCAGGGTCACGAGAAACAGCGCCACCCAGCCCATCTTCGTTTTGTTCGACTGTCGTATCCCATCCATGACCGTGCTCCTTTTCCTGCAACCGGACCCTATCGCCGCCGGGCCAGCCAAGCCAGCGGATCCACGGCTGCGCCGCGTTGCCGCAACTCAAAATACAGGGTGTTCTCCCCGGTCAGCCCCGTGTCCCCGATCTCCCCGATCGCCTGGTTGGCCCGGACGGTCTCTCCCACGTTCACCAGCAGCTTGGACGCGTGAGCGTACAGGGAGAAAAACCCTTCCCCATGGTCCACAATCGTGAGGAGTCCGTAGCCCCGCATCCAGTCCGCAAACGCCACGACCCCATCGGCGACCGACCGGATGACGCTGCCTTGCGCGGCCCTGATCTCGATCCCCTTGCGCTGCACATACGTGTTGAACTTCGGGTGCTTCTGGCGCCCGAACAATGCCACTACATCCCCGTCGCTGGGCCAGTTCAGCCGGCCCTTGAAGCGCCCCAGTCCTGCGCCGCTCGGCTGTGCGCGACGAACCGCGGCGGCCGCTCGGCGCCGCGCCTCGAATCCTTGGAGAAGGCCCTCGATGCGCAGCGCGGACTTCTCCAACTCGCCGATGGCCCCTTCATAGACGACCTTCTCGCTCCGTACCCGCGCCAGGAGCCGGTCCTTCTTGGCTCGCTCTTCTCGAAGGGCCGCCAGCGTGGTGGTGATCTCCCGCTGGTATCCCTGGAGCTCCCCGCGGACCTGCAACAGATGCGCCTCCGTCGTTTCGAGCCGCGAGTGATCGACGCGATGGCCCTCGAGCAGTTGGTATTCCCGTCGCGAGATCCAGCGTAACGACGCTGACCGGGCCAGCAAGTCATTGTACCCGCTCGACGCTAGCAAAAGCTTCAACTGCCCGTTCGGCCCCTCCTTGTACATCACCCGCAATCGGCTGCGGATCGAATCCTCCCGCTGGGCCATCCTCTCCCGGAGACGCTGGAGAGAGGCGTTCGTGTCCGCGATTTCACGGTCCTTCTCCCTGAGCCTGGCGTTCACCCTAGCCAAGCCCTCACGGCGAAGCTTGATCCGATGGTCCGCCTCCTCGATCTGCTGCAGCACCGAGGCTTCTTTGCGCTGGGCCTCCTCCGTTTTCCGTTTCTTCTCCTTGATCTTCCCCTTCAGTTTCTCCAGCGACTGGCGCTCCTTCTTGATCTTCTCGGAGAGCGGTTCATTGCGTTCGGACGGCGCAGCCAGCACGTACGCGCTCGCCGCCAGCACAGCTAGCATCGCCAGCGCTGCAACCCGCATCAACTCCTCGCCCCGCGCAGTTGGAACAAGGAGACTACGCTCCCCAGACACCCCAGCATGATTCCCAGCAGCAGGAACGCAACCGTCACGCGGTCCGGCAAGAACACCAGCCCGCGTCCAATGCCCCAGAAGGTCCCCCTCAGGGCCAGCTTGGCCTCCGCCAGCCCGAACAGGGTCCGCAATAGGAAGAGCGAGCAGAGCGCGCCCGCTCCCCCCAGCAGCGCCCCTTCGAGCACAAATGGGGTCTTGACGAAGGCCGTCGTGGCGCCGATCAGCTTCATGATCTCGATCTCATCCCGCCGCGCATGCAGCGTCAGCCTGATCGTATTGGCAAGGATCGTCACCATGGACGCGGCCAACACCGTGCCGATGCTCAGCCCCAGGACTTCCAGATACCGAAGTGCCACGGCCAGGTTCTCGATCCAGTCCTGACTATAGAGCACCTCTTCGGTCTCAGACAACGCGTTCAGTTTCTGGACCAACTCGCGGACCTGCTCCGACGAACGATAGGCAGGACTGACCTTGATGACGAGAGACGCCGGAAAGGGATTGTCCCCCAGCCCGCTGAGCAGTCGCTCCTCCGAGGGGAACTGAGCCCGGAACGTGGCCAGCGCCTGCTCCCGCGAAACGTACTCGATCCCCGCGACAGCCGGATCCTGACCGATCTCCGCACGCAAGCGCGACAAGGCCTGCGGCGACACCGCGTCCCGGAGGTAGACGATGACCTTGATTTCCTCGCGCAACGAGCCCAGGGCCTCCTGCACGTTCAGGTAGAGGAGCAGGAACACGCCCATCGCCAGCATGGTGAACGTCGTGGTGGCCAACGCCACAAACGTGGTGGTCCGGTTGGACCTGATGTTGTCCACCGCCTCGCGAAGCAGATAGCGCAACCGCGTCATGTCTCGGGATGTCCATCCTCCGCCACGCGCCCCTGTTCCAGCCGCATAACGCGGCGCCGCCACCGCTTCAACAGTTCTCGGTTGTGCGTGGCGAGGACCACGGTGGTGCCGCGCGCGTTGGCGGACTTCATGAGCTCCAGGATCTCTCCCGACAGGTCCGCGTCCAGGTTACCCGTGGGCTCATCCGCCAGGAGGATCTGCGGATCATTGACGATCGCGCGCGCCAGGCACATCCGCTGCTGCTCCCCGGCGGAGAGCGCCATCGGCATGGCGTCCAGCTTGTGCCCCAGCCCGACAGCGCCGAGCGTCTCGGCCACCCTCACCCGCAGCAACCCTTCCGGCACGCCGCTGACCTTCAACGCCAGCGCGACGTTCTCGAAGACCGTTTTCTTCGGCAGGAGCCGGAAATCCTGAAACACGAACCCGATCATCCGACGCAGGTAGGGGACTTCGGACTCTCTGATGTGTAACAGGTTCCGGTTGTTCACCAGGATCTGCCCTTTATCCGGGGCGTCCGCGCGGAAGATCAATCGGAGGAGAGTCGTCTTACCGGCTCCGCTGGGTCCGGTGAGAAAGACAAACTCACCCTTGTCGATCTTGAAACTGACGTCGTGGAGGGCCGGCCAGCCGTTATAGGCCTTGGAGACATGATAGAACTCGATCATGCGGACGTGCAGGTCTCCGGCATCTCAAATGCGCCGGGCAGCAACTCGATCCGCCGGGTCTTGGGATCAGCACCCCAGATCAGCACGACGTCGAACCGGCACGGACGGTCACCGACCCGCCGCCACGCCAGATACTGCTGGGCGAGCCGAGCGATCCGGGCCTGCTTGGCACGGGTGATGGCAGCCGCCGGCCCGCCGAACCGGTCGTCGAGCCGGACTTTCACTTCCACGAACACCAGGACCCGGCCATCTTCCGCGATGAGGTCGATTTCCCCACGCCGCGTCCGGTAGTTGCGTTCCAGAATCCGGTAGCCGCGGGCTTCTAAGAACCGGGCCGCCACGCGCTCGCCTTCTTCCCCCAGCACGCTACGCCCGGTCATGGCCACTCGCTCCTTCCACGATCGGCCGAAAACTGCGCCGGTGTAACTTGCACGGCCCGTAGCGCTCCAACTGCCGCAGGTGCTCGGCAGTCCCGTACCCCTTGTGCGTGAGAAACCCGTACTGGGGGTAGCAGACGTGGGCCCTCGCCATGAGCCGATCTCGGAGAACTTTCGCGACGACGGACGCTGAGGCGATGGACAGGCTCAACCCGTCGCCCTTGATGACCGCGCGCTGCTCGATGGAAAGCGACGGGAGGATGACCGCATCGAGGAGGAGGTAATCCGGAGGAGGCGTGAGGTGCTGCACCGCCTGGACCATCGCCAGTCGGGTCGCTTCGAGGATGTTCACCGCATCGATGACCTCGGCCTCCACAACCCCTACACCGATATCGAGAGCCCCTGCGAGTAACTGCCCATAGAGGCTCTCGCGCTGGGCCTCGCTCAAGAGCTTCGAATCCCGCAAGCCAGCCAGGCGGTATCGGCGGGGCAGGATGACCGCCGCCGCAACGACCGGACCGGCCAGGGGGCCGCGTCCAGCCTCATCCGCCCCAGCGACGCGCCGAAACCCGCGCGCCCATGCCTCGCATTCAAAGACGTCGTCGGGTTCCAACGACACGCGACTCCGTTGGCCTCAGACGCCGGCCTTCACGGGCTCCGACTCAGCGGCGACGGCCGCAGCCTCCGGCTTGGGCTTGCCCTCTGTCAAGTATTCCCGTTCTGCGACCCGGGCCGTCTTGCCCTTCTTCGTGCGGAGGTAGTACAGCTTGGCCCGCCGGACACGCCCCTGCCGCATAACGTCGATGCGTTCCATCACCGGCGAGTGAAGGGGAAAGATCCGCTCGACGCCGACGCCGTAAGACACTTTCCGGACCGTGAAGGTTTCCGCGTTCTGTCCGCCCTTGCGACTGATGACCACGCCTTCAAACACCTGCACGCGTTCCTTCTCGCCCTCCATGACTCGTACGTGAACCCGGACCGTGTCCCCGATCTCGAACACCGGCACATTCTTCTTGACCAACGTCGCATTCAAACGCTGCAGCCGATTCATGACTCTCTCTCCTCTCTCTTTCCTGCTCGCCCGTCAGGCGTCGTCTCTGCGCGAGAACTGGTTCAGCACTTGCCGATCTTCCGGCGTCAACGCCGCCCGTTCCAACAAGTCGGGCCGCTTGGCATAGGTGTTCAACAGGGACTGGGCCCGCCGCCACGCCCGGATGGCCCGATGGTCCCCGGAACGAAGTACTTCCGGCACCTCCATCCCGCGGAAAACGGGCGGGCGGGTATAGTGGGGGTGGTCCAGCAGCGAATCGACGAACGAGTCAGCCTCCGCGGACTGTTGGTCTCCCAGCACACCCGGGATCAGACGCACCGCCGCGTCCACAACGATCAACGCCGCCAGCTCGCCCCCAGTCAGGATGTAATCGCCGACGGACAACTCCTCCGGAGCCAGCCCCATTCTGACCCGCTCGTCGATGCCTTCGTAATGTCCGCAGATGAAGATTACGCGCCGCTTCTCCGCGACGAACCCGGCTGCCAAGGCCTGGGTAAGCGTGCGCCCCTGCGGGGTCATCAGCACTAGCCGCACGTCGCCGTGCCGAGCACGCAGATCCTCCACGGCCAGGAAGACAGGTTCGGGCTTGAGCACCATCCCCACGCCTCCCCCATACGGATAGTCATCGGCAACCTTGTGCCGTCCCTCAGCATAGTCTCGCAAGTTCACCGCGCGGACGTCCAGGAGGCCCTTCTCCCGGGCGCGGCCAAGGATACTAGCGCTCAACACCTCCTCCACCATATCGGGAAACAAGGTAAGGATGTCACACTTCATGGTCTGGTTCATCCTCCAAGAGTCCTGCTATCCGGCGGATGGTCATCAGTCGGCCCGGCACATCAACCGCTCGGACCACCTCTCGGGTCGCAGGAATGAGATGCTCCTTCCCTGTAGCTCCGCGCACCACGAAGACGACATTGGCACCGGTCGGCAGGATCTCCGTCAGCTCTCCGACCAGCGCCCCGTCTTCCGTCCGGACGGCCATCCTCAGCAGATCGCGTTCGAAATACCGCCCGTCCGGCAAGGGCGCCGACTGCTCCGCCGCGATCTGGAGCCAGCACCCGACCAGCGACGCCGCGGCTTCTGGCGTGGTGATCCCCTCAAAGGCAAGGAGATAGTCGGCGGCCGCGCGCCGCGAGGCCCGGACGGCCAATTCCCGAAGCGTTCCATGCCGATCAGCCACGAGGACCCGCTCTAGCGTCTCAAACCGGCCCGGCACATCGGAGAGGGACTGCACCTTGACCTCCCCGCACACCCCGTGCACGCGCGTGACCTTCCCGATCGTTACCAACCGGCTCGCGTCTATTCCAGGATTTCCAACACGCACCGTTTCCCCAGCTTCGTTCCGGCCGCATTCAAGATCGTCCGCATCGATCGCGCCGTCCGTCCTTGTTTCCCGATCACCTTGCCCAGGTCATCCTGCGCGACCCGTAGCTCGATGATCGTCGTCTTCTCTCCATCCGTTTCGTGAACAGACACGGCATCCGGTTTATCCACCAGGGCTTTCGCCATGTGTTCGATCAGCGCCTTGAGATCGTCCATCGCCGCACCTCCCGGCTGGGATGCGGAGACCAAGATGTCACCTACGCCTTAGCGGGCGTCACCTTCGACTGCTTCAGCACACCAGCCTTGCGCAACAGGTTCTGGACCGTGACCGACGGTTGCGCGCCTTTTTTCAGCCATTCCAGCACTCGCTCCTGCTTGAGCGCGACGGCAGCCGGCGACTTTAACGGGTCGTACGTGCCCAGGACTTCGATGTACCGCCCGTCTCTCGGCATCCTGGAATCTGCCGCCACAATTCGAAAGAAGGGCCGCTTCCGACGGCCCCTTCGCGTGAGTCTCAGTCGCACCACGTGTGTCTTCTCCTCTTCTCTAGGTTAATAAATATGAACTCCTATGAGAACGTCCGCGCCGACCGGTCAAGCCATTGACGGCTGCCGCGCCCGGACAACATCTTCATCATTTTGCGGGCCTCCAAGTACTGTTTGATCAGCCGGTTCACGTCTTGCACGCTGGTCCCACTGCCCTTGGCGATCCGTTGCTTGCGGCTGCCGTTAAGTAGCGCGGGATCGCGCCGCTCCCGAGGGGTCATCGAGTCGATGATCGCCACCATGCGCCCGACTTCCTTGTCCTTGTCCTTGCCCGGCATCGAACCCGCTGTCAGTTCTTTCAAGCGCTGCCCTCCAGGCAACATGTCCAGGACCTGCTCCAAAGAGCCCAGCTTGGTGACCTGCTTGAGTTGGTCCCGAAAATCCTCGAGCGTCAGGGAGTCCGCGCGCAGCTTCAGGGCCATCGCCTCGGCCTGGTCCCGATCGACCACCTCCTGCGCCTTCTCGAGCAGCGACAAGACATCGCCCATCCCCAAAATGCGCGATGCCATCCGGTCCGGGTGGAATGGCTCCAGGGCGTCCAGGTTCTCGCCCGTGCCGAGAAACTTGATCGGCTTGCCGGTGACGGCCTTGATCGAGAGCACCGCTCCGCCGCGGGCATCGCCCTCGACTTTGGTCAGAATCACGCCGGTCAGCCCTACCCGCCGGTCAAACTGTTCGGCCATGGCCACCGCATCCTGCCCGATCATCGCATCGGCAACCAGGAGCACTTCCTGCGGCGTGGTCTTGGTCCGGATCGCCGCCAGTTCGTTCATCAACTCATCATCGATGTGGAGGCGGCCCCCCGTATCCAGGATCGCCACGTCAAAACCCTGGGCGCGAGCCCGCTCGACCCCGTCCACACAGACAGAGACAGCATCCACCTCCGGCGCGTCGGCGCGATGCACCGGCACGTCGAGCGCTGTTCCCAAGACCACCAACTGCTCCACCGCCGCCGGCCGGCGCGGATCGGCCGCCACCAGCAGGGCGCGCTTACCGTTCGCTTTGAAATGCCGCGCCAGCTTGCCGCAGGTGGTCGTCTTGCCCGCACCCTGAAGGCCCACCACCATGATGACGGTTGGAGGCATCGAGGAGAGGGCCAGTCCCGCCTGCTGCTGTCCCATGAGGGCGCGGAGTTCCTCCCAGACGATTTTCACCACCTGGTGCCCAGGCGTCAGGCTCTGCAGCACCTCCTGGCCGATTGCCTTGACGCGGATCCGCTCGATGAATTCCTTGACGATTTTGAAGTGGACGTCGGCCTCGAGGAATGCCAGGCGCACCTCTTTGAGCGCCTCGGAGATCGTGGCCTCGGTCAGGATGCCGTGGCCCCGGAGCCGCTTCAGAATCCCATCAAGTTTGGCTGAGAGGGTGCTGAGCACAAACGCTCCTATTGTATTGAAAAATCATAAAGATTCTGAAGTTGTAAGTCTACCGGACCCGTGTCGGACTGTCAAGGCGATTCCGGCACCGTCGCCTCAGGAACTGCCTGTGGGCTTGTGCTTTAGGTCACGCTGCGACTGGTGACTGCGGACTGATAGTTATCGGTGTGGGCATAGGATTTGGGCTTGACATCCAGGGAAGTTCCTTAGTAGAGTGCGCCGACGTAACGGCCTTTCTCAAACCCAACACGCGAGATCGAGGCGTGCGTAAATCCCCCTGGATCCTGGTCATTTGCGTTGTGGTCGGCGGTCTTTTCGGCAGCTTACTCGGGGAAATTCTGCTTGCGGTCTTCCCGCCCGGCGTCATCCAGAACGTTTTCACTCAGGCCGTACACCCCGGCCTCAGCCCCCCAGTGACACTTGATCTCTGGCTCCTCAAGATCACCGCGGGGTTCACCCTGAAGATGAACCTCCTCACCTTCATCGGCATCCTGCTGGGCGTCTTCGTCTACAAGCAAATCTAAATTCACTCCTTGATCCCCAGCTCCAGCGCCTGGCGCTTCAGCGTCTTGATCTGGTCGCGGATCTGCGCCGCGCGCTCGAAGGCCAGTTCCCTAGCTGCGACTTTCATCTCCGCCTCCAGGCGCTTCAACACCGGACCCAGGTTGCCGTCGAACCGATAGGCCGGCGCCTCTTCAGCAGCAATGGGCACGGTCACGTAGTCGCTCTCCGAGACTTCGTACAACGTCTTCGGAATGCCCTTCTTGATCGTTTCCGGCGTGATGCCGTGCTCCCGATTGAATTCCGCCTGTAGCCGCCGGCGGCGCGTCGTCACCTCGATCGTCCGCTTCATGGACGCGGTTAGGATGTCTCCGTAAAGGATGACCGCGCCGTTCACGTTGCGGGCGGCACGGCCGGCCGTCTGGA
>CAZSUT010000064.1:0-11811 GCA_964610095.1 uncultured Nitrospirales bacterium | reverse complement strand
GCGTGCTCGTCATCAGGCTTCGAATGGCGTCGATCTCTTGGTCGGGGATTGGTTCGGGGCCATCCCCGCCGTGCACGATTTCCACCACGCCCGGCACCTTCAGTACTGACAATCGATCCGGCCAAGAGAAACGGACAAAACAATAACCAGAGAACAGCGGCGTTTCGATTTCCTTCCTGCGGTCCTTCCATTGTCTCAGACGCATGACGGTCGGCAGCAGTCGTTCGATCCCCCGCGCCGTCAGCCGATCCCGTACCTGTTTCTCATGTCGTGAGCGAGTCCGAAGTGCAAACCATCGTGGTGTTCCATCGGCATCAGGCACAGCTCCGCCCTCTCACTTACAGAACGTACAATCCCCAGCACCTATTTTCCCGTCGGCGGCCGCCTTGGCAGTACCAAAGGACGCCCCTGACGGCTCTATGACAGACTTACGGAGGCTACAGCGTCGCGATCTTCGCTCGTGGTACCCCGATCCGGACAAGCCTGGCCTGGACTTTCTTTGCCTCTTCCAGGTCGGCGATCAATACAGCGTCAAATTCCCAGTTAGGTAAGGCCTCAATCGGCCACAAAGGATAAGAGAGAAACGTCCCCTGGTCCCCATCCACGAATCCAACCAGGGTCAAGTCCATCTCTCGAAGGCTGATGTAAGCCAGTTCGGCCAGTTCGCCAGTCCCGCAAATGACGATCCGCTTGGCGCCTGCGCTAGCCAGTCCCGTCAGCACGATTTTCAGACGTTGCCGCATGTCTCGGTAATAGGAAAGGGAATACTGCATGTAGAGATACGTGAGCCGGGTCTTCTCGGTCATCCCGCGGGGGGTGAGGAGATACTTAATGCGATTCCTGGGAATTGTGGTGATCTTGATGTAGCCCTTACGGGCCAGGCGCTTGAGGTACAGGTTAGTCAGACCCAGAGCGACGCCGAGATTTTTCGACAGCGAGCGCTGGGTGACGGCGGCGTTTTGCTCGACCTCATTGAGGAGTTGAAGATCGCGCTGGGACTGGATATCCATTAGGATCCCTGATTCTCAGAAAGCGTTCAAGATTTGAACACATCAAGTGGAACGAGTCAAGGGAAAACTGAGCAGGCGGAAGTGCTGGGGCTTAAAGGGGACTTATGCCAGTCTTTTCCGAAAATATTCGATGGTCCGCCGGAGACCTTCATCGAGACTTACCTTGGGTTCCCAGCCGAGCAGTTCCCGCGCGAGGCTGATGTCTGGGCAGCGGACCTTCGGATCGTCGGCTGGAAGCGGCTTGAATTCTATGGGCGCGGTGGTCCCGACGAGGGCCTCGACCTTCCGGGTGATCTCCAGCACGGTCAACTCCTGTGGGTTGCCGAGATTAATCGGCTCATGAACTGAGCGCTTCGCCGGCCTGTCGCTCTGATACAGGAAGGACTGGCGATCAGTCCGTTGCTCCGGCGAGCGATCGGATCGCGCCAGGAGTAAGCGCGTAATGCCTTCGACGAGATCGTCCACATAGCAGAAGCTGCGGGTCTGGGCGCCGTCCCCAAACACGGTCAGCGGCTTCCCGCTCAAGGCCTGCACAATGAAATTGGAGACGACCCGCCCGTCGTTGGGGCGCATCCTGGGGCCAAAAGTATTAAAAATGCGAACGATCCGCGTGTCGAGGCCGTGGTAGCGGTGGTAGGCCATCGTCATGGCCTCGGCGAAGCGCTTGGCTTCGTCATAAACCCCGCGCGGGCTGATCGGATTGACGTTGCCCCAGTAGGACTCGGGTTGGGGCGAGACCAGCGGATCCCCGTACACCTCGGACGTGCTGGCGAGAAGGAACCTGGCGTTCTTCGCTTTGGCCAGACCCAGCGCCTTGTGCGTGCCCAAAGCCCCGACCTTCAAGGTCGCGATGGGGAACTCAAGATAATCCTGCGGGCTGGCGGGCGAGGCGAAGTGCATCACCGCGTCGAGCGATCCCTCCACATAGAGATAGTCGCAGACGTTGTAGTGGACGAAGGTGAAGCGCTCTTGCCCCATGAGATGGGCGACATTGTCCATGGAGCCCGTGACCAGGTTATCGATACATACCAGCTCGTGCCCCATCTCGATCAACCGATCGCAGAGATGGCTCCCGAGAAACCCAGCACCCCCGGTGATTAACACCCGCACGACCGCCTACCCTCGTTCCATCAGTGTATGGCCGTACCGGAAACGCTCGTACCGTTCGATCCACGTTTCTCGGAGTCTGGCCCATCGCCGTTGCAACCAGTTGCCCCGCACCGTCCGTCCCCACTTGTGGCGAAAGTGCATCAGGTTCTGTGTCGGATACGCTCTGGATTCGGTGCGCTTGACGGTGTTCTGCGTGATCATCCCGAAGTGGTGGATGAAGGCCGATCCCGTCACGCCGGCTGTGATCTCAGCCTTTTGCGCCCGCCAAAGGAAGTCCACATCCTCGCATCCTCCGTAGATGAACCTTTCATCAAACAGCCCGATCTGGTCGAACACCACACGCCGGACCAGCATGCACGGTCCAAGAAATCCAGACCGAGTCGCCGTCCTGCAGGCCGCCGTGAATTCGGCAGCATATTTGTCCAACTCATAATCGAGCGGCCCTTCGCGTATCGCCGGGCTGACGATGCCATGCCCGGTTTCTTCCATGAAGCGCAGCAGCGCCGGTAACCACCCCGACGTCACCACGATGTCATTGTTCATGATCCCGATCACGTCTCCTTTACTGGCCTGGACCCCCTGGTTCCAGGCCTTGGCGCATCCGAGATTGCTCGCATTGTGAATGACCGTGATGCCGTCTATTCCCTTCAGGTACTCCGGCGTGCCGTCGGTGGAGGCATTGTCCACGACGATGAGCTCGCCCACTTTGTCGGGCAGACGCAGCATGGACTCCAAACACTGCATGGTGTGGAGAAGTTGGTTGTACACGGGAATGACGAGACTGACGCGAGACAAAGGGATCATACCGACACCGAAGAAGGGAGTGTGGTTTCCTTTCCCAAAAGCAAACCATACGCAGCGATCAGCCGTTCCATCATGGCCTCCACTGTAAAGAGGGTTTCAACGCGGTTTAGCCCAGCCCTGCCCATTGATACACGTCTGGTTGAATCCTGCAACAGACCCACAATGGCCCCCGCCAACGCGTCCGGCTCGTTGGGTGGGACGAGGACCCCCGTCTTGCCGTCCTGCACGATCTCCGGTAGCCCTCCGGTCGTAGTCGCCACCACGGGCTTGCGCATGGCCATTGCTTCAAGCACCGCGATCCCAAATCCTTCCATCAGGGCCGGATGCACATAAACATCCATCGCCGCCAGGTACGGATATACGGGGTCCTGAAACCCTGCAAAATGCACCCGGCGTTCCAATCTCAAATCCTTCACCATCGCACGCAACCGGGTCTCATAAGCAGCATCGCCGCTCCCGACGATCACATAATGGACATCCGGGAACGAGGCCAGAATTGCCGGCAGGACGCGAAGCATTACTTCGTAGCCTTTGCGGGCAAATAGATTCGCGACGGTTCCTAGCAGGAGAGCGTCCGTGGGGATGTCGAACCGACGCCGGACCTCCCGGCCGTCCTCTTGATCAGGAATGCGGCTCATATCAACCCCGCTATAGAGGACCTTGAGTCTTTCGGGCAAGACCCCACCTCTCTCCAACGATTGCTGAATCTGGCAGGATACTGGAAATACGAGATCGACCTTGTCAAGCTCGTACCGTCGCACCTTGGGAGACTCGATTTCCTGACGGACGTGCGCAACAATTGGAATTCGCACTCCAGCGACCGCACGCAGCGTCTGTGGCACCCACCAGATGTCGTTGACATGAAGCAGCGCTGGGCGCATCTCCGTGATGATCAGGCGGAGGGCGCGGACCGCCGCCGCACGCAACGGATACGCGAACAGTTTGCGCCAGGGCGGCATGGAGGCAAACCGGATCTCAACGCCGCGTTTCACAAGTTCCTTCGTCAATGGCCCTGTACCTGGACACACGACCAGCGGATGGAAGCCCCAACGAGGAAGGCGGTCCAGCATGGCCAGCAATTCACGTTCAGCCCCACCGATCTCGGTGATGCCATGGATGAATAGGGCGGTCGTGGCTCCTACTTCGCCCATCACCGAAGCCTCTTTCGTACCGCCTCCCAGACCTCATGGAGAGTGATAAGCCGCATGCAGTTTTGTTCCCCACGAAAACAATCCGGATGGAAGCAGGCCCGGCAATCCAAGCCCTTATAGAACGTGCGGTGCTCGTCGCCCCAGGGTCCCCAGACGGCCGGGTCCGACGGCCCGAACAGGCCGATCACCGGCACATGTAAGGCTGAGGCCATATGCATCGGCCCGTTGTCGTTGCTGACCATCAGCATAGCCCGCTCCAGCACCGCCGCCAGTGCCTTCAAACTGGTCTTGCCAATCAGGCTACGAAACGGCGTCTTCATACCGTCAGTAATCCGCCTTTCGAGGCTTCGCTCCTGATCGCTGCCAAGGAAGAGCGCTTGGGTAGCCGTATCGGTCTGGATCAGATCGGCGAGTGCCGCGTAGCGGTCGGCCGGCCAGGCCTTGAACCACCACCGCGCGCCTGGATGCAGGCAAACAAACGGCCGCGCCCCGTCCATGCCCACCTCTCGCAGCAGCCGATCCGCCTCTCGCCGCGCCTCGGGGGCAACAGTGAGCAGCGGCGCGGGCGGCTGGCCAGTGAGGCCCAGCGTCTCCATCGCTTTCAAGTGATAGCGCACGGTGTGCATCGCGAACCGGTCGGCATCGACGACCTGGGTATAGAGGAGGCCCCGCCAGCGGTCTTCGCTGTTGTAGCCAAGCCGCATCGGAGAACCAGAGAGCCAACTCAGCAGCGCTGACCGATCAGCATCGGTGAGGTCGATCACCAAATCAAACAGCCGTCGTCGAAGATCACGCACGAAACGCCACTGCCGGACGAGGTTGCCACGTTTCAGAACTAGCACCTCGTCGAGCGCCGGATGGTCCCGTACGACGTCGTCGGTGCCGGGATTTACCAGCATGGCGAGATGTGCCTTGGGAAAGTTTTCCCGCAGCCGGCTCAACACCGGCGTCGCCAAGAGCACGTCCCCGACGTACCGCAGCTTGATGACCAGGATCCGCTCAGGAGCCGGCACGAGCATCAAGGTCGGGCCACACTCTTGAGCCGCGCTAAATCAGCTTCCACCATTTCGTGGACCAGTTCCTTGAACGGGACTCCGTACTTCCAGCCCAGTTTCTTTCTGGCCTTGGAGGCGTCTCCGAGCAGCGTCTCCACATCGGCGGGCCTCTGGAACTGGGGGTCCACCACCACATGGTCGCGATAATCGAGGCCGAGATGCGTGAAGGCCAGTTCAGCGAACTCTCGTACGGAATGTTGTTCGCCGGTGGCGATGACGTAGTCTTCCAGCTCGTCCTGTTGCAGCATGAGCCACATGGCCCGCACGTACTCACGCGCATGGCCCCAGTCGCGGCGCGCGTCCAAATTGCCCAGCCTGACTTCTTTTGTCAATCCCAGCTTGATCCGCGCGGCCTGGGATGTGATCTTTCGCGTGACGAACTCGAACCCCCGGCGCGGCGACTCGTGATTGTAGAGGATGCCGGACGAGGCCCTGATCCCATACGCCTCCCGATAGTTGCGCGTCAAGTCGAACCCGGCCACCTTGGAGATCCCGTAGGCAGAGCGAGGATGGAAGCGCGTCAACTCGTTCTGAGGCACCTCCGCCACCTTGCCGAACATCTCGCTTGAGGCAGCGAAATAGAACCGGCACTCCGGCGTGCAGTCGCGCAACGCGGCCAACACGTGATGCGTGCCGTTGATGTTCGCGTTGAGCGTAGAGAATTCGTCTTCGAAGGAATAAGCGACGAAGCTCTGAGCAGCCAGGTGGTAGCACTCATGAGGCTTGACCGTCTGGAACACCCGGTAGATGCTGGGCAGGCTCTCCAGGGACGCGGCATGCAGGTGGAGGCGGTCCTTAAAGTGGAGGATGCGCCAGAGCCGGTGTTCAGGATCTTCGATCGCCACCCGCCGGACGACGCCGTGCACCTCATAGCCTTTGTCCAGGAGCAACTCGGCCAGGTACGACCCGTCCTGTCCGGTGATGCCGGTAATCAGGGCTCTCACTGGTCAGCCCTTGTCTTCACGGCCAACCCAGTTGCTACCAGTATCCAGAAGAGATAGGCCAAGCTGCCGGCGAACATGTAGGCGAAAAAATTCCTGATCGAGAATCCTACCACCACCAAAACAAGACCGATGGCCACCGCCTGGCCCCACTGATCAGCACTGGCTCTCCATCGTTGAAGGGAGGCCCTGACAATCGCGACCAGCGTCCATAGCAGAAAAGCGAGAGCCGGGATCCCACTACCGACCGCAACCATCATAAAAGTGTTATGGGGCCCCACTGGGCGGTCGTACTCCGTGAATCCTCTAGGCATGACTGTAAAAGTGTAGTCCCCATACCCCAAGCCAACAAGCGGGTGCTCAGCTATGGCTGTGATGCCTGGTTTCCATAAGGCAAGTCTGAGATTAAGAGTATACGGATCAACCGTACTACTCTGGTAGCCGACCTGGGATGCCAGTACCAAGCCAAGCCCGATCGTCATGCAACCACCAACCACCCAAATAGCGAAGCGTCGGCGTCCGGTGTACAGTCCATAAGTAATTCCTTGCGCGACCAGCGCGAGCCATCCGGCCCGGTTATAAGTGAAGAGCTGAGCCACCACTGCCATGGCCAAAACAACGCCAGCGGTGAAGCGCTGCCACCAAGCCCGCAGCATAACCGCCATCGACGCTACAAGCGGGATCGTGATCACAAGGTAGGTGCTAAGCCAGTTGCTATCGGATGAAGGGGCAAAGGCTCGAACAGAGCGGTCTTTCCATGATCCTCCACGCCCCCAGAAATCAACCACGCCAAATATACACAGAAGTGCCGTCGCAATTACAACTGCTGCCAAGACTCCTCGCGTGAGAGGGCCATCACTCCGCGCTCGCAACACCAAAAGCGCCCAGTAGAACACCAACACTTGGACAACGAGCTTGCGCCATTCGACAAAGCTATACCAAGGATCCGTTGCAAACGGGATCGTCAGCAGCACCCAGCCGACCAGCAGGAGGAGTGGCACATCTATCGGACTACGTGCCCAGATCACCCTTTCTTCCCGCCAGCCGGCCCATAGAGCAACCGCGAGCAAAGCAAAAAACAAGTACTCTTCGAGATGAAACAGTGCGGGGAAAAAGCTCATGAAGGTGAGCAGCACAAGCCCCAAGCCCTGAGCTGTCCAGATGAACGTACGGGATGATTGCGTGCTTCTGGCTTGGTTACTTCCCTCTACATTTGGTAAGACCACAGTCACATTAGCCATTTGTCTCAGTCTCTAGGTTGCTGCCCTGCCGTCCGCGATCTTGGTTGCCACCAGGATCAAAATATCGCCGAACAGCAGGGCATCTGATAGAAGAGCCTGCCTGACCGCCGCCACCTGAGGATGCTCGGCTGCCGATCGCCTGCCCTTGGTCAACATCAGCAGACGGAGCACATGATAGAACGGCGACCATCGCTTTTTATACCGACTCGTGAGAACCCGGTCTATCCGAAAGCCCCATCGGCTGAGGATATAACGTAGTTCAAGAAACCCGATAGGGTTAATGTGATCGACCGGCTTTTCCGCACCAGTTTCTGGATCGATTTCAATCATGTAATGAAAATAGTTAGGATAGCCTCTCAGTAGATAACTGATTCGCGATCGAATGGACAGAATATTCGGCGTGCTCACGTACAGCTTACCACCTGCGAGAAGAACCCGATTTGTTTCTCGCGCGAGCTGGTGTGGATCCTCGATATGTTCGACGCCCTCGATGCATGCCACCGCATCGAACTCACCGTCTTTGAATGGAAGCTGAGTATGGAGGTCCGCTCGGATGCACGAGCGGCCCGGAACAAGAAATGCCTTAGGATTGAGGTCCGCCGAAACAACCTCTACCCCCCGGTCGAGGATCAACTGAGTAAGCCTGCCTTTCCAGCACGGTATATCCAGTACGCGACGGTGACCGGCCTCTTTGATCAGATCAGCAACCAGAACACGGGTCATGTGTACGACATCCGGTCCACGATGATTGGGACTCATGTCATCCCATTTGATAGCGTTTTCGCCTGGTCGTAGCGCCGGACTAGTGTGCACAGCAGCACCTCCTTATCTTGATGATGCCGGTGATCAAAGCGCGCGTCATGGTGCCACCGGCAACTCCAATCGGATGACTGCTTTCTCCGTAAGCAGGGCACCATCGGCGTACAGCAGCAGTCCACGCCCGAAACAATGCTTGAGTCGGTGCAGCATGCCTTGATGGGTACTCCCGTCACTCATGACAAAGCGCACCGAACCGCTCTGATGGCTACGCAGCCACTCCGCAAAGGTTGCCTGATCCGGCTCACGCTTGTTTAGCTCCTCCTCTCCACTTTGCTGCTCTCCAGTCCCCGATACACCCGCAGCAAGTCACGAGCCGATTGTTCCCAGGAGAAGGATTTGATCCGGAGCGCGCCGCGACGGCGGAGATCATCGCGCAGATTAGCATCTTCGAAGACCCGTGTCATGGCCTGAGCCCAGGCCTCCGGATTACGCGGGTCCACCAGCAACGCCGCATCGCCGGCCACCTCGGGCAACGACGAAGCATTCGAGCAGACGACCGGCGACCCGCAGGCCATAGCCTCCAGCACTGGCATGCCAAACCCTTCGTATAGAGAAGGGAATGCAAAGAGGGCGCAACTGGAATAGAGCACGCGCAGATCCTCCACCGGCACGTGGCCAGGGAAGACCACAGCAGCCTCGAGCCTCGTGCGACGGACCACTTCCCGGATTGCCTCGGCGCCTCGGTCCATCCCGCCCACCACAACGAGGTTCAGCCTCTCCCGCAACCGAGGCGCACGACCGAAGGCCTCCACCAGACGTGCGATATTCTTGCGAGGCTCGGCGCCGCCTCCGGAAAGCACGAACCCCTCCCGTCGAATGCCGTAGCAGGCTCGCGCCTGCTCCCTGATGACCGGGTCATGGACCGGATAGAACTCCGGGCTGACGGCCGGGCTCACGAGGGCGATCCGTTCACGCGGCATTCCGTAGAGTTCAACAATGTCCTTGGCTGAGTGAGCGGAGATCGTGACGACCCGCGACGCTCGTAGCGCCGTCCGCCTGGTGCGCAGGAACGACCGCCGCTGGCCGAACAGCTTGCGCGAGGGCTGCGGAAGCCGGTCCCGGGACAGATCATAGATGGTGACCACACCCCCGAAGCGTCCCCACCCGCGCAGCTTGAAGTTCAGGCCATGAAAAATGTCAACGTGGTCCCACCGGGCCCGGAGGCCCATCAGCATGGCAGGACTATGCACGATCCGGACGTTCGGCTGGCTTCCAAAGAAGGTCCGGTCCTTCTCCGGCAACGAGTGAGGCGTGTAGAACAAGAACTCGTGATCAGGGGCGACGCGGACGAGCGCGGTCAGGAGGTGCGCAATGTAGGTGCCGATCCCGGCTCGATCATTGGCCAGCGGGCTAACATCCAGCGCAATCCGCATTGACTCTCCAGCACGGGCTCCCCGGCCCGTCACGCGGACTTCAGGCTAGCAGACGTACTCGAACGCAGGATATTCGGAGGAATGATTCCCTGCCCCATGGAATGCTCGTACCGGACGGCCGGGGCCGCGGTGTTATACGGGATGCCCAGCTTTTCCCGCACGCCCGCTTCCAGCCAATCCCGCCATTTCACCAGTTCTTCTGCGCTCAGGTAGTCGGTGTGCACGTACGACGTGTACTCGCCGGGAATTCCTTTGTAGTATTCGGCTACCTCGCGGTAATCCACTTCGAGGCTGTGCAACCGGTCGCCTGTCTTCGCGTAGGTGTAGGTCCACACGCCCGGCTTGGTCTCCACGGCCTCGTCGAAGTACGGCGTGCCGGGGTAGGTCGTGATCACGGTCGCGTCGAAATCGTCCGGTTTGACTGCCAGCAGCCAGTCGCGGGTCGCTCGCACGGTCTCCTCTGATTCGCCGGGATGCCCGACCGACATCAGCGCCTTGACCTTCAGGTTGTGTCGCTTGGCGATCTCCATCGCGCGGGTGTTGTCGGCCTGGGCGGCCTTCTTCTGGATGTTGGTGAGGATCCGCTCGTGGCCCGACTCAAACCCGATGAGGATCCACCGGAAGCCCGCCCGGTACATCGCCTCCGCCTGCTGGTCCGTGAACAGCTCGGCCTTGATGAAGCCCCGCAGCCGGAACTCCACTCCGAGATCCTTCTGCGCCTTGGCGATCAGGCTCATGAGCTCGACGATCTTAGGGTTCACATTCAGCTCGTCATCGTAGAGCATGAAGCCAGTGACGCCGTAGGTCTGATAGAGTTGGACCAGCTCCTTGACGATGTTCTCGGAAGTCCGCATCCGGACCCGCCGCAGGAACGGACTCATCCGCCCGCCGCAGAAGCCGCAGCCGAAGGGACAGCCGAGCTGCGCAATCATCGACAGCGCGCGCACGCCGTCGATCGTGTAGTGGTAGCTGCCCACGTCTACCAAGTGCCGAGCCGGGAACGGAAGCTCAGTCAGCTTCTGGTTGTTGAGGAAGTAATCGGACTTGGGATCGTCTGCATCCACCAGCTTCGTCTGAGTGTCGCCCAGGGCCTCGAAGACCGCCAATTCCCCGTCGCCGACGACTAAGACGTCGAACATCTCTTCGAGCAGGCGGTACGCCGTGGCGGCGCGGCCCGCAATCCCTTGCTTCTGCTCATACTTGTAGGCTGCGTGGATCAAGGTCACGTGCGGGCCGCCCAGGATGATCCGCGCTTTTGGGTTGCAGGCCCTGATCGTCTTGTAGATTTTGGTAGTGGCGGGCATCTGTGGCGTGGTCGCGGTCAGGCCGTAGCAGGTGACCCCGCTGTTCCGCACGTGGTCCCGCACAACCTCTTCATAATTCTCCACACCGGAGAGGTCCAGCATCTCCACTTCAATCCCGGCCTGCTCGAGGACCGCTGCGACCTTCAGGATTCCGAGCGTCATGAAGACGCGCTCGTCCAGCAGGAAAATGGAAGGGGGGGTGATCAGGCAGATTCGCTTCACCATAGGGAGGGCTCCCTATCCTTTTATCGCGCGCAACGTGACCGACATATTGTCCACCACGTTCCAAAGATACCGTCGAAAGCGCTTCTGGAAGTATTTCGGAAAGTACCGAAACGGCTTCCGCATGTCGAATTCAATCTTCTCGATCTGGAAATTGGTCTTGATCCCATAGTCGGTGGGTGATTCGAAATACTGAAACGTGTCTTCCGTAATGAATCGAACATGCGTGGGGTCACGGAAGGCGCCGCGCGACGTGTAATACGGGGCGATGACGCGGACTTCAGCTCCAGGGCGGCACACGCGATAGACTTCCTCCAGGAACGGAATGAGGTCCCTGATATGTTCCATGATGTGACTCATAAACACGACATCAACCGAGTTGGTCTTCAAAGGCACCGCGTGCTCAAAATCGCAGAGGACGTCGACGCCCGGCTCCTTCCGCCGATCCAACCCGAACGCCCTGTTGAGCTTCTTCGCTCCACATCCGATGTCAACGATCACCGGTTTCACAGAGCACGTTGACAGATCCCCAGAAAATATTCCGCCCTCCGCTCACACGTGTGGTACTTCATCAGATGGGCGTAGCCGTCATTGACGATGGCTTCCCGTTCCGCCTCCTCCTGGAGGTAATGCCGAACCAAGTCCTCAAGATCGCTGAGGTCAGCCCTGCAATAGACCGCATGGCGGCGATCTTCAAACCCGTTCGGAATGATGGCTTCCGGCACATCCGAGAGCAGCATGGTCCTCATCGCCACGATCTCGTAATACCGGGGGGACGCCG
>CAZSUT010000063.1:2478-12215 GCA_964610095.1 uncultured Nitrospirales bacterium | reverse complement strand
AGTTCAGCAACCCGAACGCCGCCAAGAGCTGCGGCTGCGGAGAATCGTTCTCCGTTTAACCATTCCTCTCAAGGGAATTGCACGCACGGGGCATGGCCAGCTTGGTGGCCATGCCCCGTGTGTCTCGTGAGCTAAAAGAAGGGCTGTATGGAAAGCATCAAGAAAGAACTCCCCCTGGCACGAAGCATGTGCTGGCACTGTCAATCCGACATCGGCGGCGAGTATTTCTGCGGCCAATGCGTGAAGGTCCAGCCCTTGTCGAAAGACATCGACTACTTCACGTGCCTGGGACTTCCCCGGAAGCTGAACATTGACACCGTCTCCCTGGAGACCAAGTTCTATGAGCTGAGCCGAGCATTCCATCCGGACTTCTACGAGGGCAAATCGGAGATGGAGCGGGCCGTCAGCCTGGCCAACTCCGCCATTCTCAACCAGGCATACCGCACGCTGAAGGATCCCATCCAGCGCGTCGAGTACCTCCTGCGGCTGGAGGCCGGAGCCGCCAAAGACATTCCCGGGAAGGCGCCGACCGATCTCTTCGAAACAATCCTGGAGATTCAGGAGCACCTGGAAGAGTTCCATGCGGCCGAGTCGCAGGGCGACGCCGCGCGCGCCAGCGACTTGCTGAGGAACGCGAGGAAAACCTTGGAATCCAAGCGGGCCGCTCTGGAGAGCCGCTTAGCCGAGCTCTTCCAGATCTGGGACCGGCTGGTCGAGAACAAGACGCAGGCTCAGACCCATCCTGCCAAAAAGGAGCAGACCTTGAAGGAAATGCGCGACCTGCTGTCCGAGCGCACCTACGTGACCAACATGCTTCACAACGTCACGGAGGCCCTGGAGTAAATGGCACGCATCGTCGGGATCGATCTCGGGACGACCAACTCCCTCATAGCCTACATGAAGGGAAAGACCCCCACGGTCATCACGGGACCTGAAGGAAGAACCCTGGTCCCATCCATCGTCGCCTATACGCCGACCGGCATTCTGGTCGGAGACGCGGCTAAGCAGCAGCTTATCCACAATCCCGAGCATACCGTCTATTCGGTCAAGCGCTTCATGGGGAAGGGCCTCGCGGACGTCGCCCAGGAACTCCAGTACTTCCCCTTCAAGCTCACCGAGCAGAACGGCGTGATCCGGCTCCAGATCGGAAACAAGGCGCTCACCCCGCCGGAGATCTCGGCCATGGTGCTCAAAGAGCTGAAGGCCCGCGCTGAGGCCTTCTTCGGCGAGGAGATCCGCAAGGCCGTCATTACCGTTCCCGCCTATTTCAATGACAGCCAGCGCCAAGCCACAAAGGACGCCGGGAAGATCGCCGGCCTGGACGTAGTGCGAATCGTCAACGAGCCGACCGCCGCGTCGCTGGCCTACGGCCTCCAGAAACGGAAACAGGGCACCATCGCCGTGTTTGATTTGGGCGGCGGCACCTTTGACATCTCGATCCTCAAACTCAAAGGCGGCATCTTTGAGGTCCTGGCCACGAACGGCAACACGCACCTAGGCGGCGACGACTTCGACCGGCGCCTTGTGGATGTGATGATGCAGGACCTCAAAGCAAAGCATGGCCTCTCCATGGAGGGACGACCCGAGCTCCAGCAGGAACTGCGCATCCGGGCCGAGCAGGCGAAATGCCGTCTCTCCAGCGAAAGCCAAGCAACCGTGCATGTACCGCTGCCTAACGGCAAAGGGGAATACCGCCGTACCTTTTCACGGGCCGAGTTCGAGAGCTTGGTGAACGATCTGGTCGAGAAGACCCTGGCACCATGCCGGCAGGCTATCAAGGATGCCGTGATTTCTGCGACCGACGTCGACGAGGTTGTGCTGGTCGGCGGGTCCACACGAATTCCTCTCGTGCAGCAGAGGGTCCAGGCCCTTTTCGGCAAGACGCCTCACTGCGAGCTCAACCCTGACGAGGTGGTGGCGCTCGGCGCCGCGGTGCAGGCTGACATCTTGTCCGGCGGCATACAGGACATGCTGCTCCTCGACGTGACCCCACTGACCCTCGGGATCGAGACGATGGGCGGCGCGATGAGCAGCCTCATCCGTCGCAATACGACGATCCCGACCAGCGCGAAGGAGTTGTTCACCACCTTCGTTGACGGCCAGACGTCCGTGGACATCCATATCCTCCAGGGAGAACGCGAGCTCGCCAAGGACAACCGGAGCCTTGCGCGCTTCCAGCTCAAGATCCCACCGCTCCCGGCTGGCGTTCCCCGCGTCGAGGTGACCTTCATGATCGACGCGAACGGGATCCTCAACGTCACCGCCCGGGACGTGAGGACGGGCGAGGCGCAGTCCATCGAGGTCAAACCCTCCTACGGCCTGATGGATCAGGAAGTCGAGCGCATGATCCGCGACTCGTTCGTCTACGCCCAGCAGGACATCAAGGAACGGCAGCGGATCGAGGCGATGAACGAGGCCGACATCATCCTGCGGGCTACGGAGAAGGTGCTGGCGCGCGCCGGCAATCTGGTCACCCCTGAGGAACTGGCGGCGATCCAGGAGGCGGTCGCCAACCTCAAGTCCGCCATGGCCGGCGTCGACCACCGCGCCATCCGAGAGACGATCGAGAAGCTGAACAAGGCTTCCTACAGCCTGGCCGAGAAGCTCATGAACAGCACGCTGCAGGAGGCGTTGAAGGACAAGAAGCTCTCCGACGTGACGTGAAGGAGTGTCCGATGGAGCTAGACTGGAACGATACCGAAGAGATCGCCCTTCAGCTCATGGAGCAGCATCCGGATGTGGATCCGCTGACGATCCGGTTCACCGATCTCCACCGCTGGGTGAGCGAACTTCCGGGGTTCATCGGCGATGCGAGGAAGTCCAACGAGAAAATCCTCGAAGCCATCCAGATGGCCTGGCACGAGGAATATAAAGACGCGCACGGCTGACCAGAAAGGGGACAGGCTACTTTTCCTCGTCTCAAGCCTTCCGCAGGTGGCGCCGAATGGGACCCTGGCGGAGCGCAGCGCGACTTGCTTGCGCTTCGCGGAGCGCGAGCACGTCAGGGTAATTCGGCGACAGGACCCGCCGTGCTTTTTACATCTGGTCAAATTTGAAGAACTGCGAGGGCGAGGACTTCATTTCGGCGTGCTTCGTCGGTTCGGTCCCCTTGAGAAACACTTCGACGGTGCCTTGATCCGACCCATCTGGCGCCAGCAGGCCGGTTGCCGGGTCGATCTTGACCTCCACGATCCCCTCCGGCATTGTAAACGGCACCACCGGTAAGGGCTCCAGCGCGGCCTTCATGTAATTCATCCAGATCGGGAGTGCCTCTCGGGCGCCCGACTCCCTGTCACCCAGCGTCCGGATCTCGTCGAACCCCACCCAGACTCCCGTCACCAGATTCGGCGCGCCGCCCACGAACCAGGCGTCGGTGAAATCGTTCGTGGTGCCCGTCTTGCCGGCCAGGGGGCGCCCCATTCCTTTGGCCGCCTGTCCCGTTCCATGCTGGATCACATCCTCCATCATGTTGGTGATCAGGTAGGCGGATTCCTTCGTCATCACGGCGCGCGGATCTGGGACATGCGTCTCCAGCACCTGGCCGTTCGAGTCCAGCACGGATTCGATCGAATAGGGCTCCAGCCGGATGCCCTGGTTGAAGAACGTCCCATAGGCGGCCGTCAACTCCTGGAGCGTCACGCCGGAGGATCCCAACGCCAGCGTAAGGTCGTTGGCGAGCGGCGAGGTGATTCCGAGGTTCTGGGCAAGATCCAGCACCGGGTTGATACCGATCTTCTCGAGCAGGCGCACGGTCGCGGCGTTGCGCGATTGCGCCAGCGACGCCCGCAAGGTGATCAATCCCTCGAACTTCTGGTCGTAGTTCTCGGGCCGCCAGACTAGATCGGGGTCGTTCTCGTTGTAGACGACGCCGGAATCCACGATCGGGGTTCCCGGGGAGAGTCCCTGGTTGATCGCCGCGGCGTAGATCATCGGCTTGAACGCCGAACCAGGCTGCCGCCTCGCGGATGTCGCACGGTTGTATTCGCTCCGTTGGAAATCGTAGCCGCCGATCATCGCCCGGACGGCTCCCGTACGGGGATCGAGCGCTACCAGAGCGCCTTCGACGAGAGGGGTCTGCTCCAGGGTCATCTGGGCGACGTCGCCCACCATCTTCTTGACGCTCACCTCGATCACGTCCCCGACCTTGAACAGTTCGCCCGGTGTCTTGGCGCCGGTGTCCTTCACGTGCTTGATTGGATCGGGGCCCTTCAGTCTCCGGCGGGCCCACATGAGATCGCCGGCGGCGATTCGCCCCGTCAGTCCTCGCGCCAGCACCGTGAGATCGTCCTTCCCCACCTTCGCCACGACGGCCTCGATGATCTCGCCGGGACGAAGCGGCGCGTCGGCCGAGGCCCCGCCGCTGACTCGTTTCGCGGAAAACTCGTCAAGCGACACGCCCCGGCGTAGCGGCCCGCGATAGCCCTGCCGCTTGTCCAACTGACGGAGACCCTCTTGAAGGACGGTCGTCGCCACCTGCTGCTCCGGCAAGGACAGCGTCGTGTACACCTGGAGCCCGCCCTTGTACACCATGGCTTCGCCGTAGGTGGCCATCAACCGTTGACGGATATGCTCGACGAAGTAGGGCGCCGGTTCGTCCCGTGTCTGACGCCTGAACGGTACGGCTTCCGCCATGGCCCCTTCCGCTTCCGTCGTGGTGATGAACCGCTCTTCCACCATCCGTCTCAAAACCGTGGCCTGGCGCTTCTTAGAGGCTTCGGGATGGTAGTACGGGGAGTAGTCCGCCGGCCCCTTGGGCAGGCCCGCCAAGTATGACGCCTCCGCCAGGGTGAGCTGCCCCACGTCCTTGCCAAAGTAGGTCTGGGCGGCGGACTGCACTCCGTACGCTCCGTGTCCGAAGTAGATCTGGTTGAGGTACAGCTCCAGGATCTGTTCCTTGCCCAGGATCTGCTCCATCTTCAAGGCCAGGAGTGCCTCCTTTGCCTTGCGCTCGAAGTCTCGCTTGGGAGACAGAAAGAGCGAGCGCGCCAATTGCTGTGTGATGGTGCTCGCGCCCTGACGGATCTTCCCGGAAACGAGGTTCGTGATTGCGGCCCGCGCGATGCCGATAAAGTCCAGGCCCCGATGCTCAAAGAAGCGGGCGTCCTCGCTCGCCACCACCGCATTCACCAAATACCGGGGGATCTTCTCCAGTGGGACCAGGATCCGCCGTTCCACGAAGAACTGACCGATCACCTGCTTGTCAGCCGAGTAGACACGAGTTACGAGGCTGGGCTGGTACTCATGCAGGCCGGTTATGGGGGGCAGGTCTTGAAGCAGGTACCCCACCGTGGCCAGACCCGCTACAAAGCCGATCAGGGCCACCGTGAAGACACCCCACAGCAGGGCTTTCCAGACGGACTGGGGACGCTGGAAGGACGAGAAGAGCTCAGCGAGTGGCATGCCTTACCTTGCGCACGGGTGATTCATGATACCGTGCTCTCACCGAAAGCACAAGGACAGCAAGCGAAGCTTTGACTCTTCCGACGCGGTTGCGTTAGAGTGAAGTCTCTTCGGACCGCTCCCACAACAACGTTTGTGCGATCCGCTGCAACCAGATGACCATGCGCCGAACAGACATCCGCAACATCGCCATCATCGCTCACGTGGATCACGGGAAAACGACCCTTGTGGACGCGATCCTTAAGCAGACCCGCGTGCACCGCAACATCGAGAGCATGGGCGAGCGCATTCTCGACTCGATGGACCAGGAGCGAGAGCGGGGTATCACCATCAAAGCCAAAAACGCCAGCGTGGTCTATAAAGGGGTCAAGATCAACATCGTGGATACGCCCGGACATGCCGACTTCGGCGGTGAGGTGGAACGCACCCTCCGCATGGTGGACGGCGTCCTGCTGCTGGTGGATGCCAAGGAAGGTCCCATGCCGCAGACTGCCTTCGTGCTCCGCAAGGCCCTGGGCCTGGGACACAAAGCTATCGTCGTCATCAATAAGATTGACCGGCCCGATGCCCAGATCGACGACATGGTCAACCGCACGTTCGACCTGTTCGCGCACCTGGACGCCAGCGACGACCAACTGGACTTTCCCATCGTCTACACCTCCGCTCTGCAGGGCACGGCCTCGCTGGATCCGGAGAAGCCGGGCGTGGACATTGCGCCGTTGCTGGACACGATTCTCGAGAAAATCCCTCCGCCGGCGATCGGGCAGGATCGCCCGCTCCAGTTGCTGGTACTCGCCCTAGCCCACGACCCCTACAAGGGCAAGATGGGCATTGGCAAACTGCTCTCCAGCACCCTGACCAAACGCCAGGCGTTGGTGCGGATCAAGACCGACGGGACCCAGATCCCCGGCAAGGCCACTGACCTCCTCGTCTTCGAAGGATTGGAACGTAAGGAGGTGGACCAAGTCGAGGCGGGCGAAATCGTGGCCGTCGCAGGCTTCTCGGAGATCGGGATCGGCGAGACTCTGGCCGACCCCGAGCAGCCGGTCCCCGTGCCACCTGTGGCGATCGACGAGCCGACCGTCCAGATGACCTTTTCGGTCAATACGAGCCCCTACGCCGGACGGGAAGGCAAGTACGTCACGTCCCGCCACTTACGCGAACGGCTGTACAAGGAACTGGAGACCAACGTCGCCTTGCGCGCGGAAGAAACCGATTCCACCGACCAGTTCCTGGTCGCGGGCCGTGGCGAACTTCACCTTGCGGTCCTCATCGAGGCAATGCGCCGGGAAGGCTACGAGCTCCAGGTCTCCCAGCCGAAAGTGATCTTGCGCGACGCGGACGGGGTGATGCTGGAACCTTACGAAGAACTGACCATCGAGGTGCCAGTGGAGTTCCAAGGCCCGGTCATCGAAGAAGCCGGCCGGCGCCGCGGCGAGCTTCGCCACATGAAGCTGACGATCCACGGGGACCTGCACCTCGAGTACCACATCCCGACCCGCGGGGTGATCGGCTTGAAGAACGCGCTCCTGACCAAGACCAAGGGCACCGTCATCCTGCACCACATCTTCGCCCGCTACGAGAAGGCCGATCCGCGCGCCCTCCAAGTGCAGCCCCACGGCTCGCTGATCGCGTACGAGACCGGGACCAGCAGCGCCTACGGACTCAACATCGCTCAGGAGCGGGGCGCCCTGTTCATCGGTCCCGGCGTGGAGGTCTATCAAGGGATGGTAGTCGGCGAGAACGCGCGGGACGAAGACCTGGACGTGAACGTCTGCAAGGCCAAGCACCTGACGAACATGCGCGCCTCTGGCTCAGACGAAGCGATAGTTCTAACTCCGCCCCGCGAGATGACGCTCGAGTTCGCCCTTGAGTATATCGGCCCGGATGAACTGGTGGAAGTGACGCCGGCCTCGATCCGGATCCGCAAGCGCCTGCTGGAGCCGGAGGAGCGGAGAAAAGCCCGCAAGACCCGGTAAGAGCCCTTGCGCGGTGCCTAGACTGTTCCTCCAGTGCCGATCGGGAAGTCGGCGGAGTGAAGCTGGGTGTTATGGGGCGTGACTTTCACGATATCGCCGTCTTTCACCACCGTCGACTCCGCTGCGATGCGGACCCCGACCGTGAACATGCACTCCGTCTCTTTCCAGAGCCTGATCACGTCGGGAATTTCCTCCTGATGAGCGAGAAGCAACTGCCTCAAGGATGTCGGTTCCTTGAGTTCCCACTCCAGGACGCGCTCGCCATTCGCCGCTGTCAGATTTCCCAATAAACGAAGCGTGATCATGGTTCCATGTAACGTCCAAGAAGCAACGAAACTATAACACAGTCGGCGCCCTTTCGGGAATTTCGTGCGAGGGCGGCTTTCCCTGTAGTGAAGTATGCTACCATAGCGCTACCCCTCGGGTGCTGGCGTAGCTCAACGGCAGAGCAGCGGTTTTGTAAACCGCAGGTTGGAGGTTCGATTCCTCTCGCCAGCTCCACTTTCTGCCGCTAGGGCAACAGCTAAGGAGGGGTTCCATCCTCCACCTGTTTTTCCGGCATCCTTGAATCTGCTCACTCCATCTGGCAGACTATAGCATTCCGCGCCAGTTTGGTCTCAGCCTTGCGCGGTATTGCTCATACCGGGCCACCAGAGGATCGAGTTCTGTCCAGATGCCGGCTTGTCCAGAATGTGGAATCTTGCTCGTAAAGAACGTTCCAAGGCGTGGACTGCGTGAATACCTCCTGAGTGTGCTGACCATCGGCCCATTTCGTTGCCAGATCTGCACCCACCGGTTTCTGGCTTTCACGTGGCTGCCTAGCACAAATACAAGTCGAGATTACAACCGACTCTCAGTCCGATATCCGGTGCTGATCACCCCAGCCCAAAAAGACGATGTGCTCCAATGTGAGGAAGGAACCGTGCTTGACATCTCGATCCGAGGCTGTGCGATCAAGAGCACTGCGTGGCGCCACAAAGGAAACCTTTTGTGCCTCAAGATTCGGCTGACAGACCAGGAGCCGCCAATTGAGATTGATCAGGCGACAGTCCGAACGGTTACCGGCCGGAGGATCGGCTTGGAGTTCGTCAAAATACGCGCGGAAGAGGAAATCCGTCTCCGTAAGCTTCTCTTGACCCTGATGCAGGACCGCAAGATTAAGAAGGGACGCGACGCCCCCAACCAAAAAGATGACCGTCCTCTTCTGTAACCGTCAGCCCTCAGACCCCCCACACGCCATGCAACGGGATGCAATCAATTTGGAGTACTTATCCCCTTGTGCTATCATGTTAAACAGGCAGTTGACGGGGGGATCACACAACCTCACGTTTCGGGCGGGTTCGTCTTTGTAAACCGTAGTTCGAGGTTCGATTCCTCTCGCCAGCTCCACGCCGAGCTTGCTGGACCCGACATCTCGATCAAATCTGTCGGGATACGCAAATACCTCCAGTGAGCTGTATGTGGGCACGGCACGCCAAGAAGGAGGTCAGTAAGCGCACGTGGCGAGCGAAGGGAACCCGTTCTCTTCAAAGCCGGGGTACTCCGGGGACCGCCGCCGAGCGCCTCGACGGCAGCAGGACCGCCGACTGCTCCAACGCGAGCGCGAGCTCGAGGCCGCCCGCCTCATCTGCCAAGCCCTCTCGCAGCACATCAACGTGGACGAACTGGTCGAGAACGCCCTCCGCATCGCTCTGGAAGTGGTTGACGCGGACGCCGGCTCGGTGCTGCTAGCCGACGACAAAACTCAGCAACTGGTCTTCCGCTATGTCATCGGAGAGAAAGCCGAGCAGTTGCGCGGCACGGCCATCCCCTGGGACTTGGGCGTGGCCGGCGCGGTCTTCAAATCCGGAGAGCCGGCCATCATCGGCAACGTCGCGCGGGATACCCGCCATTTCTCCGGCATCGACGACACCACCGGGTACAAGACCTTGGATATGATCGCGATCCCGTTGAAGCGCTGGGAAGGCCAACCCATCGGCGTGCTCGAAGTCCTCAACAAGCGAAACGGGCAGCTTAACAAGGACGACATCGACATCCTCACGATCGTGTCCGCCTTAGCCGCGCAGGCCATCGAACAGGCGCGCTTGTTCGAAGCCGCCAAGCTGGCCGAGGTGGCGCGCCTCCTCGGCGACATCGGGCATGACATCAAAAACCTGCTCACCCCGGTTATCACCGGCGCGGAATTCCTGCAAGCCGAGCTGAACAAGCTCTTCGGCAGCCTGACCGCCATGGGGATCAGCGGCACGCAGACCAGCCAGGTGCTTTGCAACCGGGTGATCGGCTTGCTCCCGGACCCCGCCCGGCCCATCCAGGACCCCGTGCCCGAAAACGGGGCAGTCAACCAAGGCCTCAGCCCCC
>CAZSUT010000063.1:0-2468 GCA_964610095.1 uncultured Nitrospirales bacterium | reverse complement strand
CCGTGCCGCGTCGCCACCGTGGTCGACGACGTAATGAAGACCCTGCACATGCTCGCCGACGAGAAGAAAATCTCCCTCCACGCCGAAGGTCTCGATGCGATCCCGCTGATCTCGGCCGACGAACGCCGGCTCTTCAACGCGTTCTACAATCTGATCCATAACGCCATCGTGGCGATACCGGGCGGCGGCTCCATCACCGTCCGGGGGCACATCGATCTGGCCGATGAGGCTGTTCACCTGTTCGTCATCGACACCGGACGCGGCATGTCGCCCGAGGTCCGCGACAGCCTTTTCACCGGCCGCGCCATCAGCCGCAAGGCAGGCGGCACCGGCTTGGGCACCAAGATCGTGAAAGACGTGGTGGATGCGCACAATGGGCATATTTCCCTGGATACCGAGGAAGGCAAGGGGACGACGGTCCACATCCGCCTGCCTCTGATGCAGTCCGCTGCTTCGCCGCGCTAACCCGTGACTGCTGGGCGACCAGCCCTTTAGAGGCATCGCCTACCCCATTTCCGGCATCCCAACCTCGCGCCCTCCCGCTTCGACACCACCGCAAGCGTGTATAGCATTGATAATTAAGAAAATGTTGCGATGGCACAGCCTATGCTGTACTCTCCAGTAGGACCATATCTCTAATAGGAAGGGGGTGAGTCCTGATGAAAGCAATCCTGGCAGCGATTTTCGCCGTGCTGATCGGCCTGGCCTTCAGCACCACAACCTTTGCCCAAGCCCCGGCGACCCCACCTCCGGCCGGTGCTGAGATGAAGAAGGATGAGGGCAAGAAGGTTGAGAAGAAAGAGAAGGGGAAGGTTAAGAAGCCGAAGAAAGAGAAGAAAGAAGACATGAAGGAAAAGAAGTAACCACCCAGCAGGCCGGCGCCTGGTGTTTCACCCAGCGCCGGCCTGCACTTTTACCCCTCTCCATCAGAGCACCTGCCGATCAAGACTTCGGTACTGAATGGCTTCCGCCACATGCTCGGCTGCGATCGAATCCCGTTGCTCTAAGTCCGCGATCGTGCGCGAAACCTTGAGAATCCGCATGTAGGCCCGCGCCGAGAGCCCGAGCCGCGCCACCGCCTGTTCGATCAACGTCCGCCCCGGCCCGTCGATCTGGCAGTGCTTCCTGATCTGGCCCGGGCGCAGCTGGGCGTTGTTGTGCGCCCGCGACCCGTGATAGCGCTCGACCTGCCGCGCACGGGCCGTCATGACACGCTCGCGGACCGAAGCGGACTCCTCGCCTCGCTCGTCCGCAGTCAGGTCTCGAAACGGCACCGCCGGCACCTCGACATGTAGATCGATCCGGTCCAGTAGCGGACCGGACACCCGCGCGCGGTAGCGCTGGATCTGCACAGGACTGCAGACACAAGGCCGAATCCGATCACCCAGGAACCCGCAGGGGCAGGGATTCATGGCGGCAACCAGCATGACGCGTGCCGGATAGGTCAACGCCGCCGACACTCGGGTGATGGAAATGGTGCCCTCCTCCAACGGCTGGCGCAGGCTCTCCAGGACATTGCGGCGGTATTCGGGCAGTTCGTCGAGAAAGAGGACCCCGTTATGCGCGAGCGAGACCTCGCCCGGTCTCGGCACCGTGCCTCCGCCGATCAACCCGGCGTCCGAGATCGAATGATGGGGGGACCGGAAAGGGCGAACCGGCAACAGCGCTTGACCGGGCCGGAGCAGGCCCACGACACTATGGATCCTCGTGCTCTCGATCGCCTCATCCAGCGTCATCGGCGGGAGAATTCCGGGAAGCCGCTGCGCCAGCATCGTCTTCCCAGATCCGGGAGGACCGACCAGCAGCACGTTGTGCCCGCCGGCCGCCGCCACCTCCAGTGCCCGCTTGGCATGGTGCTGGCCGCGCACTTCCCCAAAATCCGCCACGCTGGCAAGGGCCTCATGGGACGCCACTGCGCTGCGGTCGAACGGCGTCAGCACCTGGGCGCCCGTGAGGTGCTCGAGGACTTGAGGGATGGTCGCGACCGGATACACGGGCACGTCCTCCACGATGGCCGCTTCGCTGGCATTCTCGGCCGGCACGAGTAGTCCCTTGATCCCTCGACCGCGGCAGGCCAGCGCCATGGAGAGCACGCCGTGGACGGGCTTGATGCCACCCTCCAGGGAGACTTCGCCTACCATCACGACCTCCCGCAAGACCGTCGCTGGGATGAGCCCCTCCGCCGCCAGGATGCCCACGCCGATGGGCAGATCAAAGGCCGCGCCTTCCTTGCGGAGGTCGGCCGGGGCCAGGTTGACGGTGATTTTGCGCTGGGGAAAACTGAAGCCACTGTTGCGCAGCGCCGAACGGACCCGCTCGCGACTCTCTCGCACCGTCAGGTCCGGAAGCCCGACCACCGTGAACATGGGCAGGCCGGCCGCGAGGTCCACTTCCACCTCGACGGAGTAGGCGTCCAGTCCGCTCACCGCCACGCTGAAGACCTTCGCCAGCATGCCCCCCTCGGCGGA
>CAZSUT010000062.1:0-12685 GCA_964610095.1 uncultured Nitrospirales bacterium | reverse complement strand
CAGTTCTTGTTCCCTGCGGGTCAGCCTTCGGATTGCTACGTGCAGATGATTGCTTCCGGCCGCTGCTTGTTCCGCCATGCGCCGGCCCGCTGCGGACAGCGACAGGTAGACCACACGGGCGTCGTCCCTGGAACGGACTTTGCGGACAAGCCCTCTCTCTTCTAGTCTCTTTACCACCTCGCTCGCCGTGGCGTGCGAGAGCGCGGTGTCCTCAGCGAGAGCGGAAAGCGTGGTCTGACTGTGAGACCGGCTGCGCAAGAAGGCGAGAATCCGTCTCTGTGTCGGGCCGATCGATTGACTTCTGCTCTTGTGCGGGGGCCAGCTCATGAGGGTGAGCGTCCGGCTGATCTTCATCAGCTCGGCCGCCACACGGGGCGCTAACGACATGGTCTCCATCACCACTACGCCGGTGTCCTTCCTCATCATTCGGCTACGAACAGTTCGGGTACCAAATGGTTCGCGAGGCGAATAGTTCGCCATGTTCTGGAGTGATCAAGTAGTTTTTTACGCAAATGCCTTGCCTACGTGAAGCATAGAGAGGTTGAACCTTGGACTCTGCGAAACAGCAAGCTAAACTAAATAGTTATATGCGACATGTTGAAGCACTCCCCCCAAACACCTCACAACCGAGTATTTAAATAGGTAACTGGCGCGTCCATTTTTGTATGATACTTGCAGTTCATTTTCGTACAGGAGGGCGCCTGCACTTTAGGTTTGTTCTTTGTCGAACGTAAAGTCAGTGGGCTCGACGCTCAGATGCTACTGATAGGGGTGTGCGTGCGGGAAGAGAAACGCTGGCGGGATGGATGTTCAGCGCTGTTGGGAGGGTCCCTTCCCCTCGGAGGGAGGCTCCTCAATTGCTGTCTTTGAATTGGACGTCCCGATAGGCGGCGAGGGCCTCGGCCAGGCGGGACTTCAGCTCCAGACGCTTGGGCTTGCCGGTAGTGGTATAGGGCACGTCCTGTCCAAACAGAATGACTTTGGGACGCTTGGAGAACGGAAGACGGTTCCTACAGAACTCCAGCAAGGCGGCTTCGGTCGGCGGGGCCGTTCCTTCTCGCGCGACCACGTACGCGGCGATCTCCTCGCCGTAGTACCGGTTCTCGAACGGCACGGCCATCGCGAACTGGACGCCGGGGTGCCCCTTCAGCACGTCGTCAATCTCCAGCGGCGAGATGTTCACCCCACCGCGGATGATCAGTTCCTTGATCCGGCCGGAGATGAAGAGGAACGGCCGTCCCTTGTCATCACGGACGTAGAAGCCCTCGTCACCCGACCGGAACCAGCCCCACTGAAACGCCCCTTCATTCGCGTCCGGCCGCTTAAAGTAGCCCGCACAGACCGTCCGCCCGCGAATGCAGATTTCCCCACGAACGAATTCCTGCACTTCCCGGCCGTGCCCATCCAGGATCGCCATCTCGTTGTGCCGAATTGGCAGACCGATCGAGGGAAAGTCGTAGTCCGTCAACCAGCGGCGGTGCCGATCTGGTGGAAGATCGTTCGGCAGAAAACATGAATAGCACGTCGTCTCCGACAACCCGTACCCGTGCCGAATGGGGAAGCGGAACCGGTCTTCGAAACGCGCCGCCGTCTCCTTCAACAACGGCCCCGCGCCGCAGATCACGCCGTGGAAGCGGTCAAGCCGGTACGGTTTCAGGTCTTCGTCCCCGTCCAGCAGGAACTCGAGCAGGGTCGGCACGACGCTGACGCAGGTGACGCCTTCGTCGTGGATCCGCCGCCAGAACACGGCCGATTTGAACTTCCGGTTCAGGACGGCTCCACCGCCGAAATAGAACGGCGTCATCAGCGTGACCACCGTGCCGTTCACATGGTGGATCGGGAGGACACACATCAGCCGGTCGTCCGGCCCGAAACCGTGCCAGTCGGCGATGCCGTCGGCGTCCAACAAGAGATTGCGCGCCGTCAGCACGACCCCCTTCGGCGGTCCGGTGGTCCCAGAGGTGTAGACGATGAGCGCCTCGTCCTCCAAACTGCTATCCCGAACTGAACCGGCAGGCCGGGCCTCCGCCAGCTCATCCATGAACAGGCGGCCGTGCCGGCCATCCCGATGCGCGTCATCGCCGACCGCGACTACTTCGCGAAGCCGTGGGAGCTCGCCAAGCAGGCTCCGGACCTCCTCCAGGGAGTCCTGCCAGCAGAAGACGACCGACGCTTCCGAGTGTTCCAGGATGTAACGCTTCTTCTCAGTGGATTCTTCGACGTTGATCGGCACGACCGCCACGCCGATGGTCCAGGCGGCGAAGTACACGAGCACCGTCTGGTCGTGGTTGAAAAGGACCGTCGCCACCCGATCGCCGCGCCGAAGACCCAGGCGCTCGCGCAGGACGGTGGCGGCCCGTTCCACCAGCTCGCCGAAGCGGGCGTAACTGTACACTCGGCGGACCGGCTCGGTCGTGCCGTGACTTTCGTCGTAATAAGTCAGGAAGGGCTTGTCGGCGTGATGCGCGTCGCGGACGCGCCCATCAAAGAACTCGGCGAAGGAACGCCAGGGGAGATGGAACGGAGGCCCGCCCATCTCGCGGGCCTGAAGGATGCGGTCACGTTCGTCGCTCGAGGGGCACATACGCTTGCGGCGGCGGCCCGACATAGGTCGCGCGCGGCCTGATGAGCCGGTTGTGATCCTGCTGCTCGATCACGTGCGCGCACCAGCCGGCGATGCGCGAACAGACGAAGACCGGCGTGTAGAGGTCGCGGGGGATCCCTATCAGGAGGTAGGCCACGGCCGTGTAGAAGTCCAGGTTGGGATAGAGGCCCTTTTCCTTTTGCATGATCCGGTCCACGATGGTGGCGATGTCGTACCACCGCGTGTCGCCGCACGTCCGGCTCAAGACCTCGGCATGACGTTGGATGATCGCCGAGCGCGCATCTCCCTTGTGCAGCACGCGATGGCCGAAGCCCATCACGCGCCGCTTCTGCGCCAGCGCGTCGCGCACCCAGCACTCGGCCCGGTCGCGGCTCTTGATCTCCAGCAGCATGGCGGCCACCGCTTCGTTGGCGCCCCCGTGGAGCGGCCCCTTGAGCGCGGCGATGGCCGCGGTCGCCGCGGCGTGGAGGTCGGTCAGCGTGGAGGCGGCCACCCGCGCCGCGAAGGTCGAGGCGTTGAACTCATGCTCGGCGTAGAGAATCAGCGAGACGTTCAGCACGCGCGCCATCGCCTTCGCCTGCTCGTCGTCGTGCCGGTCGGTCAGTAGGTACAATAAGTTTTCGGCAAAGCTCCGGTCCTGGTTCGGCTGCACCTGGCGCTTCGCGTGCGCCAGGCGATACGCGTTGGCGATGAGGATGGGGATCTGGGCCAGGAGGCGGACGGATTTTCGGAGGTTCGCCTCGCGAGAGCTGTCGGCTGCATCGGGATCGGTCATCCCTAGCAGAGACACGCCGGTTCTCAAGATGTCCATCGGGTGCGCGCTCGGCGGGACGACGCCGATGAAGGCTTCCACGGGACCGGGCAAGGGCCACTGCATCTGCAGTTGCGCGGTGAAGTCGCCCAGCTCTTTGCGCGTGGGCAGCTTGCCGAACAGCAATAGATGGGCGACCTCCTCGAACGTGGCCTGCTCCGCCAGATCGTCGATCGCGTAGCCGCGGTATCGGAGACCGGCCGCGCCTTCGTCCACTTCGCAGAGGGCGCTCTCGCCGGCGATCACACCTTCGAGACCGGGACTATACCCGGGAAGGGGCGCGTCCTTCTGGACAGAAGCCTGTCCCGGCAGGCTTGGGGCGGGCGGGTGCGACGACGCCTGGGGTGGGCGGGTGTGATCGTTCTCCTTCTTGGCCTTACCGCCCATACCGCTTCTCAATGTCGTCGTCCCGCTTCTCGTACTCCGCATAGCGCAGGAGATCGTAGAGCTGCTGGCGGGTCTGCATCTTGTCCAACGACTGCTGTTGGGTGCCGAGGCTCTTCAGCTCTTTCAACATCGTCTCGATAGCCTTTGCGGCCACCCGCAGCGCCGTGACAGGGAACAGCACGAGGCGATAGCCCAGCGCTTCGAACTCCTTGACGGACAGGTACGGGGTCTTGCCGAACTCGGTCATGTTCGCGACGAGCGGCACGGTCACGCCCTCTTTTTTGAGTGCGTGCGCGAATGACTTAAACTCCTCGGCGGATTCCAGCGCTTCGGGGAAGATCGCATCGGCCCCCGCGTCCACGTAGGCCCGCGCCCGCTTGACGGCCCCGTCCAGTCCCTCGACCGCCCGAGCGTCTGTCCGCGCGACGATCAGAAAATCCGGGTCGCGGCGCGCTTCCACCGCCGCGCCGATCTTCTGCGCCATTTCCGCGACGGACACCAGCCGCTTGTCCGGCAGGTGCCCGCACTTCTTGGGGCTCTCCTGATCCTCCAGATGAATTCCGGCCAAGCCCGCCTGCTCGAACGCCTGCACCGTCCGCATCACCGACAGAGGCGGGCCATATCCAGTGTCGGCGTCGGCCAGCGCCGGGATGGCGACCGCCTGCGCGATGGTCCCGGCGTCGGCGACCACTTCCGCCATGGACAGCAGGCCGATATCGGGCAGCCCCCGTGCGGCCGCGATGCCGGCGCCGGAGACATAGACCGCGTCGAAGCCGGCGCGCTCGAACTGCATGGCCGTCAGCGCGTTGAAGGCGCCGGGGAGCACGACGGTGCCTCGTGCGATCACCTCGCGCAGGCGGCGTGGATTCGATGGGCGCTGTGTGTCAGCCACGGCGTGCCACCTTCAACAACGGCATCAAGGCCCCGATGTCCTTGAGTGTCTCCAGCTTCCACACCATGTCAATCACCCTGCCGGCCTTGGCGCGGTCGAACCGTCCGGCGGACAGGGTCCTGAACTTCTCCTCGATCTCGCGATCCGAGAGCGGGTTCCTGGGATGGCCCAACGGATAATCCACCTGCTTGACGTACTCGTTCCCGCTGGCCGTCCGGACCGTCACGCGCGTTGGCATCGCCTTCGGATACCACCCGATGAATTCTTCCTGTTTGATCACACGGACCTTCTTCATGAGCGACCGAAGCCGCGGATCAGCCAGGCGCTTGGCGTCGAAAGACTGCACGGCGACCGCGCCGTCCAGCAGGGCCACCGCCACGCAATAGGGTAGGCTGTGGTCGGCCGTCTCCCGCGTCGCCGGGCGCCACTTCTCCGGGTCGCGGCCGATGATCTCGATCGCCACGTCATAGCTGCCGATTTCGATCTCGGCGATGCCGGACAACGCCGAGCGCCCCTCCTTATTCAGCAGCTCCTCGCGGACCACCAGCGCGGCTTCCACCGCCGACTGGGCATGGTACTCCACCGGGTAGTGCTTGATGTAGGTCTCCAGGATCTTGTACGGGACCTTCTTCCCCCCGAACACCGAAAGATCGAGCGGGCCGGACACCAGCTCCATGAAGCCTTTCTGGCCTTCAAAGATCGGCGAGGGGCCGGTCATCCCTAGCCGCGCCAGCATCGCAGCGAACACGCCATTTCGAGCGGCATTGGCGAAGGCGCACGCCTTCCACAGCGAGAGGTACCCGACCCTCGTCTGCCGCAAGGCCACGTTGGCCACTCCCGCCAGGTTAATCGCCTGAACCGTCTGCGCCTTGGAGAGCTTCACCACCTTGGCTGCGCCCAGGGCGGACGAGAACGGGCCGTAGGTGACATGGTCCCAGCCCCGCGGCCGCAGCGCTGCGGCGTCGCAAAGGCGGCACTGGATCTCATACGCTAAGGCTATCGCCTCGATGACCCGCTGGCCGGACGCCCGGACACTTTCTCCCGCCGCGAAGACGGCTGAGATATTGTCGGAGGGATGGGCAGGCTCCTTGGATAGGTACGTATCGTTGAAGTCCAGATAGCGGACCAAGGCGCCGTTGGCGAAGGCAGCCAGATCCGGGAGGGTCTTGTGGGCCGTTCCCCACAGCGTCACGCCGTTGGGGACCGTGACCGCCTGCGCGATCCGGCGGGCGATCTCGCAAGGCTCGGCCGTCCACGCGCCGAAGGCGCAGGCCAGGCTGTCCAGGACTCGGCGCTTGACTTCGTAGACGACGTCGACGGGCAGATCTTCGTAACGGAGCGACTGCGCGTAGACGGCGAAGCGATCAGCAATCACGGAAGCTCCCCTCCCAAAACTGAACGTGCTTAAAGAAAATTGTACCACACCAGCGATGGCAGAAGGACCGCGACTCTGTTATGGTAGAGGACCGCAGAGCAACCCCGGAGCTCCTGCATGGCCGCCAAGTTTGTGACCGTCACCATCGCCGAACGCCTCGCCACCGTTACGTTAAACAACCCGCCGTCGAATCTCCTCAGCACGCCGGTCCTGAAGGAGTTGGATCAGGCCTTTGGAAAGCTGGAGGCGGACGACGCCGTCCGTGTCATCATCCTGACCGCCAGCGGGAAGTTTTTCTGCCCGGGCGCCGACATCAAGGAGCTCGCCGAACTCAACACCGTGCACCAGGGCTCGGAGCTGTCCGGGCGCGGGCAGGCGTTGCTCAACCGGATCGAGCGTTTCGACAAGCCGGTCATCGCGGCGATCAACGGGGCCTGTCTCGGTGGTGGCCTGGAGCTGGCCATGGCCTGCCACATGCGCGTGGCGGCGGCGCGCGTCCTGCTCGGCCTGCCGGAAATCAAGCTGGGGCTCATCCCCGGATTCGGCGGGACCCAACGGCTCCCCCGTATCATCGGTCCGTCCAAAGCTGCCGAATTGATACTGACCGGCGAGACCATCACCTCGGAAGAGGCGTTAACGTGGGGACTGGTCAACCGGGTTGTCCCTCCTGAAGAAATCCTGCTGACGGCTCAGAAACTGGCCGGCATGATCACGGCCAAGGGGCGGCTGGCAACCCAGGCCGCGCTGCGGGCAATCCGGACCGGTCTCGACAGCCCGCTGGCCGAGGGTCTGGCCCGCGAGGCCGAGTTGTTCGGGGAGCTGTGCGAGACGCCCGACAAGAAGGAAGGGACGAGAGCGTTCCTGGAGAAGCGCCCGCCGAGATTTTCCTAAGCCACGTGGCTAGCCCTTGGGAAATACGGGAAGAACACATTCGCATGCTCCGGCTTCGGCTGCGAGCAGATTTGACCGCCTACCGCCTCCGCCTTCAACCAATGAGTCGAGAGCAGGCACTCCAGCTCATCGAGAGGACGCGAGAGGAGATCCTCGAGTTGTTTCCCGGAAAGGGCAACGTGTTCGACCTGGTGCTGCGGCCCCGGTTTCTTCGCATCCTCAACAACGAGGAGAACTGAGCCCTACAAATCTGCGCGCTGAGACCTATGAACGTTGAACCGGCCTCTATCCTAATCGTGGACGATAACGCCAATGATCGTGAGCTGCTCGCGCTTCATCTGAAGCGGCTTGGGCACAGTGTCACGTTCGCGGAAAACGGGCGCGCGGCGCTAGAGCTGATGCGATCCCAGCCGTTTGACCTCGTCCTGCTCGACATCCGCATGCCGGAGATGGACGGCTACCAGGTGCTGGAGCATCTCAAGACCGACCACGTGCTGCGCCACCTGCCGGTCGTGGTTCTTTCAGGATCGAACGAGCTCGAAAGCGCCGCGCGGTGCATCGAACTGGGCGCCGAAGACTATCTCATGAAGCCGTACCAGAAGGTGTTGCTGAACGCGCGGGTCAATGCATCCCTCGAGAAGAAGCGGCTGCGCGACCGGGAACAGGACCACCTCACGAAACTGAAAGAGGAGCAGGAGAAGTCGGAGCGTCTCCTGCTCAGCATCCTGCCGAAGCCCATTGCCGAGCGGTTGAAACAGGGGGAAGAGCCCATCGCCGACAGCTTTGCCGAGGTCAGCGTGCTCTTCGCCGACATCGTCGATTTCTCGCGGCTGACAGCCAGCGTCCCTCCCACCGAGCTGGTCAGTCTGCTGAACGACGTGTTCTCTGAATTCGACCGCCTGGCCGAGAAGTACGAGGTCGAGAAGATCAAGACCATGGGCGACGAATACATGGTGGCCGCCGGCCTGCCGACTCCCAGCACGGATCACGCATGGGCAGTAGTCGAGCTGGCATTGGACATGCAGACCGCCCTGGCGCGCCAGGTCACGCCCTCCGGCAAACCGCTCCAGATGCGGATCGGCATCCACACGGGTCCCGTGGTGGCAGGCGTGATCGGCACCAAGAAATTCAGCTATGACCTATGGGGCGAGATCGTGAACGTCGCCAGCCGGATGGAGGCATCGGCGCCCGCCGGGAGCATCCAGGTCACGGCTGAGACGTACAAACGGGTCCGCGATGGCTACCTATTTCAGGAACGGGGCAAGGTTCCGGTCAAGGGTAGGGGAGAGATGCTGACCTATCTCTTGATCGGGAGAAAGCCGAAACACTAGTTCCGCCAAGCTAGGTGGCGGGTTTCGCGTGAAGATCAACAATCCTTTGATGCTCGGCGATGGCCTCGATCAACTCGGGAATGCCCTCCCCTTTGATCGCCACCGTGCGGATCACCCTGGGATTCCATTCCTGTAAGTCTTTGACCGTCGTGTCCGCGCCATCGCGGTCGCCCTTGTTGACTAAGACGATATGAGCCATCTCGAGTAGGCCCGCCTTCATCGCCTGTACCTCGTCACCGAGGCCCGGCGCCACCACCGCGACGACGGTGGGCGCCACATCGGCAACGTCCGTCTCGAGCTGCCCAACGCCGACGGTCTCCACCAGGATGACGTCGTAGCCCGCCGCCTCAAGCACCCGCACCGCGCCGCGCGTCGCACGCGCCAGCCCGCCGCGCTCCCCGCGGGTGGCCATGCTGCGGATGAAGACCCCGCCGTCCACCGCATGGTCCTGCATCCGGATCCGGTCCCCAAGGAGCGCCCCGCCCGTCCGCGGGCTGGTCGTATCCACCGCCACAATGGCGACCTTCTTGCCCTGCCGTCGGTAGGCCGTGACCAGTTGGTCGATCAGCGTGCTCTTGCCTGCGCCGGGATAGCCGGTGATCCCGATCACGGCCGCGCGCCGTTGGAAACCGTTCAGTCTCTCCAACGCGGCTTGGCCGACCGGTTCCTGGTTCTCCAGCAGTGTGATCAAGCGAGAGACCGCCCGGACGTTGCCCGTCTTCACGTGCTCAGCCAATGCAATAGGATCCATCGCCCGCCTTACTCCCCTGGTTCGAACCAGACGTCCGTGACTTTATAGGTTGGCGCCTTGGCGAACTTGGCGACTACCGGCATCCCGATCCTCACAGCGTCGGGCTCGACGCCCTTGAGCCGGGACAGAAACAGCGTATCGGCGCCGTCGAACTCCACGAGGATCAACGTGAACGGCGTTTCTTTGAGGAATGCCTCACCACCGTAGTGACAGGTTGTATAGGTATGGACTCGGCCGGTCAGCGGCAGCTCGTGCCACGCCGTCGGCGCCCCGCACCCCATGCAATGGGAGCGCGGAGTCGCGTAGGTGTAGCCGCATGCCGTGCAGCGTGATCCCAGCAGCTTGCCTTTGCTCAATCCAACGAAGAACGGCGAGTCCTCGGCGTAGCTGTGGCGGTAGTCAATTTCGTAATGGTCGTGGATGATGAGGGGATCCATTACGCCGCCTCCAAGATCGAAACCGTGATATATGTCCCCGTGCCCGCGTGGCTGTGGATCAGGCCGCGCTTGGGGTTCTTGATCTGCAACTTATCGTTACCCAAATGCTTCTTGATGGCGCCCTGCAACTGCCAGAAGGCGAAGACCGCTTGCATCAGGCCCGTCGCGCCGACCGGATGCCCGCAGGCAAGGAGCCCCCCGGACGGATTCACCGGCAGGCGCCCCTGTTTGGGCAGTTCCAACCCGTAGTCTACGCCAGGCATGAACGGCACGCCGCTCTCCACGAACTTGCCGCCTTCACCGTACTTGCAGAGACCGAGGTCCTCGTAGGTCTGGATCTCCGAGGAGGTGTAGGCGTCGTGCAGCTCGACGAAACTCAGTTCCTTGAGCGGGTTCCGGATGCCGGCCATCTCATACGCGAGCTTCGCCGCCATGCGCCCGCCGCGGAACGAGTGCACGCCTGGATATTTGAGATGGGCGTAGTCGGATTCCCGCTCGTGCTGCAGGAGGATGACCTTCTCGTGCGGCCGGTCCGCCATGCGCATCGCGTCGGACCCGGAACCCACGCCGGTAATCTTCACGGGCCGCTTGCAGACCTTCGCGGCCACCTCTTCGGAGGCTAGGATGCAGACCGCTGCCCCGTCCGACATCGTGCAGATGTCTTCCATCGTCAACGGCGTGGCCACCATCGGCGACTCCCGGACCTGCTTGATCGTGAGCCGCTTGGCCTTCTGGGCATACGGGTTATACAGCGCGTTCATGTGGTTCTTGACCGACACCATCGCCATCTGCTCCACCGTGGTGCCGTACTCGTGCATGTGGCGCCGGACCATCATCGCGTAGTAGCCGGTGTAGAACCCGCCCACTGGAAAATCGAAGTTAGTGTCGGAGGCCAGCGCGATGAACTCGTTGCCTTTCCAAGTGTTGACCCGCGACATCGTCTCGAAGCCGAAGGCCACGCAACAGTTCATCCGGCCGGATGCGACCGCTTCCCACGCGGATTGGAAGCAGAGCCCGCCGGTCGCGCCCCCGCCCTCGATCCGCTTGGAGGGCTTAGGGCACAGCCCGAGATAATCCTGCACCATGCTGGCGGCTTTCAGTTGCCGTGTGAAGTGGTCCGAGAAGTAGGAGCCGACCGCGCCATCGATCATGTCCTTGGAGAACTTGGGCAGGTCCCGCAGCGAGTAGTCGTATGCCTCCTTGACCATCAAGCGGAAGTCCTTGTCCGGATGCGCCTTGGCGAACTTGGTGATGCCCCCGCTGATCATGTAGACCGGTTTCATGGACGGAGTTCCTTCACAAATTTCACGACCTCGTCCGTCGTCGTGCCGGGCCGGAACAGAGCGCGGACGCCGGCCGCTTTCAGGCGTGGAATGTCATCGTCCGGAATGATCCCGCCCCCAAAGACCACGATGTCCTCTGCCCCTTGTTCCTTGAGTAGTGCCAGCACGCGGGGGAAGAGGTGGTTGTGCGCACCGGAGAGGACGCTGAGCCCGATGGCGTGTACGTCCTCCTGGATCGCCGTGCTCACGATCTGCTCCGGTGTCTGGTGCAGGCCGGTGTAGATGACCTCCACGCCGGCATCGCGCAGCGCCCGGGCGACCAGCTTCACGCCCCGGTCATGCCCATCCAGCCCTACCTTCCCGATCAAGACCCGCAAGAGCTTCGCCGCCACCGTCATACCTTTACCTCTTCCAAATAGTACTTCCCCTCGACGTCCTTCTTCACGTACCCCATCTGTACTTTGGGATCGTGCTCGAAGAGCAGCAACCACTTTTCCTCGAACGCCCGATCCAGAATCCACCGCTTCGACTCCAGGGTCTGCAAGGGATACAGGTCGTAGCCCATGACGTACGGGAGCGGCAGGTGCGACACCGTCGGGATGAGATCGCCGAGGTAGATCGCCGTCTTGCCTTCGGATTGAATCTTCACCGCCTGATGATGTGCGGTATGTCCTCCGGTCACCACCACCGAGATCCCGGGAACGAGCTCGGTATCGCCATCCAGGAACTCCCACTGGCTCACATGCGCGATCGGCGTGAAATTCTCCTTGAGGTAACTCGCGCGTGTCCGCTCGTTGGCCCGCACCGCATCCTCGTACTCGCCGCGTTGCACGAAGTACTTGGCCTTCGGAAACGCCGACACAACCTGGTCGTCCTCGCGCATGGTATTTCCCCCGCAGTGATCGAAGTGCAAGTGCGTGTTGACGACCATGTGGATGTCCTCATGCGCGCGGCCAACCCTTTTTAAAGAATCTTCGAGTGGCGGTTTGCGCTCGATGACGAAGCGGTCCTGAAACCTCGCGTCCACCTTCGAGCCAAGCCCGGTGTCCACCAGAATATTTTTGCCGTGCGCCCTGATCAGCAGGCAGTTGAGCCCCAGCTGGATGCGGTTTTTCTCATCTGCCGGACAGCACTTCTCCCACAGGACTTTGGGCACGACCCCGAACATCGCGCCCCCATCCAGCCGAAACCGCCCATCCGTCACCGGATAGATGTCAAACTTCCCCAGCTTCATAGCACCACCGGTTCCTTGTACGTCCCGAACACTTCCTTGAGCGCCGCACAGATCTCGCCCAGCGTGGCCTCAGCCTTCACCGCTTCGAGGAGATACGGCATCAAATTTTCATCCCCCGCCGCGGCCTCCTGCAACGCCTCCAGCGTCCCGGCCGTCTTGAAGGAGTCGCGGCGAGATCGAAGCGAGGCCAGCCGGTCCACCTGCGCCTTCTCCACCTCCGGCCCGATCTTGAGGATTGAGATGCGTTGCTCGTCCGGCTCCATGTACTCGTTGACGCCGACGATGATCCGCTCCTTCCGTTCCACTTCCCGCTGGTAGCGCTGCGACGCCTCCAGGATCTCGCGCTGCGGGTACCCCTGCTCGATCGCCCGCACCATCCCTCCCATCGCATCGAGCTTGCTGAAGTACTCGCGGGCCCCTTCTTCCAAACGGTTTGTCAGCGACTCGACGTAGTAGGACCCGCCGAGCGGGTCCACGGTGTTCGTCACCTCGCTCTCGTGCGCGATGATCTGTTGGGTGCGCAGCGCCAGCTTGACTGCCTCTTCGGTCGGCAGGGCCAAGGTCTCGTCCATCGAATTGGTGTGCAGCGACTGGGTCCCGCCCAGCACCGCCGCCAGGGCCTGAAGCGTGGTGCGGACGACGTTGTTCATCGGCTGCTGGGCCGTGAGCGAGCAGCCCGCGGTCTGGG
>CAZSUT010000061.1:0-13356 GCA_964610095.1 uncultured Nitrospirales bacterium | reverse complement strand
GCATGATCGTCGTGAACCGCTCCTTCCGGAACCAGGAATGGAGGGTCATGCTGAAGCCGATATCGGCCATGCCGCCGTCGCCGGCCATGACCACCACATCCTTGGGCTTATCGCCGAACCGCAATCGCAGTCCCCGACTGAGCCCGCTGGCAACGGCACTCTGGTCCCCGTAATTCCCATACACGAAGGGGATAGCCGCCTGAGAGATGGCCAAACGCCCGCAGCCGGCCGTCCCCACCGTAATGGTGTCCTCAGGGTTCGGGAAGGAGATCATGGCAAGCCGGATGAACAAGGTCATCGCGCACCCCGCGCACATGGGATGCTCTTCCAGAATCTCTTTGAACGATCCCATCTGCGAGACAGTCACCTTCTTGCCGAAGGGACCGTGTTCAACCATATCGCGATATTCCTTGGGCATGAACTTGTCAAACCCAGGGGAAAACTTGACGTAATCGAGACTCATGTGGCCATCCTCCTTCGTTCGCTACGAACGCGAACCCGCCTAATCGTCTGTGATAAGTGGATTTCTCCTTTACTTACAAGGTATTAAGTTGTCCCGGCCAGGGACAAGATGAATGTCGGAAGCTTAGCAAACCCTTGCGATTGATGTCAATGCGAAAATCCGCCGCCACGCGTTGGCTTGGCCCCCTCCGCAGCCCTCTGACAATATGACAACGGCTGCATTGTTGCAACCACAAAGAAGACCTAGCCTATCCCTTACGAAGGCCTAATCCTGGGGTCGACGGTAGGCCTTTGGTCCTATTGATGCAAGTGCAAGAAAATACGGAAGAAATCTTCCGGCCACCCACTTCTTTTGATCAAACACGTAGAAAAACCTTAGTTTCTCTTGCGACGGCTGAGGCGGGTTCTCTATAATTTACGGTCAATAAGCTCAGTGATACACCCTAATCACATGGAACAGAACATACCCACGACGAGTCTTTGCGTCTGATGCCGACCATCTCGAAAGCCATCACCACCGACTTGGTGGAAGCCATCAAAAACACCGCTGCCGAACTGGCCACTGAGGCATCGAGTACGTACAAGCTGTGCCGTTATGCAGACCTCAGGATCGAGGTGACCGAAGAGAAGCACGCGGGATCGGAGAACGGAACGTCCAAATATGCCTACGAAGACAGCCACATCGCCTGCGGCATCCGGGTGCTGGCCGGAGATGGCGCCATCGCCCCGGGGTATTTCGGCCAAGTGCTGGGCAAGGCCGATCTGCCTCGACTGGCCCAGACCCTGGCGAGCGGCCTGAAGCACGCGTACGCGCGCGCCGTCTTCAACGCACGCGAAAAAGCCCGGATCCGAGACAAATACAAGGATCTCGGTGAAGCCCTGTCCAATACTCGCCTTGCCCCGGTCGAGGTGCAACGCGACACGGTCAAGGCCGAATACGCCATCGACCCCCGGCAGGTCCCCCTTGACGACATGGTCCGCTATGTCACGGAGGTTTCACGTGCGGTCCAGGACGTGGACGAGCAGCTCAAATACAACGCCGTCAGTGCCGTGACGCTGGTGACGCGCGAGCTCTTCACAAGCTCCGAGGGCGCGTGCACCGACCAGTCCTTCGCACTGACCGAAGGGTCCGTACATGTCGTCGCCGTGAGCGAGGCCGGTGACCAGGAGCTGTCCGACACCATCGGCCATCAGCGCGGATGGGAGGTCATCACCGAAGGCATCGTCGAAGAATACATCCGGAACCTCGATCTCCTCACCTTCTCTACCAATCTGGCGCGCGACGCCGTCAAGCTGGCCCACGCGCCGATGCTCCGCAGCTCGGACAAAGACGTCATGGTGGTCACAGACCCCCACTTCAACGCCCTTCTCGCTCACGAGATCATCGGCCATCCCACCGAACTGGATCGCGCGCTGAAGATGGAGACCGCCTACGCGGGCCGAAGCTGGCTGCTGCGCGCGCTCAACGACACCATGGTTGGCAAGGCGGTGGCGTCTGCGCTCATCACCGCCTACTCGGACCCGTCACTGCCGGGCTTCGGCCACTACAAATACGACCACGAAGGGACGCCCAGCCGGAAAGTCGTGCACATCGAGAAGGGGATCTTCAAGGGTTTCATGAACAGCCGCCAGACGGCGGCCATTCTCAACGTGCCCCCGAACGGGTCCTGCATGGCCACGGAAGCTCATCTCGTGCCACTCGTCCGCATGTCTACCACGGTGTTTGCGGCCGGCACACGCGCCCCCGAGGACATCATCCGCGAGGTCGACAAAGGGTACTACGTCGTGGGGCACCGGATTCCCTCCATCGCGGAATCACGGGAAAATTTCCGGATCTCTGCCCAGAAGGTGTACGAGATTCGCGACGGTCAGATCGGACAACTGTACCGGGGCGGTGGCATCATGGCGGACACCAAGACCTTCCTGATGAAGGTGGACGCCGTGGGTCGGGATTTCCGGCTCTTCCCCATCCCCAATTGCGGAAAAGGCCAGCCGATGCAGGGCCGGCGGCTCGGGAACGGTGGGCCGACGCTCCGCAGCCGCGCGCATCTGACCGGGCCCGCGTAGCGTCACCACACATGGTCAGCTTGGCCACACTGAAGCGCACTGCCGAGGAAGGGCTGCGCTACCTGCGCCGACAGAAGGACATCCAGGAAGCGGAGGTGTTCGTGGCCAGCAATGACGGCTTGACTGCGCGCGTCAACTACACCTCGCACATTCCGTGCAACGGCATCGAGGAACCGAAGTCCACCTCCTCTTACGGACTTGGCGTGCGGGCCGTCTTCCAGAATCCCCAGAGCCCGCGCATCGGGCTCGGTAGCGAAGCTGGCGACCTCTCGCTCAACGGCATCAAGGCGGCCCTGGAGAAGGCCAGACGGAGCGCAGTCCATGACCCCGACTTCACGACCCTACCACGGCCGTCCCCTGAACGTCGGATGCTGACCAAATACCACGACCCAAGCGCCATGAACTTGAATGACGCCGATCTGGTGCATGCCGGATGGCGGGTCCTCACCCGCGCGCTGGATGAATTCGGCAAGACCGGTTCGCTTAGGGCGCAGGCCAAGACCGGGCCCAAGCTACGCGAGATGGGATTCATCGTCGGCGGCGACGTCACAGTCCTGCTGGAACGGATGGCAATCGGCTCGACCCGCATCCCCAAAGTGCAAACTGACGAGTCGACCCTGATCGCCTCGTTCGTCACCGCCATGGTCGAACGGGAAGGCGCAAAAGGGACCGCGTATGGATGCCACACCCGTCTGAGCGCAATGCGGGGTGACGCTGGTGCCGAAGCCGCGCGTAATGCCCTGTCCGCCATCGGCGGAGTCCGCATTAAGGACGGGGAGTATGCGGTCATCCTGGGTCCCCAACCGGTGACAGAGCTGATGTGTAATCTAATCCTGCCGAGTCTCACAGTCGCCAGCTTCTACGACTGCAGCTCGGCCTTCCACGGACGGCTCGGCCGGCAGGTCGCGCATGACGACCTCACCATTTATGACCACGGAGCGCTCCAGAGCCACATGGGCAGCAAAGGCATCACCTGTGAAGGACTCCCGACCGGGCGGACCGACCTCATCAAAGACGGGAAGCTCGTCGGGCTCCTGTCGAGTTTCTACGAGACGGAGCGGATGCTGCGCGACCCCGCCGCGAAGGAGAAGCTCGGCGTTCCCCCGGAGGACTGTCCCAGCGCCCTGGTGCCGCGCAACGGCTTCCGCTTCGCGGGCGGCGGGGGACGCCGGTTCGACATGGCGCCTTCGGTCGCGCCCACCAATGTTTTCATCGAAGGGCGGAAGAAGAAAACCCGCGAGGACCTCCTGCGGCAGGTTCAAAACGGTGTGTACATCGGTCGGATATGGTATACCTATCCCATTAACGGCCTGCGCACCGGCGATTTCACCGCGACGGTCGTGGGCGATTCCTACGTGATCAAGGACGGCAAACTAACGACGCCCCTCAAGGCTAACGTCGTTCGCATCAACGACAACATTCACCAGGTCTTGCGGAACATCTTGGGCATCACCAGCAAGAGCCGAGGGACGATCATCTGGGCGGCAGACGAGGTGGTGTACGCCCCCGAGATCGCCGTGTCCAGGCTTCGGCTCACCGAGATCGCCGGCTTCATGGACGCGCATTGATGGCGGACGAATCCCGCAAGCCCACTCCCCTGATCCAGCCGGGGCCGCCGCCCGTCGGATCGCCGGGAGGCATCCACAACCGCCCACCGATCCCGGGCGCGGGTGAGAAGGCCGAATGTCCCAAGTTCATGAGCTACGGCCCGTGCGGTGGCGTGCGCAAGGGGGGCTACTGCGAGGTCTTTCCCGAGATGATGTGCCCCTGGGTGGTCATGTACTTCGAGCTGGAGAAACTGGGCCACACCGAGTGGATGACCAAAGTATGAAAAAGACGAGGGACGGTTACACAGTGGCGCATGCCCGTAGCGGACTCGATGCCAAGCTGCCGGCCATCGAGACCTGGCCAAACCAATTCAAGGGCTACGAGATCGCCATCGAGGTGCCGGAATACACAGCTATCTGCCCCAAGACCGGGCTCCCCGATTTCGGCACGATTCGCATCATCTATGTGCCGGACAAGCTGTGCATGGAGTTGAAGTCTCTGAAACTGTACATCCACGCCTACCGCAACCTCGGCATCTTCTACGAGAATGCCGTGAACCGGATCCTGAGAGACCTTGTGGCCGTCTGTCGGCCGGTCCACGCCCGGGTCATCGGCGAGTTTTCCGCCCGCGGGGGCTTGCGGAGCACCATCGAAGCCCGATACCCATAGGGGCCCGAGAAGCCCGCTATCCGTAGGCGCCCATCGCCGCCGCACACCCATGGGGGTGCTGGTCCCAGGCGTGATCCTGCTAGCGGCGGTCTTTCTTCAGGAACTCCTCCAGCCTTTCCCGCAACGCGGCCAGCTCTTTTGACTTGAACGCGTTCTTGGTCTTCCTGAGGACCTCGATCGTCCCGCGCAGGGCTGTTTCGTACGCCTCTAACCGGGGGCACCGGACGAGGGCGCACACATCCAGCGTCTGACCGGCATAATCCTTTCGTACCGTATCGATCGTCATCTTGAGGCTCGCCGCGATCTGCGTAATGTGCCCCACCATCTGATCCAGATAGTTATCGATGGCCCAGGCCAGCTTGGTCTCTCCCCCCTTGGTGCCAGACACGGTCAGCGACTGCTCCAGGTCTTCCATCGTCTTGACCCACTCGCGCATCTGCTCCTGGGTCTTGTGCAGCGAGCGGAGCACCCGCCCTTTATCGATGGCTCGGCTGACGCAATGCAGGACCACGGGGAAATCCACCGGCTTAATGAGATAATCCACGACAGACAGACGCAGCGACTCCACGGCGGTGGGCACGGACGGGTAGCCGGTCACCACGATCACGGGAATAATGGAGCCGCGGCTTTGCAGCTCGCTGAGGAACTCCAACTCCGCATTCCCCGGCATATAGATATCGGTGATCAGGAGATCGTACGCAGTCTGCTCCAGGGCGGCGGCCGCCTCCCGGGCGTCCCGCACGCAGTCACAGGCATACCCTTCCCGGCGCAGGAGGGCGCCCATCGACTGCAGGAACGTCTCTTCATCATCGGCGATCAGGATCCGCGCCACGTCAGACATGATGAGGCTGCTCCCTTTCAGATCGGACGCTCGGGGAGACTATCGCCGCAGGGCAAGGCAGGACCACCGTGAAGGTCGCGCCGCGGCCGACAGCGGTCTGCACTTCGATCCGTCCCCCCATTGCCTGGACGAGGCTTCGAGAAACCGAGAGACCGAGGCCCATGCCTCCCTGGGTGCTCCCCATCTTGGTGGTAAAGAACGGGTCGAAGATGTTCGGTAACACCTCAGCCGGAATGCCGTGGCCGCGATCCGCAACAGCGATCGACACGATTTCCTCGTCATGCATGACCGAGAGACGGATTTCACTGTCCGGCCGGGACGCCTCGATGGCGTTCCGGATGAGGTTGCACAGGACTTGGGTCAGATCGCGTTGCGGCAGTCGAACCTGAGGCAGATCGGGAGCCACCTCGGTTCCTAGCGTCAACCGGTGCTGCCGCAACAAGCCTGCCATGATCTGCGAGACATCCCGAAGGACCGCTTCGAGATCGATGGGACAGGGTTCCGCAGGATCGGGCCGATACAGTTGGTACATTTGGCCCACGATGTCGCTGATCCGCTGGATCTCCCGATCGATCATGCTCACGAACTGGGAATACGGATGGCCGGGGGCAATTGTATCTTTCAGCAAGAGGAACGCGTTCTTGATGCCCGCCAACGGGTTGTTGATTTCGTGGGCCACGCCGGCGGCCACCTGGCCCAAAGCGGCCAATTTCTCCACCTGCATCCGCCGCTCTTCCTCTTCCTTGCGTAGCGTCATGTCGATGAATACGACGACAGAGCCGACGACTTCGCCGCGTTCCCGAATTGGCGTGCTGACATACTCCACAGGAAAGCTGGTCCCATCCCTCCGCCAAAACACTTCGTCAGCCACGCGATGGACCGTGCCGTCCTTAAAGGCAGCGTAAATCGGACACTCCTCCTCGGGATAGGGGGTCCCATCCGGCTTCGTGTGATGCAGGATCGGATGCATAGGCTGACCGATGAGCTCCGCCACCGACCATCCGAGCATTCTCGCCGCAGCCGGATTCACAAACGTGGCCTTGCCCTGCAGGTCCAGCCCAAAGATCCCTTCACCCGCCGCGTTCAGGATCAATTCGTTTTGACGGCTGAGTCGCTCGATCGCTTCTTCGGCGTCCTTCCGCGCCGTAATGTCCACGAGCACCCCGACGAAATGCGTCACCTGTCCTCTGCCGTCGTGTACGGGGGAGATCGTCAACTCGTTCCAAAACGGTGCGCCGTCCTTGCGGTAATTCCGAATGACCACCTGGCAATCCCGTTGCTCCGCGATGGCCTGCCGTATGAAAGCCACCGTCGCCGGATCGGTGTCGGGTCCTTGAAGAAATCGGCAGTTGCGCCCGAGCACCTCGTCCATGCGATACCCTGTGATGCGCTCGAACGCCGGGTTGGCGTAGATGATGGGATTGTCGTGTTGGTGCGGGTCGGTGATCAGGATGCCGTTGCTGGTTTCGGCGATGGCGCGGTCGCGCAATCGCAAAGTGGCCTCAGCGGCCATGGCGCGGGTACTTTCCTCCCGGGCGCGCTGGTACTCAGTCTGGAGTCGTCCCGACGTCCAGAGGAGAAAGCCCAGCAGCGGCAGCACAATCAGAGCCCCAGCCAAGGCCAGATTCACCAGGACGGTCCGGATCGGAGCCAAAATATCGCTCCGGTCCATACGCACGAGGACTGCCCAGTGCAAACCGGTAAAGTCGCCGTATCCTTCGGTCCCCGAGTAGCCGGTGACGACCGGTACTTTCCGGCGCAGGTGCTGCTCTTCGATATACCCCGGCTCCGCCGACGCGCTCAGAAGTGCCGAGGGCAGGGCCATTAACTTGAGATTGACCTGCATCTCCTGGTGCAGCAGCGAGTCCAGGAGCAAGTCCCCGTCCCTGGTCATGATCTGGTACTCGATTTTCCCCGTCGATCCGCGCTGCACCTGAAAGGTGTGGATCGCCGCCGTGGCGACATCTTCCACGCTGGACAGAGTGACCTGGGAAAGGACGGCCCCGCGGAATTTCCCCTTCTCGCCTGGAATCGGACCGGCGAATCCGATGACCGGAACCCCACCGGCATCTTCAGACACTTCTACATCCTGGATGTGGACGCCGCCCTGCTCGCGGACAACCCGGAACAAATAGGTCCGGCTCATGTCCTTGCCTACACTCGCGGGATTGGTCGCGGCGATGATCCGGCCGTCAGCATTGACGACCGCGAGCCAACGATAGACGTGATAGTTCTTCCGCATCCAATCCAAGTACTCGGTCATGGCGACGGTGTCGTGCCCCTGGAACGCTCGGGCCCGACACATCATGGGGATGTCGCTGTAACGTTCGAATAGCAACCGGTCAAGCATGTCCGCAATGTCGGCGGCGGCCAGCGCCAGGCTCTCGCCCGTGGTGGCCACCAAGCGGTTCTCGACATAGTGGAGGGCGACGGCCCCGATGATCAGAATCACCAGAGTCATCAGGAGGATCAGGAGGGGCAAGTGTCTGTAGGAACGGCGGCTCAAATCCGTCTGCATGGATGGCCTCCTCCTCGACCACCTCGAGGCGCAGACGCGCTACTCGAACTTGGTGTATTCGCTGAAGATGTACTCGAGTTCCGCAAGCCGGTGCTCAATCGAAAACGGAACCATCTCGGCATACGCGGAGAGGATCACCACCGCATTCATGTTGGCATCCTCTTCCGAGGCACTAGACAGTCGATTGGAAATGCCTCGGTTCACATGCGTGACGGCCTTGTAAATCTCGACCAGCTTCTTCAAGTCCCAATCCGGCGTCTTCCCCTTCCGCATCAGGAGGTATTGCGCCGTCAAATACATCGATACGGCCCGGTACACGGTCTCTTCCATCGAGCCGAACGGCAGGTGGAACCGCACCATCGGACGCAGCTTGTCCATCACCGGACAGTCGCTCGTCACCATATACATCCCGATGATCGAGCTGAGGCCTTTCTGCAACGTCGTCGCCTTTTCGAAAATCCGCTCGTTCGTCTGGACACGGACGTTCGTGCTCTCAAAGGAGACGGAGTCTTTGAAGGACCCCACCAGTGCCGAGAGGTTCACGGCCACCGGGCAATACTCATGCTCGTCGCCGAGGGGGCAGTGTTCGCACTGTTTGTATTTCAGCTTCGTCCAGGCGGGCTTGGGCAGGTCTTTCTTGGTGATCAACTCCAGTGTCTTGGCGTTCAGCAGGACTTCAAATTCCTTCTCCGTGCCGTCCGGAAATTCGAAGGTGTAGAGAAAGCGGATGGTCTCGGAATTTCTGCTGTCGGGCATGCATCCCCCGGTGTTCGACAAGGCCGCCGGCAGGAGAACCGTGGCGTTAGCAACGATACCATAACCGTCGTTCCTACAAAAGGCCAAAGAGCACTTCGCACCACGTTCTCCCTTCGCCGGTCAGACCCGTTCATCTCATCCGGACTCCCTCATCGCCCGACGTGCTCGACGCAAGCCCGCGCGCCTATTTCCCGAGCACTGCGACCTTGCAGGCTTTCGCCACCCGGAACTTCACGACCCGCTTGGCCGGGATCTTGAGTGGCGCGCCGGTTTGCGGATTGCGGCCCATCCGCGCCTTCCGGTTCACCAAGACCAGCTTGCCCAGGCCGGGCAACGTGAAGGTGTTCTTGGCTTCCTTGTAGGCGAGGGTCGCCAGGTGATCCAGCAGTTCACCCGCCGCCCTCTTGGTGACGCCCACTTTGTCGGCGAGAAATCCGGTAACCTGTGATTTGGTCATCGCTTTTGCCATTGCGTTCCCTCCTGATGGTTGTGTGGGTTGTCTATTCCGCCGCCGTTCCTGAGACATGAAAAAGCGCAACCGGCTAACCTCTGCTCTCTGCCGGAGGGGGACCGATTGCGCCTTCAACTTGCAGGTCCGCGACCTGCCCGCTAAGGATGGCGTCGCCTTCCTAACAGATGGACAAGGAGGTGTCAAGCCCTATATTGACGTCTCACGCGCCATATTTTTCAGCAAGCAAGATGGCTGCCACAAAGCGATGACCAACCACCCGGCTCTGTGGTATTCTCCGCCACGTGACGGGATCACCGCGCCGTACGATCGTTGCGTGGACGCTCTACGATTTCGCCAACTCCGCCTTTTCCGCCATCGTCTATGCGACTGTTTTCCCCGCTTACTACGCCAACACGATCGTCGGCAACGAACAGGGCCGTGGGGATTTCTGGTGGGGGCTTGCCGTCTCCGTCTCGATGGGCCTTGTCGCCCTGACCTCGCCCTTCCTCGGAGGCATTGCCGATCATGCCGGGGTCCGCAAGCCGTTTCTGGTGTGGTTCACGCTGGTCTCGGTGGCCGCGACCGCGCTGCTCGCCACCGTGGGGCCGGGCATGGTCCTCTGGGGATTTGCGCTCGCCGTCCTCGGTATCGTGACGTTCGAAGCGGCCTTCGTCTATTACAATTCGTACCTGCCCCGCATCGCGCCGCCCGATCAGCTCGGCTGGGTGTCAGCCGCAGGCTTCGCAGTCGGCTACGCCGGCTCGGTGGCAGCCTTCCTGGCCGCCTGGCCCTTCGCCGCCAGCCAGGCCTACTGGGGTTGTTTCCTCTCCGCTGCCCTTCTGTTCGGCCTGTTCTCGATCCCCGCCTTTGTCATCTTGCCCGCCGACTCACACCATCCCCTGCCGCTCCGCGAGGCCGTCTCACGAGGCCTGCGTCAAACCCTGGCCACATTGCGCGAGATCGTGACGCTGCCCGAGCGGACGGCGATGCGCCGGTTCCTCCTGGCGTACCTGATCTACGAGGACGGCGTCAACACGGTGATCGCCTTCGCGGCGGTGTTTGCTGCGAAGACGCTCGGCTTCTCCATGACCGAGATCATCATCCTGTTCATGGTCATCCAGGTCACAGCCTTGGCGGGATCGGCGGCATGGGCGAGGGCGACGGACAGTCACGGGCCGAAGCCCGTGGTCGCTGTCATGCTCATCCAGTGGACGGCGGTGACCGTAGCGTCGTACTTCGTGGAGACGAAATGGCACTTCTGGATCGTCGCGGTCCTGGCCGGCACCGGCCTCGGCGCCATCCAGGCCGCCAGCCGCACCTTCATGGCTCTCCTCATCCCGCACGGGCGCGAGGCGGAGTTCTTCGGCTTCTACGCGCTGGTGGGTAAGACCGGGGCGATCCTCGGCCCGTTTGTCTTTGGCATGGTTTCAGCGACGCTGCTCGGCAACCAGCGGGCCGCGATCGTGACGGTGGGACTATTTTTCGTGGTGGGTTTGATCTTACTGCAGCGCGTCCCCGCCGGCGGCCCAACGATTACAATTCCCTCCTCCCACCGAGGGGGAGGGTGATGGTGGGGGGCAAAGAATTGCGCCTATCCCCAATTTCGAATCTGTCCCAAGTTCTCTGCTTACAAAATCTAATCGACAATCTCAAACTTCTGCGGTGCCATCCGGTTTACAGGCAAGTCTTCTCGAATGCCAACAAAGCTGGGAAGAATCCCGGCTTCCCACGGCGACGCCGCTGGACGCTCATCGTCGGCGGGTTGTGCGGGATGACTAATCAGGTGCCCTTTGATATCAGCCGGCAATTCGCGCCAAAAAGGAGTGAAGGACAGAAGAATGCAGTCGCGCCTCGCATCGCTGGCGTTCCCGTGGGTGCCGTGCAACAGTCTGTAGTCGATCGCAACAGCGTCCCCCGCCTTTAGACAGAGCGTTACTTGGTCCGGATGGTCGCTCATGGCGACGTGCTCCGGCTCAAGGTCATTCGCGGCGTGAGCGTGTGCTTCCGGGAGGGAAGCGTGTATTCGCGAGCTCCGATGATGCGATCCCGGCAACACCCGGAGTGCGCCGTTATGCGCGTCTGTTGCGGTGAGGTAGCATAGAACGGCTACCTGTGCAGCGGCCCGCCGGTAGCTTATTGCATGGTCCCAGCACCACCAGTCCTGGTGCCACCACAACGCAGGGCTACGAGCCTCTTTGATACTGACGTACCCGGAAATCCACTTGAGTTCGTCGGCGCACAAGGTCTCGATTAAGACTTCCACGCGGCGCTCGGAGGCCAGAAGGAGCCGAACGATACGATCATTCCATCGCAACGGCAGCAGCGTGTTGTGGGGGCGCGAGCAAGCGGAAGCGGGGGACGAGGCAACGAGAGATTCAATCGCCGCCTGAACTTCTGCGACTTCACTCCCATCCAAAAATCGATCGAGTACGACGAAGCCGTCGCGAACGAAGGCGGTTGGCGGCCGACGGTCAGGTTCGTCCATCTTCAATTGCGCCTACCCAAAAAATTCGAGTCTGACCCGAATTCTTAAGATCCTATCTTCGGTATATAACGCCCACGGTGATGCCTGCAGCCACAGATTCCACCATGCCCGCTACAAACCAGTAGAATGCCAGGACTGCCGGTATAGGCAACACGGCATACCACCCTAAACTCTGCGATGCTGACAGCACAAATCCCATATAAACGCCGTAGCGCATCCCCTGTCCCACACCACCCTTGCCTTCTTCGTAACCCTTTATGTAAACCAAGGCAAAGAAGGGGGCAAAGATGAGATAGCCTAACCACATCAGCCACATGAGTCGCCCAATGTCGGCTTGAGGACGCCAGACAGAGGCAGTTTGTTTGTACATCCCTTCGAGCAAGACACCGTGGATAATCATTTCCAAGATGAAGATCACTGCGAAGGTCCCGAGGCTTGCCAATAACCAACGCTTGGTGTTCATAGGCATCTCCTTTCACACAAGGCGGCTCTCATTAGTTCCATGACCTGATCCACAAGGCTATACACCCAACGCCCAGCGTGCTCACCGACGGCCCAACTACAGCTTAATCGAGCGTTCCTCTCAACGCTTTCAGTCGCCCTCGCTTCATCTTATTCTCCAACCGTCTTCGTTGCGAGCCTTGTGTTGGCTTCGTCGCTCTTCGTTTCTTGCGTGAGATGGCGATGCTCTGAATGAGCGCCCGGAGTCGCGTGAGGGCCTCCTCTCGATTCTGCTCCTGGCTCCGATACTGCTGAGCCTTGATGGTAATCACGCCCTCGCGTGAAATGCGATGATCCTTCAGCTTGACGAGCTGCTCTTTGTAGAACGCAGGCAACGAGGAAGCTGTAATATCGAAGCGCAAATGAACCGCCGTCGAGACTTTATTAACGTTTTGCCCACCCGCACCCTGCGCACGCATCGCATGGATGTCGATCTCCGTATCCGGGATCGTCAGGTGCGGCGAGATATGCAGCATCAGAAATTAAGGGGACAGAATTATACAAACCGAGTGATGGATTCAACTTTAATCTCGCCATCAAACAGCTCGGCAATATACGCGGACAGACAATCAGAAAACTCGTCCTTTAGAGCCGAGCCATCTGAGTCAAAGTCGTTTTCCGCCTCCAGAACCAGCCGAGAGCCGTCCCATGTGCAACGAACGTTCTTGTGCCACGGCCGGTGTTCAGCAAACTCACCAGTGATGTCTGTTGCAGCTTCTGTCCCAACAGCGTGTGGAACACCGTAGCAAGCAAGAACGATTCTGAACATGTGCCCAACTATTGAGTAGGTTGTTACGGCAAATGCTATAAGCTTTTTGATGACGTGGCAAGCAGTTTCAGCGAGAGAAACGGGGGCGGTTGAAGAAGAGTCCCCCTCACCCTCTCCCGCCGGGGGAGAGGGGATAAAGGGGATCAGTGATAGCTCTCTGAATCCGTCGGGAACTTCCCCTGCTCGACTTCTTCGCGATAACGGCGGAGGGCTTGCAGCGCGTCGGCTCTCAGATGCGCGTAGGGCTTGACGAACTTGGGAACGAACTGATCGAAGAGGCCCAGCAGGT
>CAZSUT010000060.1:0-13945 GCA_964610095.1 uncultured Nitrospirales bacterium | reverse complement strand
GGTCCTCGCCAATGCCGGCGACAAGAAGATCCAAGTCATCAAGGTCGTGCGCGAGTTAACCAGCCTGGGGCTGAAGGAAGCCAAGGACCTCGTCGAAGGCGCACCCAAACCGGTTAAAACCGGCGTCACCAAGGAAGAGGCCGAGAACGTCAAGAAAAAGCTGGAAGACCAGGGCGCCAAAGTGGAGATTAAATAGGCATGCCGATGGGTGCTCTGATTTCACTAGCCGTCCCTGGGACGACCGGAGAGACGGCCACTATCCGAGTGGGGGAAGATCCATGTCCGAAATGACGGGCAGCAGCTTGATCGAACGGAAGGACTTTTCAAAGATACCACGTCACCTCGACATTCCGGATCTCATCGAAATTCAGAAGCGGTCCTACGACAGCTTCCTTCAGATGGAAGCCGATCCGGACCGGCGTGAGGACAAGGGGCTACAGGCCGCGCTCACCAGCGTGTTCCCCATCGCGGATTACAACAGCACGGCGGTGCTGGAGTTCGTCAATTACAGCCTGGGGACGCCAAAGTACGATGTGCGTGAGTGCATGGAGCAGGGGATGAGCTATGCCGCGCCTCTGAAAATCCGTGTGCGTCTCGTGGTGCTCGACAAGGAAGACAAATCACCCACCAAGAAGGTCCTGGACGTACGCGAGCAGGAGGTCTACATCGGCGAACTGCCGCTGATGACAGAGCGCGGCACGTTCATCATCAACGGGACCGAGCGGGTGGTGGTGAGCCAATTGCATCGCTCGCCAGGGGCCTTCTTCACGCACGACAAGGGCCGCACGCACGCCAGCGGAAAGATCCTGTTTTCGGCGCGGATCATCCCGTATCGCGGATCCTGGCTCGACTTTGAATTTGACACACGGGACATCCTCTATGTCCGGATTGACCGGCGACGAAAGATGCCGGCGACGATTCTCTTGAAAGCCTTCGGGTACACCACCGATGATCTCCTGCGGATGTACTATCCCGTGGAGGAGATCCACGTCCAGAAGGGCAAGCTGTGGCGGAAGCTGGACCCAGAGGTCCACGCTGGGCTGCGCGTGCCTAATGACCTGCTGGAAAAGGGGAGCAAGGAGCCCATCGTCCGCGAAGGCTCGAAGCTTACCAAGGCCACTATCGCCCGGTTGAAGGCTGCGGGGATCAAAGAGAGCGAGGTCAACCCCGAGGACCTTGTGGGCCACACCGTCCTGGTCGACCTGGTAGACAGCGCGACGAAAGAGAAGATCCTTGAAAAGAATCACAAGCTGACGGCCGAGGTCCTGAAGAAGGTCCTGGCCAGCAAGATCGACGTGTTCAAGGTCGTCTTCCACGACAGCACGACGACCGCCTCGGTGATCGAAGACACGCTGGAGAGTGAGAAGACCACATCCAAGGAAGAGGCCATGGTCGAGATCTACAAGCGGCTTCGTCCGGGGGAAACACCCTCCATCGAGACGGCGCGCGCGCTGTTCGAGAACCTCTTCTTCAATCCCAAGCGCTACGATCTCTCCCCGGTAGGCCGGCTCAAACTGAACAAGAAGCTCGGGCTTGATCTCCCGCTTGAGAAACGGACGTTGACGCGTGAGGACATCGTCGAGGTGGTCCGCTACATCGTGAACCTCAAGGCCGGCAAAGGAGAGGTGGACGATATCGACCACCTCGGCAACCGCCGGGTCCGGTCCGTCGGCGAGTTGCTGGAGAACCAGTTCCGGTTGGGACTGGTCCGTATGGAGCGGAGCATCCGGGAACGGATGAACCTCCTAGACATGGAAGCCGTGCTCCCGCACGACTTGATCAACGCCAAACCAGTGATAGCGGCCATCAAGGAATTCTTCGCCAGCAGCCAGTTGTCGCAGTTCATGGACCAGACGAACCCGCTGGCCGAGATCACCCACAAACGGCGCCTTTCTGCCTTGGGGCCCGGCGGGCTGACCCGCGAGCGCGCGGGCTTTGAGGTCCGCGACGTCCATCCCACCCACTACGGCCGGATCTGCCCGATCGAGACGCCGGAAGGGCCCAACATCGGCCTGATCACCTCCCTGGCCACCTACGCGCGGGTGAACGAGTTCGGCTTTATCGAGGCCCCGTACCGGAAAGTCCGGAAGGGAAAGGTGACGGACGAGATCGAGCACCTGTCAGCCATCGACGGGGATCGGTATCACATCGCCCAGGCCAATTCCGAAGTCGGCACTGATCAGCGACTGATAGCTGACAATGTATCCGCGCGCTACGGCGGGGATTTCGTTCTGGTACATCCCGATAAGGTGGAGTACATGGACGTGTCCCCCAAGCAGACGGTCAGCGTGGCGACCGCCTTGATCCCGTTCCTCGAGCACGACGACGCGAACCGCGCCCTGATGGGCTCCAACATGCAACGGCAGGCCGTCCCCCTCATCCAGACCGAGGCACCGCTGGTGGGAACCGGTATGGAAGCAATCGTGGCCCGCGACTCGGGTTACGTCGTCTTGGCCCAACGTCCTGGCGTCGTGGAGAGCGTGGACGCCACCCGGATCGTCGTCAAGACCGAACTGCGCAAGAAAGAGGCAGGGAGCAAAAAGAATGAGGTTTGTCTCGATACCTACGACCTGGTCAAGTTCAAGCGGTCCAACCAGAACACCTGCATCACGCAGAAGCCGGTGGTGTCGGTGGGGCAGACAATCAAGCGCGGCCAGGTGCTGGCTGACGGGCCGGCGATCGACCATGGCGACCTCGCACTGGGCCGGAACGTGCTCGTGGCCTTCATGCCGTGGGGCGGGTACAACTTCGAAGACGCGATCCTGATCAGCGAGCGCCTTGTCCGCGACGATGTCTTCACATCCATCCACATCGAAGAGTTTGAGGTTGAGGCCCGCGAGACCAAGTTGGGCAAGGAGGAGATCACCCGAGACATTCCCAACGTCGGCGAAGACGCCCTGCGCGACCTTGACGAGAGCGGCATCATCCGTATCGGTGCGGAGGTCCGGCAGGGTGACATTCTCGTGGGCAAGGTGACGCCCAAAGGAGAGACCCAGCTCACGCCAGAGGAAAAGTTGCTGCGCGCCATCTTTGGGGAGAAGGCGGGCGATGTGAAGGACACCTCGCTGACCGTTCCCCCGGGGGTGGAGGGGATCGTGGTGGATGTCAAGATCTTCTCGCGCAAAGGGCTGGACAAGGACGAGCGCTCCAAAAGCATCGAGAGCGAGGACGTGCTCAGGATCCAGCGCGAACATCAGGACAGTCTCAGGATCGTGGAAGAGGAGAAAAACAAAAAGATCCGCAAGCTGCTGCTCGGCAAGGTCGTTGCCCGGGACCTTATGGACGGGGAAACCGGCGAGATCATCCTGAAGCGGAAGGGGAAGATCACCCCCGAGATCCTGAAGAAGCTCAGCGACGAAGAAGTGCGCCGGATCGTGCTGAGCGACCCCGAGGATCAAAAGGAGATCGAGGAGACGGAGCGGCTGGCCAAGGAACAGATCGAAATTTTACAGACGCTCTACGACGAGAAAGTGGGGCGGCTACGGCGCGGCGATGAGCTGCCGCCGGGCGTCATCAAGCTCGTCAAAGTCTATATCGCGATGAAACGCAAGATCTCCGTCGGCGATAAGGTGGCGGGCCGGCACGGGAATAAAGGCGTCGTCTCGCGTATCTTGCCTGAGGAGGACATGCCCTATCTGCCGGACGGCACGCCGGTGGAAGTGGTGCTCAACCCCCTGGGCGTCCCTTCCCGCATGAACGTCGGACAGATCCTCGAGACCCACCTCGGCTGGGCCGCCAAAGCCCTGGGGCTGTGGGTGTCGAGCCCGGTGTTCGAAGGGGCGGCCGAAACTGAGATCAAGGCGCTGTTGAAGAAGGCCAAGCTGCCGGAGACCGGGCAGAGCGTCCTGTACGACGGCCGCACCGGTGAGGTGTTCCAGAGTCCCGTCACAGTGGGCCATATGTACACGATGAAGCTGCACCATCTGGTGGACGACAAGATCCATGCCCGCTCCATCGGGCCCTACTCGCTGGTCACGCAGCAACCGTTGAGCGGGAAAGCCCAGTTCGGCGGGCAGCGATTGGGCGAGATGGAAGTCTGGGCGCTCCAAGCCTACGGCGCCGCCTCGACCCTGCAAGAGTTCCTAACCGTCAAGTCGGACGATGTCCCGGGACGCTCGCGAATGTACGAGGCGATCGTCAAGGGAGAACCGTTCCTTGAACCAGGACTTCCGGAATCCTTCAACGTCCTGGTCAAGGAACTCCAGAGCCTGGGACTGGATGTGGAACTGATCAAAGCGAAGGCGTAAATGGGCCGAAGACACTGATGGAATTGGATATCGCAGCCCATGTGATCGAAGGGCCGGGTTTAGCAAGCTCGGTAGGGAGGTAGAAGCGTGGAAGGAATCTCCACAGTCTTTGAGAAGCCGCGCGACGGCGTATCGTTCGACGCGATCCGCATTCGTTTGGCGTCTCCGGAGAAGGTCCGCTCATGGTCCTACGGCGAGGTGAAGAAGCCGGAGACTATCAACTACCGGTCCTTTAAACCCGAAAAGGACGGGCTGTTCTGCGCCAAGATCTTTGGCCCCACCAAGGACTGGGAGTGCAACTGCGGCAAGTACAAGCGGATGAAACACCGCGGGATCGTGTGCGACAAATGCGGAGTGGAAGTGATCCAGTCAAAGGTCCGCCGCGAGCGCATGGGGCACATCGAGCTCGCGGCGCCAGTGGCGCACATCTGGTTCCTGAAGGGCCTGCCAAGTCGCATCGGCACCCTTTTGGACATGAGCCTCAAACAACTGGAGCGCATTCTGTACTTCGAGAGCTATGTCGTGATCGAGCCGGGGTCCACGGACCTGCGGGAGAAGGACCTCATCTCCGAAGAGCGGTATCGGACCTTGATGCAGGACCAGCCGTCAGGCTTCAAGGCCGGGATCGGGGCAGAGGCCATCCGGGAACTGTTGCGAAAGGTCGGTCTGGAAGCTGAGCGGGCCATCTTGCACGACAAGGTGAAAGGGACCCACTCCCTCGCGCAAAAGAAGAAATACATCAAACGCTTGAGGGTCATTGACTCCTTCATCCGGTCCGGCAACAAGCCGGAATGGATGATCATGGATGTCATCCCTGTACTTCCTCCGGAGCTGCGGCCGCTGGTCCCGCTCGACGGCGGCCGCTTTGCCACGTCCGACCTCAATGATCTGTATCGTCGCGTTATCAACCGGAACAACCGGCTCAAGCGCCTGATAGAGCTGAAAGCGCCGGGCGTGATCATCCGCAACGAGAAGCGGATGCTGCAGGAGGCGGTGGATGCCCTGTTCGACAACGGGCGTCGCGGGCGCGCGATTCGGGGTCCCAACAAGCGCCCCCTGAAGTCGCTCAGCGACATGTTGAAGGGCAAGCAGGGGCGGTTCCGGCAGAACCTGCTTGGCAAGCGCGTCGACTACTCGGGCCGGACGGTCATCGTCGTGGGCCCAGAGCTGCGGCTCCACCAGTGCGGGCTGCCGAAAAAGATGGCCCTGGAGCTCTTCAAGCCGTTCATCTTCCACAAACTGGAAGAGCGAGGCGCGGCGACCACGATCAAGAGTGCCAAGCGCCTAGTCGAGAATGAGAAGCCGGAGGTCTGGGACGTCCTCGATGAGGTCATCAAGGAGCACCCCATACTATTGAACCGAGCCCCAACACTCCATCGGCTCGGCATCCAGGCGTTCGATCCGATTCTGGTGGAGGGCAAAGCGATCCGTCTGCATCCCTTGGTCTGTGCCGCCTTCAATGCCGACTTTGACGGGGACCAGATGGCCGTCCACGTACCGCTCTCGGTTGAAGCGCAGATCGAGGCGCGCGTGCTGATGATGTCGATCAACAATATCCTCTCCCCAGCGAATGGTAAGCCGATCACGGTGCCCTCGCAAGACATGGTGCTGGGATGCTACTGGCTGACCCGCGAACAGCCCGGCGCAAAGGGCGAGGGCAAGATCTTCAGCTCGCCGGAAGAAGTCCGGATGGCCTATGATGCCGGCGAGGTTTCGGAGCACGCCCGCATCAAGGTCCGCGGGCTTACCCCCACCCGCGAGCCCGGAATGACGGAAGCCTCCTGGAGGGATCCGTCCCGGTGGAAACAGTACACCACGGTCGGCCGAATGCTGTTCGGCGAGATCCTCCCGCCGGGAGTCCCGTTCGAGGCCGTCAACTTGCTGATGACCAAGAAGGAGCTGACGAAGTTGATCGACGCCTGCTACCGCCAGGCTGGGCACCGCGACACGGTCATGATGCTGGACCGGATCAAGGACCTCGGCTTCTATTTTGCGACGCGCGCGGGGATCTCCATCTGCGTCGATGACATGCTCATTCCCGCAAAGAAGAGTGAGCTAATCCGGAAAGCGAAGGAAGAGGTCGCGGAAATCGAACGGCAATACGCCGACGGGCTGATTACAAACGGCGAGCGCTACAACAAGGTGATCGACATCTGGGCCCACGTCGGCGAGCAAGTGGCCAACGAGATGATGAAGGAACTTGGGGCGTCCACCGGCACCGGCGAGCGGCGCGGCTTCAATCCCATCTTTATGATGGCAGACTCGGGGGCCCGCGGCAGCACCCAGCAGATCCGCCAACTGGGTGGCATGCGGGGGTTGATGGCAAAGCCGTCCGGGGTGATCATCGAGACGCCCATCACGGCTAACTTCCGGGAAGGTCTGACCGTGCTTCAGTACTTTATTTCGACCCACGGCGCACGCAAGGGGCTGGCGGACACCGCCTTGAAAACCGCGAACTCCGGCTATCTGACCCGACGCTTGGTGGATATCTCGCAGGACGTCATCGTCAGCGAGGATGATTGCGGCACGCAAGACGGAATCTACGTCACCGCGCTGGTGGAGGGCGGCGAGATCATTCAGCAACTTGGCGAGCGCATCCTCGGCCGCATCGCGGCGGAAGACGTGCGGGACCCGGTCACGGGCGAGCTCATCGTCGGCGCCAACGAACAGGTCACAGAGGAGAAGGCCACCACGATCGTGGAGGCCGGGTTGGATCGGGTCAAGATTCGGTCCGTCCTGACGTGCGAGTCTCGTCGTGGGGTCTGCGTGATGTGCTATGGGCGCGACCTGGCACGAGGCAAACTGGTGGAACGCGGCGAGCCGGTCGGCGTGATCGCTGCCCAGTCAATCGGCGAGCCCGGCACGCAGTTGACGATGCGGACGTTCCACATCGGCGGCACGGCCAGCAAAGTGGTCGAGCAGACGACGTTGGAGTCGAAGCACGCGGGGACGATCCATTACGTGAGCTACGATTCCAAGAAGAACACCGACATCCCCAACCCAGTGATCGCGGTCAGGAACAAGGATGGGGACTGGGTCGTCATGAGCCGGAACGCCAAGATCGCCGTGCATGACGAGTCCGGGCGGGAGCGCGAGAAGTATCCGGTAGTGTACGGGGCCAAGATCAAGGTTAAAGATGGAGGCAAGGTCGGAATAGGTCAGCGACTCGTCGAATGGGACCCGTACTCGCTTTCCATCCTCACCGAAGTCGGCGGACGGGTTGCGTTCGGCGACATCATGGAAGGCGTCACGATGAAAGAAGAGCTCGATGAGGTAACCGGCCTGTCGCGCAAGGTCATCATAGACCATCCGGGCGCGTCGTCTCGTCCCCGCATCTCGATCAAGGATGAGGCCGGCAAGACCGCCAAAGTGCCCGGTACGAGTACAGTCGCCCGCTATATGCTGCCGGTCGGGGCACACATCTTTGTCGAAAAGGGGCAGACCGTGCATCCCGGCGACGTGCTGGCGAAGATCCCGCGCGAAACCACGAAGACGAAGGACATCACCGGCGGGCTCCCGCGCGTGGCCGAGCTGTTCGAGGCCCGCAAGCCCAAGGAGCACGCCATCATCAACGAGATCGATGGGTCGGTGGAGTTCGGCGGGTACGTCAAGGGGATGCGGAAGATTCTCGTGCGCAACGATATGGGCGACACCAAGGAGTACCTGATCCCCAAGGGCAAGCATATCAACGTGCAGGAAGGGGATTGGGTCAAGGCCGGTGAGCCCCTCATGGACGGCTCGGCAAACCCGCATGACATCCTCGACATCAAGGGACCCAAGGAACTCCAGAAATACTTGGTCGACGAGGTCCAGGAGGTGTACCGGCTTCAGGGCGTGACGATCAACGATAAGCACATCGAGATCATCGTCCGCCAGATGCTCCGCAAGGTTCGGGTGGAGGACCCCGGCGACACCGATTTCCTGGCTGGGAGCCAGGTGGACAAGTTCGTGTTCGCCGAGGAAAACGAGAAAGTCGTCGCCAAAAGCGGCAAACCGGCAGTGGCCAAGCCGGTATTGCTCGGCATCACGCGGGCGGCCTTGACGACCGAAAGCTTCATCTCCGCGGCGTCCTTCCAGGAGACGACGCGGGTCCTCACGGAGGCGGCCATCAACGGCAAGATCGATCACTTGCTGGGTCTGAAGGAAAATGTCATCGTCGGCCGGTTGATTCCGGCGGGGACCGGCCTGGCCGACTACCGCGATACATTCGTGTTGGACCAGGAAGAAAAAGAAGCTGCGCCGGCGCTCGCGGAGCCAGAGGCCAGCTCCTCGACAGCGCTGGTAGGGGAGTCAGGGGACTAGGGTGCCGAATAGGTCTAAAGTCTTTCGGATTCAGGGAGTTTCGGCTTGACAGGTCAGGGGAGAATCTCTAGAATCTGGCGGTTTTGCTCGACCACGCACATGCGTGGTGGAAGGACAGGCGGATGCCGACGATCAATCAACTGGTGAGGCACGGGCGCACGCTCGCCAAAAACAAGACCAAGAGCCCGGCGCTGATGCGATCGCCTCAGCGACGCGGAGTCTGCATCCGGGTGTATACGACGACGCCGAAAAAGCCGAATTCGGCCCTACGGAAAGTTGCGCGAGTGAGGCTCACGAACGGCATGGAGGTCACGACCTACATTCCAGGCGTCGGGCACAACTTGCAGGAGCACTCCATCGTCCTGGTCAGAGGCGGGCGCGTCAAGGATTTGCCCGGCGTCCGCTATCATCTGGTGCGCGGTGCCCTCGATGCGGTGGGGGTGCAGAACCGGCGCCAAAGCCGTTCCAAGTACGGCGCCAAGCAGCAGAAGCCTGGAGCCGCGTAAGGGCAATGGCGAGGAGACGCTGAGATGCCGAGGCGGCGCAGTATCGTTCCCCGGGAGGCGGCACCCGATCCCCGGCATCACGACAAGCTGCTCGGCAAGTTCATCAATACCCTGATGAAAAAAGGTAAGAAGAGCACGGCTGAACGCATTTGCTATGGCGCGTTCGATCTGATTCAGGAGCGCGCGAATAATGAGGATCCGCTGAAGATCTTTCGAACGGCTGTCGAGAACGTTAAGCCGGTCGTCGAGGTCAAGTCCCGGCGCGTGGGGGGCGCGTCCTATCAGGTGCCTGTGGAGATCCGTCCGGTCCGCCGCGTGGCCTTGGCCTTCCGGTGGATTCAGGAGTCGGCGCACGCGCGGGCCGGCAAATCCATGATGGATAAACTGGCGCGGGAACTCATGGATGCGGCCACCAACACCGGCGCGTCCGTCAAGAAACGGGAAGATGTCCACCGGATGGCCGAGGCCAATCGGGCCTTCGCCCATTACCGGTGGTGAGAAAGGAACTGACACAGTCTGCCAGTCAGAATAGTGCGTGTGACGTTCTAGTCAACAAGCCTGTCAGACAGACTATTCAGTTTTCGAGATCCTACGGACAAACCACGAGCTGGTGACCACGGGTCCCGGCGACATCGTCAAGCGCCGTCACGCGGTGTGAGGGCGGCGAGCACGGGGGGAGTATGGCGAAGGCGAAATACGAGCGGCGCAAGCCGCATGTGAACATCGGGACGATCGGGCATGTGGACCACGGCAAGACGACGTTGACCTCGGCCCTCACGAAGGTGTGCGCGGAGCGGGGCATGGCCAAGTTCGTCAGCTACGACGAGGTGGCCAAGGCCTCCGAGTCGCAGGGGCGGCGTGATCCGACGAAGATCCTGACGATTGCGATCGCGCACGTGGAGTATGAGACCGAGAAGCGGCACTATGCGCACGTGGACTGTCCGGGGCACGCCGACTACGTGAAGAACATGATCACGGGGGCGGCGCAGATGGACGGGGCGATCCTGGTGGTCAGTGCGGCGGACGGGCCGATGCCGCAGACGCGCGAGCACATCCTGCTGGCGCGCCAGGTGGGGGTGCCCTACATCGTGGTGTTTCTGAACAAGGCGGACAAGGTCGACGACAAGGAGTTGTTGGATCTGGTGGAGCTGGAGGTGCGGGAGCTGTTGTCGAAGTACGAGTTTCCGGGGGACAAGATTCCGGTGATCACGGGGGCGGCGACGAAGGCGCTGGAGGGGGATAAAGGGCCGATCGGGGTGCCGGCGATCCACAAGCTGCTGGAGGCGGTGGACACGTACATTCCGACGCCGAAGCGGGCGGTGGACAAGCCGTTTTTGATGCCGATCGAGGACGTCTTCACGATCAGCGGGCGGGGCACGGTGGTGACGGGGCGGTGTGAGCGCGGGGTGGTGAAGGTCGGCGACGAGGTGGAGATTGTGGGTCTGCGGCCCACGCAGAGCACGGTGGTGACGGGGGTGGAGATGTTCCGCAAGGTGCTCGATGAGGGGCAAGCGGGGGATAACATCGGGGTGCTGTTGCGCGGGACGAAGAAGGAGGAAGTGGAGCGGGGGATGGTGCTGGCGAAGCCCAAGACGATCACGCCGCATACGAAGTTCAAGGCCGAGGTGTATGTGCTGACGAAGGAGGAGGGGGGGCGGCACACGCCGTTCTTCAACGGGTATCGCCCGCAGTTCTACTTCCGGACGACGGACGTGACGGGGGTGGTGGCGTTGCCGCCGGGGGTGGAGATGGTGATGCCGGGAGACAACGTGGCGATCACGGCGGAGCTGATCTCGCCGATCGCGATGGACCAGGGGCTGCGCTTTGCGATCCGCGAGGGCGGGAAGACCGTCGGCTCCGGCATCGTCACCGACATCCTGGCGTAAGGGCGTAAGGGAAGGGGTTGTTCATGCGTGAGATCATTTCACTGGCCTGTACCGACTGCAAGCGGCGCAATTATTCCACGATGAAGAACAAAAAGAACGATCCGGAGCGGCTAGAGCGTCGCAAGTATTGTCGGTTTTGCCGCAAACACACTCCACACAAGGAAACAAAATAAAACAGCCGGCAGTTTCAGACACGATAGAGGGGCATGGTGTTCAACGGTTAGCACGTCGGTCTCCAAAACCGAAGGTCTGGGTTCAATTCCTAGTGCCCCTGCCACACCCAGCCTGGTCGGACCGGCGCTCGCTCCACTGGGCCGCGTATTCGACACCTCAAGTGATCGTGAGGGCAGGCGTGGGAGAGCCAATACCACAGGGGCACACGTTATAGGAGAGCACGGGGACCAAATGTTCACACGGGTGTGGGCTGCTCTCGTAGAGTTTTTCAACGATGTCCGTTCGGAGCTGAAGAAGATCTCGTATCCGAGCCGGAGCGAGACGATCGGGTCCACGACGGTGGTGATCATCTTGGTGTTGATCGTATCGGTTTTTTTAAGGCTGGCGGACATTGTGATCAGTTTACTGATCCTGAAGGTACTTTGAGCGAGAACAGCATCATGGGCAAAACCTGGTATGTCGTCCACACTTACGCAGGCTTCGAGGGTCGTGTCAGGGACAGCATTTTGGAACGCGCGAGCCAGATGGGTCTGCAGGACAAGATCGGGCAAGTGCTGGTGCCGACCGAGGACGTGATCGAGATCAAGGAAGGTAAGAAACGCACCTCGACTCGGAAATTCTTCCCGGGGTACGTTCTGATCGAAATGGACATGTCGAACGAGTCCTGGCAGATGATCAAGGAGACCCCGAAGGTCACCGGCTTTGTGGGCGGGGGCTCGCAGCCCGTCCCCTTAACACAGGAGGAGATCGAGACACTCCATAAGCAGATCGACGGGGGGACAGCAGTGCCCCGCCAGAAGGAGGAATTTCACAAGGGGGACAGCGTGCGCATCATCGACGGACCGTTTCTCGGGTTCAACGGGATGGTGGATGACGTGGATCAGGATCGCAGTCGGCTCAAGGTCTTGGTGAGCATCTTCGGCCGAGGCACTCCGGTGGAGTTGGGGTTCATGCAGGTCGAGCGCTTGTAAGCAAGGAGTCGTATGGCGAAAGAAGTCAAAACCCTGGTCAAGTTGCAGATCCCGGCCGGGAAAGCCAACCCGGCACCGCCGGTGGGTCCGGCCTTGGGGCAGCACGGTGTGAACATTATGGAGTTCTGCAAGCAGTTCAACGCCAAGACCCAGAGCCAGGAGGGGTCCATCATCCCGGTCATCATTACGGTCTATACCGATCGGAGTTTTGCCTTCGTGATGAAGACACCGCCCGCGTCGGACCTCCTTAAGAAGGCGGCCGGGATCATCAAAGGCTCCGGGGTGCCGAACAAAGACAAGGTGGGGAAGGTAACGCCCGCCCAGATCAACGAGATCGCGCGGATCAAACTGCCCGATCTCAACGCTGCCGATTTGGCGGCGGCTGCCCGGATCATTGAAGGAACGGCGCGGAGCATGGGGATTGTCGTCGCGAAGGACTAGGACGGGGAGAACCACGATGGGCAAGAAGTGGAAAGCGGCCTCCGCGCTGGTTGAACCGCGGCCGTACGACCTGCGGGAGGCAGTGGAGTTGGTCAAGCGGACAGCCTTCGCGAAGTTCGACGAAACGGTCGAGATTGCGCTCCGCCTAGGAGTGGACCCGAAGCGGTCGGATCAGATGGTGCGGGGCTCGGCGGTGCTCCCGCATGGCACCGGCGTCAAGGTCCGCATTCTGGTGTTTGCCAAGGGCGAGAAGGAGAAAGAGGCCCGGGATGCCGGAGCGGATATCGTTGGGGGCGAGGACCTGGTGGAGAAGATCAAGAGCGGCTGGCTGGAATTCGATCGCGCCATCGCCACGCCGGATATGATGGGAACCGTTGGCAAGCTGGGCAAGATCCTGGGCCCTCGCGGACTGATGCCCAATCCCAAGACCGGAACTGTGACGTTCGAAGTCGCCAAGGCCATCACCGACATCCGCAAGGGACGGGTGGAATACAAGGTGGAGAAAGCCGGCATTCTCCATGTCCGGGTTGGCAAGGTCTCGTTCGGGGTGGAAAAACTGTACGAGAACGCCCTTGCCATCCTGGACTCGGTGCTCAAAGCCAAACCGTCGACGAGCAAGGGTCACTATCTCAAATCGGTCACCCTGTCGACGACCATGGGCCCTGGGGTCTCCGTGGACACCAGCACGCTCAGCAAGAAGCTGGTCGCGTAGCCGCTGAAGACCTCCCGAGAGCGGACGGATTCGAGAGAGGAACGCAAATGCGTAAGGAAGAGAAAGCACAGGCGATTGCCAAGCTCAGGGAGAAGTTCGGCCGGGCGCGGGCGGCGTTTCTGACTGAATGCACGGGGTTGGCGGGCAACGAGGTCACGGAATTGCGTCGACAACTACGAGGCGCCCGCGCGGAGCTCAAGGTCGTGAAAAACACGCTGGCGATCCTGGCCGCGGACGGGACCCCGTTGGGCGTGGCCAAGGAGCACTTCCGGGGGGCGCTGTCTGTGGCGATCGGCTATGACGATCCGGCATTGCCCGCAAAGGTCCTTCGCGACTTCATCGCCAAGGACAAGCGCGACAAGAAGATGCGGATCACGGTCGGCGTGGTCGAAGGGAACCTGCTTGACGCGGCGCGCGTGAAGGCGGTTGCGGACCTGCCTTCGCGGAATGTCTTGCTGTCGATGTTGCTGTCCGGAGTGCAGGGCCCTCTGGTGGGGCTGGTCGGCACGCTGAACGGAATTGTGGTCAAGTTTGTAGGAACCTTGATTGCCATTAGGGGAAAACCGAAGGAGGAACCTATGTCAAGTGCAACTGCGACAAAGCTGTCGAAGGAAGAGTTCATCAAGCTGATCGAAGGGATGACGGTCTTGGAATTGGACGACTACGTGAAAGCCCTGCAGGAGCGTTTTGGCGTGACCGCGGGGTT
>CAZSUT010000059.1:0-14046 GCA_964610095.1 uncultured Nitrospirales bacterium | reverse complement strand
TTGGCTTCGAAGCGGATGACGGCGAACCGCTTTTTGCCGACCTTCAGCCGATACTCCCGTCCGGGCTCGCCCGGCAGGACACGGTCGCCGTCGGTCACTTTCTCGCCGTCCAGCTCCACGCCGCCCTGCGCGATCAGCCGCCGCGCTTCGGTCTTGCTGGGCGCTAGCCCGGCCTTCGTGATCACAACGACCAGCGGCATGGGTTCGGCCGACAGCACCTTGTGCTCCGCCGACTCCTCTGGAAACTCACGCTCGCTGAACTTCTGTCGAAACTCCATACGAGCAGCGGTTGCTGCAGAAACACCGTGATAGAGAGCGACGATGGAATACGCCAAGTCCAGCTTGGCCCTCATTGGATGCAAGGCTTTGACGGAAGCTAAATCTTCTGTCGTCAGGAGCTCATAGTAGCGCCACATGAGCGTGTCCGAGATGGACATGAGCTTGCCGAACATCTCGCCAGGAGGGTCCTCCAGCGCGATGTAGTTGCCGAGGCTCTTGCTCATCTTGCGCGCGCCGTCGGTGCCTTCCAGCAGAGGCATCGTGAGCACAACTTGTGGTGATTGGCCGTAGGCGCGCTGCAACTCCCGGCCGACCAGCAGGTTGAACTTCTGGTCGGTCCCGCCCAGCTCGACGTCCGCTTCCAGCGCCACCGAGTCGTACCCCTGGACCAGCGGGTACAGGAACTCGTGGATGCTGATGGGCTTCTGGTCGCGATAGCGCTTGTGGAAATCGTCGCGCTCGAGCATCCGGGCCACGCTGTAGTGCGCGCTCAGATGGATGAGCTGCTCGGCAGTGAGAGTGTTCATCCAGCGGCTGTTGAAGTCGATGAGGGTCCGTTGGGGGTCCAGGATTTTGAAGATCTGCCGCTCGTACGTCTTGGCGTTCTGCCGCACCTCCTCCTTTGTCAGCGGCTTGCGGGTCTCCGAGACGCCGGACGGGTCCCCGATCATGCCGGTGAAGTCGCCGATGAGGAAGATCACCTCGTGACCCAGATCCTGAAAGTGTTTGAGCTTGTGGATGAGGACGGTGTGCCCGAGGTGGAGGTCAGGCGCGGTGGGGTCGAAGCCGGCCTTGACGCGTAGCGGCCGCCGGTCTTTGAGCGACGCCGCGAGCTTGTCCTCGAGCTCCTTCGTGGAGATGATCTCGACGGCCCCGCGCGCGATGAGGGCAAGCTGCCGCTCAACTTCGTTCATGGCGCCTCCGCCGTCCTGACCAACGGACGCAGGCGCTCCATCCGCTTTTCCCCGATGCCCGGCACTTTCCTCAGGTCTTCCACGCTCCGGAACCCGCCGTGACTTCTCCGGTATTCCACCAGGCGTTGGGCCAGCTTCTCGCCGATGCCCGGCAGTTCCCTGAGATCTTCCGCGCGGGCGGAATTGAGATCAAGCGGGAATGTGACGGGACTGCGTGGGACTACTCCAGGCTTGACCGATACAGGCTTGACCGATACCGGCAGGGCTGAGCCGGCCTGTGACAGAAGGGCGACGGCTTGCGCCGACTCATTGTCGTTCCCCCGTTCCGCCGTCCAGTAGAGGACTCCCACCGTCAGGGCCAACATCAGGACGTTGATCGCCAGAGCTTTCAGGATAGTCATTAGCCGACCTTCCGCCGCGCCAGATGGATCGCCAAGCCCTCGACATCCTCGGCCGCTTCCATCAGCCCTTCCGGCATCGTCGGATGCGCGTGCACCGTCTGGGCCAGCGTCTCGGCGGTCGCGCCCATCTGCATCGCCACCGCGGCCTCATGGATCAGGTCCGCCGCGTGCGTCCCAACCAGATGCACGCCGACGATGCGACCGGTCTTCGCGTCGGTAATGATCTTCATCAGCCCTGTGGTCTCGCCGGAAACGTGAGCCTTGCCGAGTCCGATCGGCCGGAACTTGCCGACCTTGATCTCCAAGCCCTGCTGCTTGGCCTCCTGCTCTGTCAACCCGACCCGCCCGATCTCTGGGAAGGTGAAGATGCCCGCCGGGATCACGTCGTACCGCATGGTCGTCGGATGGCCGAGGATGTTGCGGACCGCGACCTTCCCTTGCGCAGAGGCTACATGCGCCAGCAGCGCTTTCCCCGTCACGTCGCCGATGGCATAGACGCCCGTCAGGGTGGTTTCCATCCGCTCGTTGACGAGAATCTCGCCTCGACGGCCGAGACGCACGCCCACCTGCTCCAAGTCCAAGCCGCCGGTGTTGAACCGCCGCCCGATGGAGACCAGCACTTTGACGGTGGTCACGGTGCTGCCGTCCGCCAGTGTGATCGTGACGCCTTCGGCGCCGACCGCGACCTTCTCCACCCGCACCCCCGCCTGGATCGTCACGCCTTGCTTCTTGAGTTCGGCCGCCAGCAGCGCCGCCACCTCCTCGTCTTCGGTGGGAAGAATGCGGGGCAGCATCTCCATGACCATCACCTTCGTGCCGAGCGCGCTGAACAGAGAGGCGAACTCGCAGCCCTCCACCCCGCCGCCCACGATCAACAGGCTCTCGGGGATCGTTGTGAGGTCCAACGCCTCACGACTCGAGATGACGTGAGTCCCGTCGATCGGGAGATTGGGAAGGGACGGCGGCGTGGTGCCCGTCCCGAGGATCACCGCATCGGCATGGACGGTCGTGCCGGTCCCGTCTGGCTTCACCACCCGGACGGTCTTCGCATCCGCCAGGACGCCGCGTCCTTCGACCAGCTCGACGTTCCAGGTCTTCAGCAGGGTGCGGACGCCCTTCACCAGCCCGGCCACGATCTTGTTCTTGCGCTCGACCATGCGGGCGAGATCGTAGGAAACGGTGCCCGTGATCGTGATCCCAAACTCGCCCGCCTTTTTGATCTTCTGCCCAAGCTCCGCGCAGGCCAGCAGCGACTTGCTGGGGATGCAGCCCCAATTCAGGCACAAACCGCCCACGGCCGTGCTCTCGACGAGGGTGACTTGCGCGCCGAGCTGGGCCGCGCGAATGGCGGCCACGTAGCCGCCAGTTCCGGCTCCGATAATGGCGATGCGTGTGGCGTCGGGCATGTAGCCCAGAAGACCCTACTTCGCTTCTTTGTCGAGGTACGCCGCGTAGGCCTTCGCGTCCATCAGCCCGTTGACTTCGGTGGGGTTGGCCATCTCGATGACGGCCACCCACCCTTCGCCGTACGGATCCTTATTGGCCAATTCAGGCTTCTCGTTCAAGGCCACATTCACCTTAGACACGGTTCCGCTGATGGGCGTATAAACGGAGGAGGTCGCCTTGGTGGATTCGACTTCGCCGATTTCCTGCCCGGCCTTCACCTTGGCTCCGATCTGGGGCAACTGGAAAAAGACAATATCCCCCAACGCTTCCTGGGCGTGGTCGCTGATCCCGATGACCGCCTGTTTGCCTTCGGCCCTCACCCATTCGTGTTCTTTATGATAGCGCAAGTTGTCCGGTATCATTCATGGTCTCCTGGAATAAGCATGAACGAGGCAGGCTAAATTACCGTCCCTCCTTTGTCAAGCGCGCCGATCCAGCTTTTTCTTTGTAAATCAATCCCGTACCAGGCGGCAAGGATGTGCGCCTGCCATTGTTCTTTTCGGTCGGGTCCACGAGCAGCAACAGCCGGTCGCCACGCACAATTTCAGCTGCCTTCGTGACTATTGTGCCCGGTGATAACGTGCCGGCGATGGCGATGTAGTCGTACCGATACCGTCTGAGATCGAACAGATCCTCCGCGTAGGAGGCCAAGGCCTTCTGCGGGCTCGTGATCGTCTCCGGATGCACTTCCACCGCCACCTTCAAGGCCGGATAGGACGTCCGGACCGCTCCCATCACGCCCTCCACCACTTTGGTGTGCTCGCGCTGTTTCCATCCTACCCAGCGCCAGAACTCAGGCGCGTAGGTGAGGGTTTGGGCCCGGCCCTTCGTCAACAAGAGCCGACCGGGGTCGAGCGCCTGTCCGATGTCCCGCTCGTAGCGCTGCAGCGCGTGGGGACTGAACCCTTCGTTCGCCGCCGACGGGGGATCGGCGAGCAGCAATATGCCGTCGATTCCCGTGGCCGCCAAGTCCGTGAAGATGCCCACCAGGTAATCCTGTAGCGCCGGGCGGAGGAGATCCAGCGTCTCAGCCGGTTCCAGCCCGCCGGTGCTGGTGTTGTACCGCCAGTCGGCCCACTCCAACGCCGGATCCACCCAGTCCATCCGCCGTACCGACACCGCCGCCCAGACCTGCAGGCTCTGCCGATGGGCCACGCCGACCACGGCCGCCAACCTATCTTGAATGACCGGCGCCCAGTCGGTCCTGAAATAGACCCCTGGCGCGGTGGGTGTGGGAGGGGCGCCCTTGGCGGGGCCCCCTCCCACTGTGGACGGATATGTCCGGTTCCGCGCGATCCCCACCACCACGGTATTCGTTCCCGACTGGCGCAAGCGATTCAACTCACGCTCATCCAGACTCTCGAGATCCTCCGGCCCCACGTACGTCCCGAGGAGTGGCACCCCCGGCGGCCGCACGACTGGCAGCTGGCGTTCCAGCTCTGGGATCTTCGCGCGGGCCAGCACCGCCTGCGGCGACTGGGGGTATTCGGCGACCAGACGCCGATACTCGGTCAGGGCCGAGGCGATCTCCTGGTTCCTCTCCAGAGTCTGTGCGAGGAGCACCGTAGCCTCAGGCCGTTCGGGCGCGCTTGGATAACCATCCTGGACACGCCGAAACAGATTGATCGCGCGGTCGAACTGGCCCTGGGCCGCGGCCTGCCGGCCGGCTTGAAGAATGCTGGCGATGACTTCATGAGCGGGCATCGGCACTCGGGCCGGCGCCTTTGTCGCACGCCACGCGCAGGCCGGGATCGCACCAAGGAATATCACCACGCCTATCGTGAGAAGAAGATGGCTGTACTGAGAAAGCCCCCCTTCCCTCACCCTCCCCCTCGAGGGGGGAGGGAGGGGTGGGGGTGTGGCAGGAAAGCTAAGCACAATTAGCGTTGCGGCGACTCCAGTGCGCTGAAGAAATAAGCCAGTTCGAACTGGGCCGCTTCCGCAGTATCGGAGCCGTGGACAGCGTTGTGCTCGATGTGGGTCCCGTAGACCTTGCGGATCGTGCCTTCAGCAGCCTTGGCCGGGTCCGTCGCGCCCATCAGATCGCGGTGCCGCTGGATCGCGTTCTCGCCTTCCAGCGCAAGGACCACGATAGGCCCCGAGGACATGAAGCTGCACAGGCTGTCGAAGAACGGTCGCTGTTTGTGCACGTAGTAGAAGGCTTCGGCTTGGGCCTTGGTCAGCCGCACCATCTTGACCGCGACCGGGATCAGGCCAGCCTGCTCATAGCGCTGGATGATGGTCCCGACCAAGTGGTGGCTCACGGCGTCCGGCTTGATGATGGCCAGCGTGCGTTCAACCATGAAGTGCAATATACCGGAAACTGCGGCGAAAAGAAAAGAGTGAGGGCACTGGCTACTTTTCTAAGCACCACCAGAAAAGTTGCCTGTCCCCGTTTTCGCCCAATAAAACACTTTGACGAGCAAGATGGGTATGAAAATAATCGCGGCAACATGATAAATCGAGAGTGGTATTTGGAGGTAAAAGAGAATCGCCAATAAGCTGAAAGAGAGAAAACAGCCTCTAAAAATCCACCTATCGGCTATCTTGAGTGACGCGCCCTTGTAAAGCAGAATGCCGAGACTGGCGAGCGCCAGCACTACAGCTGCCACGAGGGGACGCTGCACAGGATTAACCAACTCAAAAAGCAACCGAACAATCAAAACTCCGATGACGGTACCAAGCACATACTTCCAGAGGTCACTTCGCGTCATCGGTGAGCGCGGGCGGAAAACGGGGTCAGACTCCATTTTTCAGGATTGCCGCATGCGGGCGGCGAGCTCAGAGGGCGCGAAGATGCCTTTTTCGGTGATGATGCCGGTGATCAACTTGGCCGGCGTCACATCGAAGGCCAGGTTCACGACCTCCACCCCTTCCGGCGCGATCGCCTCCTTGCCCCGCACATGCGTCACTTCCCGGGGATTGCGCTGCTCGATCGGAATCTGGTCGCCGGAGAGCATCGCCAGGTCCACGGTGGAGCTAGGCGCCGCCACGTAGAAGGGAATGCCGTGCGCGTGCGCGAGCACCGCCAGGCCGTAGGTGCCGATCTTGTTGGCGACGTCGCCGTTGGCGGTGATGCGGTCGGCGCCCACCACGCAGACCTGGATCTCGCCCCGGCGCATCAGCGTGCCGGCCATGTTGTCGGTGATGAGCGTCACCGGAATACCGTCCTGCATCAACTCCCAGACCGTGAGCCGCGAGCCCTGCAGGACCGGCCGGGTCTCGCCGGCGACGACGCGGATCTTCTTCCCCGCATCCCAGGCTGCCCGCACGACGCCAAGCGCCGTCCCGTAGCCGCCAGTGGCGAGCGCCCCGGCGTTGCAGTACGTGAGGATCGTCTGCCCGTCGCCGATCACCGCCGAACCGTGCTTGCCGATGGCCCGGTTCATGGCGATGTCCTCGTCGAGGATGGCCTGCGCCTCGGCGATCAGCTTCTGCTTGATCACCGGGATCGGCTCGGTCTTCAGCGCGTCCAGGCGGCGCTTCATCCGGTTGATCGCCCAGAACAGGTTGACCGCCGTGGGCCGCGTCGCGGCCAGATGGTCGCCGATCGCCCCGACCGCCATGCGGAACGTATCATAGTCCGCGGCCTTAACGGCCTGCGCCCCGAGGGCTACCCCCATCGCCGCCGCGATGCCGATCGCCGGCGCGCCGCGCACCCATAACTCCTTGATCGCGAGACCGACCGTCTCGTAGTCGCGGCAGTCCACGAACTCGACCTTGTCCGGAAGCTGGCTCTGGTCCAGGATCCGGACGACCCCGTCTTTCCACTCAACAGTCGGAACCACTCATGCCCCCACTGGCAAATCGTTGATGCCTACTTCGTCCACTTGACGTAATCCACCTTGGCCTCCGCCCGGATCGGAAAGAGTCGCGGCGGGATCATGCCAGTATAGGTGACGGTGAACTCGCGGGTATCCAGGGGCCTGAGGCCCTCCAGACAGCCCACTTGCTGGACATCAAGAAAGATCAGGTTGATGTCGCGAAACCGCACGTTGATGCAGACCCTCTCCGCGGTCCACTCGGAATCGCCGTTTTCCAGAAACATCTTGGCCTGATAGTTGGCGATGCCGAGGAGGCTGTTGAAGTTCGGGATCGCCGTGAGATCGCGGATCGTGATGATCGCATCAGACGGCGGGTCGATCCGCCGCCCGCGGCCGGGCGTCGGCACCTGCGCCGGCTCAGGCGCCGGGGGTTCCGGCTTCGCTTCCTCGGCGGGAACCGGCGGGATAGACGGTATTCGCAAGAGCGGGGGGCCCTCCCCCATTGGTGCACATTGCCCGGTGAGGTTCCGATCGGAAAAGATCACCGTGCCGTCCGGCTGCCTGCACCGCCACGTCTCGGCCTGGGCCGTGGAGGCCATTGTCGCCAAGGCGCAGCACGCGATGGCAAACCGAGGAGACAGCTTGGTCGGACACACTCGCATAGCGACTTACGCGGCCTTACGCGGCGCGGCGCGGCGCGCGCCCCGCTTCTGGTAACGCTCCACGGCGCGGTTGTGCTCCGCTAGAGTGACCGAGAAGTGATGGCTCCCGTCGTTCTTCGACACGAAATAGAGATACTTGACCGGCGCCGGGTTCACCGCCGCCTGAATGGACTTCAAGCCAGGGTTCGCGATGGGCCACGGCGGCAACCCCCGCTTCATGTAAGTGTTGAAGGGGGTTTTCTTCGTCAAATGGGTCCGCTTGAGACGTCCGTCGAAGTTGGGGATGCCGTAGATGACGGTAGGATCGCTCTGCAGCGGCAAGCGCTTCTTCAGGCGATTATGAAACACGGCGGAGATCAGCGGGCGCTCGTCGTCCCGTCCTGTTTCCTTCTCAATGATGGACGCCAGAGTCAATACCTCGCCTTCAGTCATCTTGAGCGCCGCCGCCCGCGCCTGTAACTCCGGGGTGTAGGCTTCCCTGAACCGGTGCACCATGGCGCGTAGCACGTCCTCGGGTTTAGTCCGCCGCGGGAAATGGTACGTCTCGGGGAAGAGATACCCCTCCAACATCCGACCCTCAATGCCCAGCGACTTCACAAAGGCGGGATCCGCCACCAGGCGCGCTATGTCCGCTTCCTTCGCAATGCCCGCCTCCTCCAGCAGCTTGCCGATCTGCTGGGCCGTGAGACCTTCGGGAACCAAGACGCTGTATTGGATGACCTTGCCCTTGACCAGCGCGTTGAGGATCTCAGCCGGCCGCATCGCCGTATGCAGGTCATACTCGCCCGGTCGGATCTTCCGCTCGGCGTCCTGGACCTTGCCCAACAGCCGGAACCAGAACGGGCTCACGATCAGGCCCTTCTGCGCGAGCAGGTTGGCCACTTCCTTGAATGAGGCGCCTTCAGATACTTCGACGACGTGATGAACTTCGGTCGCTTGGCTCGGCAGGGCCACGGCGCGATAACCGTAGGCGGCCACCGTGCCGACGAGCACGAGGGCTCCCATAAATGCCAGCGCTTCTCTCACGCGCCCGCTTTCCGCTTGACCTCCTCTTCCACACGATCGAACGTTGCCTGCAGTCGCTCGATCACCTTTCCTCCAGCCTGTGCCATCTCCGGACGCCCCCCGCCAGACCCTCCAATCTCAGTTGCCGCAGGCTTAATGAGCTCACTTGCCGGAAACCGCGCCGCGAGGTCCTTCGTGACGGCCACCAGCAGCGAGGCCTTGTCGTCCTTCACAGTGCCCAGCACGACGATCCCGGACTTGAGCTTGTCCCGCACCTGATCAGCGAGGCTTCGCAAGTCGTTCATCTCCAGGCCGTCCACCCGCTGGATGTACACCGGCACGCCCGCCACCATGCGCGTCTCACCGCCGCCGCCTCCAGTCCCGCCCGACGCTAAACGGGCCTTAAGCTTCTCCAGTTCCTCTTCCTTCTCCTTCAGCGCCGTCACAAGCTTGCGGGCCTTGGTCACGACGTCGGCCGGGTTGGTCTTGAGGAGGTCGGCCAGCGCGCGGAGTTCGGTTTCCCGCTGCTTCAGCAGCTCGTAGGCTCCTTCCCCCGTTTGCGCTTCGATCCGGCGCACGCCCGCGGCCACGCCGCCTTCTGAGACGAGCTTGAAGAGCCCGATCTCTCCGGTGTGGCGGCAATGAGTGCCGCCGCAGAGCTCCTTGCTGAACGTATTGATTTCGACGACGCGGACCTCCTCCCCGTACTTGTCACCGAAGAAGGCGAGCGCGCCTTCCTGCATCGCTTCGGAGATGCCTATGATCTTCGTCTGCACCGGCGCGTCGGCTCGGATCCGCTCGTTGACGATGGCCTCCACTTCCTCCAGTTGGCCGGGCCGTACCGGAGCGAAATGCGCGAAGTCGAAGCGGAGGCGGTTGGGCGCCACCAGGGAGCCGTACTGCTTGACGTGCGGCCCTAGCACTTCTCGAAGCACAGCATGCAAGAGGTGCGTGGCGGTATGGTTGCGTTGCGCGCCAAACCGCAGGCGCGGGTCCACGTGCGCCCGCAGCCGATCCCTTTCGCGGATCCGCCCGCGCGTCACGACGCCCTGATGCAAGAACAAATCCGGCGCCGGCCTGGTCGTCTGTTTCACCTCGATTACTCCGTCCGGCCCGGTCAGAATCCCCTGATCGCCGACCTGCCCGCCGCCTTCCGCGTAGAACGGCGTGCGGTCCAGGGAGATTTCGATCTCGTCGCCTTCCACCGCTTCCTTGACGCGCGCGTCCTGCTTGACGATTGCTTGGACAAAGCTCTCGGTCTCCAACTGGGAATAGCCCACGAACTGTGTCGGCGCCACGATCCCGTCGAGTTCGGCGTAGATCTCCTTGGTCTTGACCGCGACAAAACCGGCGGACTTGCGCGCCCGCTCCCGCTGCTCGTTGAGCGCGACCAGAAAGCCCGCTTCGTCCACCGTCAATCCATTGTCCTTCGCCGAATCGGCCGCCAGGTCGAGGGGAAAGCCATAGGTGTCATACAACTTGAACAGCGCTTCGCCCGAGATCACACGCTGATTGGCCCGCTTCGCCTCGGCGACGATCTCATCGAGCAGCCGCAACCCCTTGTCCAGCGTGTCCAGGAACCGCTCTTCCTCGGCTTTGGTGACTTGGTCGATCGTGGTGCGGGCCCGCTCCAGCTCCAAGTAGGCCCCCTTCATCAAGTCGATGACGGGCGCCGTCAATCGGTGCAAGAACGGCCCGTCGAGGCCCAAGCCCAGCAGCCGTCCGTAGCGGCTCGCGCGGCGGAGGATGCGGCGCAGGACATAGCCGCGACCTTCGTTCGACGGCAGGATGCCCTCAGCGATCATGAACGCGATGGCCCGCAGGTGGTCCGCGATGACGCACATTGCACGGTCGTCGTCCGCCGACGCGCCGTACCGTTTGCGGGCCATCTCCCCGATCGCGCGAATGAGCGGCTGGAACAGATCGGAATCATAATTGCTCGTCTTGCCCTGGACCACCGCTGCGAGGCGCTCCAGGCCCATGCCGGTGTCGATGCTGGGTTTGGGCAACGGGCGGAGCGCGCCCTTCTCGTCCCTGTGGTACTGCATGAAGACCAGGTTCCAGAGCTCAATGACCCGCTCGCCTTCGCCGTTCGGGAACGGGTCACCGGGCACGCCGGGTCCCTGGTCGTAATGGATTTCGGAGCAGGGCCCGCAGGGGCCGGTGTCCGCCATCTGCCAGAAGTTGTCCTTCTCCCCGCATTTGACGATGCGAGAGGCGGGGATCTTGATCTTCTTCGCCCAGGCGGTATAGGCCTCGTCGTCCTCCTTGTACACCGTCACCCATAGCCGTTCCGGCGAAAGCTTGACGACGCGCGTCAGGTATTCCCATGCCAAATCGATTGCCTCTTCCTTGAAGTAGTCCCCAAAGGAGAAGTTGCCGAGCATCTCGAAGAAGGTGTGGTGCCGGCCGGTATAGCCGACATTTTCGAGATCGTTGTGCTTGCCGCCCGCCCGGATGCATTTCTGCGAGGAGGCGGCCCGGGTGTAGGCGCGGTGCTCCTCTCCGAGGAAGACACCCTTGAACTGGACCATGCCGGCGTTGGTGAAGAGCAGCGTGGGGTCGGCTTGTGGGATCAGCGAGGAACTCGGGACGACGGCGTGGCCATGCCCTTTGAAGTAGTCCAGGAAGCCCTGTCGTAAGTCGTTCGCCGTCGGCATAGATCACCCAGAATCATGAATGGTTCGCCGTGACTCCGAGCACGCTCTCGCTGACGTCGGCGGAGAACCCGCGTCCCCTGAGCAAGCCAGCCCGCCGGCGGCCCTCCCGGACCGGGTCGCTGAACCGGCGCGGCAGGGAATTGAGAAACTGCTGTGCGACGTCCTCGTCCGAAAGCCCGGCATAAGCGTGCTCCACCGCGCGGGCCACGGCTCCGGCGAAAAACCCCCGCATCTCAAGCTCGGCCGCCAAAGCCTCCCGTGCCATCGGATGGCGGGCCAACCGGGCCTCCGCCACGCGGAGCGCGACTGCCTCGTCGTCGACGTAGCCCAGCCGCCGCAGGGTGCGGAGCGCGCGGCGGATCGCGGTGCCGGGAAACCCGCGTCCGGCCAGATGACGTTGGACCTGGGCCGCGCTCCGGTCCCCTCGCGCCAGATATCGGACCGCTTCCGCAATGGGATCGGGCTTAGGAGACACCTTTGCCGGCCGGCGAGCGCTTGTCATCGGGACGCTTCTCAGCAACCGGTCGGGCGTGCCCCGTAGCCTTGGTGCCCACGCCGGCGGCCTCGCGGATCTTGACCTCGATCTCGCGCGCGACGGCCGGATGGGCCTTGAGATAGTCCCGCGCCGCCTCGCGCCCCTGGCCGATCCGCTCCCCGCCGTAGGAGAACCAGGCCCCGCTCTTGTCGACGATCTTCCGGTCCACGCCGAGATCGATGAGTTCGCCGACCTTGGAGACCCCCTCCGCGAACAGCACGTCGAACTCGGCCTGCTTGAACGGCGGCGCCATCTTGTTCTTCACCACCTTCACACGGACCCGGCTGCCCAGGACGTCCTGGCCGTCCTTGATGGACTCGATCCGGCGGATGTCGAGCCGGACCGAGGCGTAGAACTTGAGCGCGTTCCCGCCGGTGGTCGTTTCGGGGTTGCCGAACATGACGCCGATCTTCATGCGGATCTGGTTGATAAACGCCACGGTGGTCTGCGAGCGGGAGATCGACGAGGTTAGCTTCCGGAGCGCCTGGGACATGAGCCGCGCCTGCAGGCCCATGTGGGCGTCGCCCATCTCCCCTTCGAGCTCGGCGCGGGGCACGAGCGCGGCCACCGAATCGATCACGATGATGTCCACGGCGCCGCTGCGGACGAGGGTTTCCGTGATCTCCAGCGCCTGCTCGCCGGTGTCCGGCTGCGACACCAGCAGGTCGGCGGTGTTGACGCCCAACTTCTCGGCGTACGTCAGGTCCAGCGCATGCTCCGCATCGATGAAGGCGGCCGTGCCGCCGGTCTTTTGGGCCTCCGCAATCGTGTGCAGCATGAGCGTGGTCTTCCCGGACGACTCCGGGCCAAAGATCTCGATGACGCGGCCGCGGGGCAGCCCGCCCGTGCCCAGCGCCAGATCCAGCCCCAGCGAGCCTGACGGGATGACCGGCACGTCAGGAGGAGGAGCTTCGGTAGCCCCCAGCTTCATGATGGATCCTTTGCCGAACTGCTTTTCGATCTGGGCGATCGCCAGTTCCATGGCGCGTTTCTTTTCTTCCCGCTCGGCCATCGCGTTCTCCTTTTCGATGCTGATCGGTGCCAAAGTGCTCGATTATACTCCAGCGCTGAAGGGCACTTCCACCAAGGTTGTATAGACGGCGCCGCTCGGACGAAGCTCGCTCTTGATGAGTTTCACCGAGGACGCCGCGAACTTTCCCACTATGCGGTTCTGCTGGGCAATGAGGACCGGCTCCAGCGCGCCCGCCTCCACGCGATCGCGAATGCGGGCCAGGGTCAGATGGGGCGTGAAGGCGCGGGCCTCCTTCGGGACCCCGAGACTCGCCACGCCATCCTCCACGGCCGCCTGAAGTCGTTGCAGTTCCGCCATGTCGTCGTTGCTCCCGTGCAGTCCCAGCCAGATCACGCGAGGCGCGCGCGGATTCGGAAAGGCACCCAGCCCGCGGGCTTCCAGCACGAATGGGCGAGCCGGCGCGGCCGCTCTCTTCAAAATTTCTCGCAGGGCTTCGACCTGCGTCTCCGGGATGTCTCCCAAAAACTTGAGCGTCAGATGGATGCCCTCTGGCTGGGTCCATCCGATCTTGACAGCCTTGCCTCTCCGTCCCGAACCGGAGACCTCCCGTTTCATCTCCGACTGCACACTTCCTATCTGACGCTTCACCTCGTCGGAAAGTTGAATGGCAATAAACGCGCGGAGCATTTTTTTTTCGCCCTTACTCTGTCTCCTCCCCTGATAAATAGCGCCGCAACAGGTCTAACGCCGCCTGCGAGGCGCGGCACCGGATCCCGTCACGATCCCCGCTGAACAGATGGGACCGCACGGCTGCCGTTCGCTTGTCGGCCAGGGCCAGATACACCAGGCCCACCGGTTTTTCCCTCGTCCCGCCCGTCGGCCCGGCGATACCGGTCACCGCGAGGCCGAGATCGGCCCCGCTCCGCTCCCGGACCCCTTCCGCCATAGCTCGGGCGACCTCGCCGCTGACCGCGCCCTTCGTGCGGATGAGCGCCTCTGACACCTTCAATAGATCTACCTTTGCCCGGTCGCTGTAAGGCACCACGGCGCGGTCGAAGTAGGCGGAACTGCCCGGCACAGAGGTCAGCCGCTGGCTGATCAGCCCGCCCGTACAGGACTCCGCGACAGCCACGGTGAAGCCTTTCGCCTTCAGCTTCGAGGCGACCACGCCTTCCATGGTCTGATTCCCGGCTGCGTACAGGTAGTCCCCGACCCGATCCCGCACCGCGCGCTCCATTCGCCTCATCACCGCTTCGGCCGAGTCCGGATCCCGGCCCCGAACCGTGAGCGACACGTCCACGCCATAGACGCCGGCCTGCAGGCCGAGGATGGCATTCCGTTCGGCTGTGTAAAGGTCCCTCAAGCGCGCATCCATCTCCGACTCCACGAGCCCGAACGTCCGCAGCC
>CAZSUT010000058.1:0-14244 GCA_964610095.1 uncultured Nitrospirales bacterium | reverse complement strand
GGCCAGGTACGCCTGGTCGTCGAAGGCGGAGTGCACGCTGATCTGCACCGCTCCGCTGGCAAAGAGCAACAGCGCAAGCTCCTGGCGGGTGAGGGAGTGGAACATCCCGTCTCGTTCGGCCTGTTTGATCGTGCCGAAACTGATCAACATCTGTCTGGCGGCTTCGATCGCCTCCGGCTGCCCAGGTTGGTGCTCCGTTAGCCGGTAGATCTGGGAGAGATCGGCCTGGGGCTTCAGACTTGTGATCACCATCTTTCCGCCCGGGGAGAGCACTCGGACGAACTCTCGGAGGGTGAACAGCGGATCCTGAAGATAGCCAAGCACCAGGTTGCAGACGATCCGATCGAATCGGTTGTCGCGAATGGGAAGAGGAGAGTCAAGGTCCCCCGCTAGGAGCGTCGTCGCGAGGAGCGGATGAGCCATGACCGCAGCCGGACTCTTATCTCGGATCTCGGCAGTCGCCTGCGTGAGGCGCGTCCGTGCCGAGGCGAGCGCGCTTGGCACGAAGTCAAGCCCGACGTAGTGCGGCGGAAGAAACTTCGGGCCGGGCTCGCCCCGCAGGCGGTAGGCCTGCTGGGTGAGAAGGAACATGCCCAGATCGCAGTTCCCGCAGCCGGGGTCCAACACCCGTTCTCCTCGCTCAAGAGGGCCGGCGAGGCGCGCGATCTGCTCCAGGAAATGCCAATAGGCAGAGATGTTCGCGAGGTGTCGTGTGAGGGCCAGGTGGGCTTGCCAGAACTCCTGTAAAGCGGGTCTTCTTTTCGAGTGGCGGGCCCTGGCCCGTTCCCGTTCCAACCTGATCTGGGCCGCCATCGTCCGCGGGGAAGGCTCCGCCAAGCCTTTCCGAAAGCGATCCGGGAAGAACCGTTCCACGCAGCAGGAGGCCACCTGGCGAACCAGGGCCAAGGTCTGTCGCGGGTTGTCCTGGAGCCGGTGGAGCGCCTCAGGAATCAGGTGCAGCTGGCCCGCGTGCGTTTGCATGGAGGCCCGCACCTTCTTCACGGCATCCGGTTGCGTCCAGGGGTCGCGCTCGGCGGCAAAGAAGAGCGCGGGGGTCCGCAGCCGTTTCGCGTCCTCGATCGTGGTGAGCAGGTCGGCATAGCTTTCCTTGATCGCGTCGCTCAGGAAGCGGTCACCGTCGACGTTCAGTCCGAGCAGGTTCGTCGTTCCGAGCCCGGCGCTCCGCAGGAAGGTCACGATGGAATCCTCTTGGTGAGCCCGCAAGGCGGCTTGCAGGTCCATGATACCTGTCAGCACGACCAGCAGAGCGACCCGGTGGTCTTGGGCGAGCCGCTTCAAGGCGATGCGGCCCGTCACGCTCGGCGCGATCACCACGATCGAGCTCGTCGGTCGAGTGCGGTTCGCATAGTCGAGGACGGTGCCGAGGTCCTGGTTCATGCTTGACAGAGTCGCCGCCGCCATCTCGCCGTCGCTCTCACCGACATGGTTCGTGTGGTCGTAGCGGAGGACGTGAAACCCGTTGGCGGCAAGATAGTATGCGAGAGTCACATAGTCCGTCCTGGTCTCACCGTAGCCGGGTGCGATGATGACTTGCGGGGCGCCCGGATACGATTCCAAGGAGCTGTCATAGGAGGCCACGATGCGGCGGCCGTCGCCCGTCGGCCATTCCACGCGGCGGCTGAGAATCTGGACCATGTCAGGCCGGTCGTCAGCCTGGCCGCTGTACGTAAAAAGCTTCCCGACCAGTTCGGCGAGCGTGCTTTGGACGGTGGCGTTGTCGTTGAGGAAGCGGATGCCGACGCGAGGCGTTCGGGATTCCGTCCCGTTGGGCGCGCTCCACACGATCTCACCCGGAACGGTGAGGTCAGGGATATCGCCCGAAGCTGGCGTCGGTAACGGGGGCACTGCCTCTGTCAGCAGCAGACGCAGCACAATGCGCTGATGGCCTTGGCCCGCGCCCAGAGCCGTTTGTCCGTTGAGCAGCCTGAGGCCGGCACCGGTCGCGCTCAGGTCGGTCGTGCGGGCCTGGTGGAGTCCGGAGCTCGATTCGACGCGCACCGGAATTGCCACGTCCACCCTGGCGACCAGCCGGCGCTCCGGTAGCACGACGCTTCCAGGTTCTCGGGGAACAGATTGGTCCTCGATGGGCTGTGCCGGCGCGGTGCGGGGTGCGCTCGCCTCCAGCAAGAGGCGTGAGGTCGTTTGGGGAATGAGGAGGGCGGTGAGCTTCACCGACGTCGTTCGCTTGCGCAATTCGTCCAGGAGCGATGCGAGGAGGGCCTTCTTCGTCTCGTCGAGCGGTTCGAACTCGACGGCAAAGCCTGATCCGAGACCTTCAGGCGAAGAGACCACGCGGCCCGTTGCCGCGCGAATGCGGTGTATCCTTCCGCGGATCTCCAGCATGCCGATTTCGGTGACGAGCCCCAATTGGATCGGCTGGTTTTCGGCGATGGGAACCGGGCGGTCCAGGGCCACGTAGACCCCGCCGAGACTGATGTTGGGAGTGGTCCCCGATGACGTCTCTCCATCGGGCCCCACGCTCGTCTCCAGATGAGCCTCCACGCGCGGCCACCGCCGGCGTTCCGTTTGCGGCATCCCCGGAAGAGGTTGAGCGATCTCCTCCAGCAAACCGTCAATGACGGGCTCCCCGGTGGGAGTCCGCCACACGGTCTTGGTCACCGAGACCCGGATAGCCGTACCGTCGGCCCGCCGCAACTGGAGTTCGTGCCGCTGGAAGGAGACGCGCTCTTCGTGGCGCTCCGGAAGGACGCCGGACAACGCCGTCAAGTCCACGCGCTGGGCCTCCTGTATGGATGATAGGCCGAGCAGGCTGAGGAATGTTTCGTTCGCCTCGAGCAGGCGCCCGTCTCGGGCCAGCAGGAAGACGCCGACGCCGAGACGATTCAGCTGTGCGTGCAGGCTGGCCTCGAGGCGAACGGCGCGCCGCCGGGCCTCGGCGTGTTCCAGGGCAGACCGGACGGCGGTTCGTAGGCGCGCGGCGGACTTGGTCGTCTTGCGAATGTAGTCCTCCAGCCCCGCCTGCATCGCTTCCACCGCCAGCTCTTCGTTCCCAGTGCCGGTAAACATGATGACCGGGACGCCAGGGTGCCGGGCCTTGACCGCACGCAGGACCGACAGGCCGTCGGTCCAGCGCAAGTGGGAGTCGGTGATCACGAGGTCGAAATTGCCGCCCTCGAGCGCGGCGGCGCAGGTCTGCTCTTCGGTGATCTGCCTGACGTGGAGGTCGAGGTACTCCACGCCGAGCTCGCGCATGACTAGCGCGCGGTCGTCCGGATTGTCGTCGATAATCAGGACGCGCAGAGCGGTGCTGATGGAATCACCTGTGCGAGCTAAATTGTTTAGGTCGGAGCGAGAATATACCATATCTGGTAGAAAATTCCTATCTTCATCCAGGATATAGTAGTCTGACATTGTTTCAGCAGTCCTATGTAGTGCGTTGCCGACAGTCAAAATGACTGGACCCGCGCGGACGAAAATGTGATATTTGGGGACCGCATGATTCCCGACCGGACGAGGTTTGACGAAACGTGATGGATCACGAATTCAAGCTACTTCATGAGCTGCTCCTGAAGCTCGGCGTCATGTCCATCCTGGCGGTAGCGCTGTTCGGGGTCTACATACTGATGTCTCGGAAGCGGGCCAAGAAAGCCCCGCGCAGCTTTTTTATCGTCTATGTTGTCACGCTCGCGTTGTATGTGCTGTTGATCTTGAACGAAAGCGAACTCGTCGGATGGGTCAACTTGTGGGAAGGGGTCTACCTGTGGACGAAGTTCACCGCCTATCTCGGCACCGCTTTCTTACTCTTGAAGGCTGTGGATATTCTCTTCCTAGAAGACTACCTCATCATCAAGAAAGGACTCTACATCCCGGAGCTGCTGAGGCTACTGATCTTGTTCAGCGGGCTGGCGGTCGCCGGCATAATCTTTCTCAGGACGGTCATAGGCATCAACGTGGTGGCGTTGGTGGCCATTCCGACCGCTGTGACGGCCGTCATCGGCTTTGCGTTGCAGGACACCCTGAAGCGGTTCTTTGCCGGGATCATGCTCGGCAAGCTTGTGCGGGTGGGGGACTGGGTGCGCTTGGCGGGCCAGGTGGGGCGGGTCGTGAAGGTGGATCTGGGTCATGTGACGATCCTGACGCCCACGGACGATCTCGTCATGATTCCCAACAACCTCGTCGCCCAGCAGGAGATCTTGAATTACAACAAGCCCACTACGAGACACGCGCGGACCGTGTTGGTGGATGCCAGCTATGCAACGCCTCCTTTGCAAGTGCAGACCGTGCTGGTCGAGACTGCGAAGGCAGTTCCCGGCGTCCTCCATGAACCGGCGCCGCAGGCCTTCGTAGCAGCCTACAAGGACTCCAGCATCCAGTATCGCCTGACGTTCTGGGGCAAGGACTACGGGCACGCGGCGGCCATCGAAGGGGAGGTCCTGTCGTACGTCTGGTACGCCTTCCAGCGCCACAGTATCGAGATCCCGTTCCCCCAGCGCATGATCCACATCCCGAAGGCGGAGGACGAAAGCCAAGTGATGGCGGCCAAGCAGGAGCGGATCCTGGGAGCCCTACGCCGGATCGACTTTCTCTCGGTTCTTAGTCCGGAGGATCTGGAAACCGTCGCCCAGCAAGCCGCGGTCCGGGTCTACTTGCCGGGCGAGGCCGTCGTCCGGCAGGGTGATGCGGGGGCGGAGTTCTTCATCATCCTGGGGGGCTCTGCCGAGGTGCGCAGAGGCGAAGGGGACAAGGTCGCAACGGTCGCGACGCTCCACCCGATGCAGTTCTTCGGTGAGATGTCGTTGCTGACCGGCGAGCCGCGCTCGGCCACCATCGTCGCGCAGACGAAACTTGAAGTGGTGGTCATCACCAAAACGGTCCTCGAGCGGCCGATCATGGGGAATCCCCTCATCGCGGAGCGGATCGGCACAGTGTTGGCGGAACGAAAGTCCGAGATGGCGGTCGTCCAGGAAAACCTCGAGCACCGGGGCGAGCCGAGTGAGGTCGTGGAGCACAGGAGAAAGTCCCTGGGCTCACGCATCCGCAGGTTCTTCGGCGCGACCGCGTACTAAGAGGCCGGGGCTGACGGGGACAGGCTACTTTTCTACCCCCGAATTGGCGCGGGCGACTATTCTACGTCCGAAGAAAGAAGCCGGAAAAGTAACCTGTCCCCTTTTTCTGTGCCTCTCGGGCCCTACTGAGGAGCCACGGACGGCAAGGCTTTCTTGAAGTACTTCTCGTAGATTTCGTTGGTGGAATTGGCCACCACGATCTTCCCGGGCTCGCTGGTCGCAAGCGGCACCTGCCCGCCGAGCCGGACGATGGAATCTCGGATATTGGCAAGGGTAAGCAGACCGGTCCCTTCGATCTTGACGCCTCGCAGATTGTGGCCCGCTTCGAATGCCATCCAAGCCTTTCTGTATGCGATGACCGCGGGTTGCGGGTAAGCCGCCTGATCCAGCACACTAGCCAAATCCAGATAGGTCTCTCCGGCCTGCGCCGGAGCCGTGTCCGCGACGCTCAGGTAGAGCAGGATACCCTCCGTGACCTTATTGGCTTCGACAGCCTTCCTCCCAGCCTTGCGTAAGTTTTCGACGCACTTGGCCTCGCTCGGTGTGAGCGGGCGATCAGAACCTGCACCAGGTATCGGCCCCTCCTCAATGAGCAGGAAAGGCGCTCGCATAGGACCTTCGGGATAAGGGCGCATGCGACAACCCGTCAAAGACGACGCCTCGCTTGTTGGCACCGTCTTAGCCTGAAGGGCTTGGAGCGCAACAAGCATGTCTTGCTGTGAGGTGTATGCTTGACCGGCCAGAGGACCCTGGTGACAATGGTAATCGCCATGCTTGCGGTCGTTATGGCAGCCGTAGGTATCGAGATCCTCACCATGGGGCCACGCAGTGAGGGGAGCCAGTGGGAGCCCAAAGATGGACAGGAGGAGTGGAAGGAACAACCAGCTCGGCATGGGAGCCCCCTCGGCGCGGTCTAGACGGGCTGAAGCCTAGCGCGGTCAGTCAGAACGTGGCCTAACACCATTTCCATTCCCACTTGCTCAAGACTGGTAATGTCGCTTTATCGCTCAAGACTGGTTGCATCGTCTCATCGCTCACGCTTCCACGTTTAAAGGTGAGGGTATATTCCACGCACAATGGTGGCACTACTTGTTTGTATATCCAGACCGAGCGTCCGGCAGCGTCGCCGATGGATTGAAGTGGTTGGCCAAGATGCTCTCTCACACCATCCTGGGTTTCACGACCAACGGCATTATTGAAGTAGTAACTAGGAAGAGCCAAATAGCCGGTGATCAGGATCACCACGACAATCACAATCAGCTTAGTCGCCATTGACAATAGCCCCCCGAGCCGATGGCGCACTCCCAATAGTACCCTTGTTCACCTTGAACAGCAACCTCGGTATTGCCTACTCGTTCCCCTCCTTCATCCTCAGCGAGGGTTAGTCACCGTTGAGGCTACCTTGACTGCTGGGAGCCTTTCTGGAACGCGATCATGCCGTCTAACAGCACGTAAATTGCGATCAGCGTGAGCAGGGTCCCGCCTGTAAACCAGCCAAGCGGCCACAATTTCCAGAGATGGCCTGTCAAGCCAGCCAAAAGACCGATGGTCCCGCAGACAAAACCGAGCGCAGCTCCGATACGGGCAATCATCGTGCGTTTATTTCCCACATCTTTCATCGTCCACCCTCCTTTTCCCGTTACTGTGCCCGATGTCAGGTTCGCTTCGGCAGGATGACCTTACGCTCTGTCCTGATCATTGCCGCTAGGGGGCAAGGCTAGGCCACTCTTCAGGACCTGTCAAGTTACAGGGTTTCTTCTTCCTTCCCTTTGGTAGAGTTTTTTTTCGCCAATAAGCAGTCTGGATTCCGGCAACCTTCAAAAATAAGCGTTGATGGGTCACGGTACAGCGGCCAACCGCAGATACAGCGCATCACGATAGCCCCACACACTTGACACATCCACCCCGGCTGAGGACTAGAAGCGCCTTCATTTGGCTGCGTCTGCATAGGAGTCATCTGACCCGTATGCCCATTGGGGCACTGCAGTCTCTCTTCTGCTATTTCACTAGCTTCTTTCATCCTAAGCAGCATGCCGACCTGGAGCGCCACCGCCAGTCGTTCGGGATCAACAGGCTTCCCCAAAATGTCGACAGACCCCATGTCGATTGCCAGATTCAAGGATGTCTCATCTTCAGTGCTGCTCAACATGACGATTCCGCCAGTGTATTTCTTGGCCCGCAATTTCCTCACGACCGCTTGTCCCCCCATCCCTTGAAGGTCCATGTCTAGAACAATGAGCCGCGGCATTTCCTTGCCCACGAGTTGCAAGGCTGCAGAGCCGTCGTGGGCTACTTCTATGTGAAACCCTCGCTGGGTCAAAAACTGTTTGAGGTATCTGCTGGCATCGGTGTTGCTCCCTATGAGTAAGATACGATCGGTCCCTAGGACTTTGGACGGGGCGCGCTTTTCCTTCGGTTTCTCTACTGATGGTGAAGGAGGCTCCGCTTGATCTGTGGGTGGGAGAAACCGCTCCATGGAAGCAACGACAGTGTCGAGCGCGAGCGTTTTGCTCAGAAAATCGGTCACGCCCAGCTGGCGGGCCTGCTTTTCTAGATCATCCGACCCCCATGCGGTCAGAATCATCACAGCGGCGCTGGCATCGATGGTGCGAATCTGGCGCAGCACTTCAATCCCGTTCATCTCCGGCATGCGGAGGTCCAGCAAGGTGAACTGCGGGCGGTGCTGGGTAAACAAGTCGAGCGCCTCACGCCCGCTGTACGCCGTAAAGACTTCATGGCCGTGACTGCCCAGCACCGTCTTCAGCAGATCGCAAAAGACACGTTCGTCGTCTACGACTAGGATCGTTGCCATAAAGTTGCCTGTCCCCTTTTCTATTCCCCTCTACCACAGTCTGGCGGCGGTGACTGAACAGCCCAGTATTTCCCGGAGTGTCGAGTTCCACCCCGACGAACCAAGTGTCGACATGGGGATCTGCCAGAAACGGTTAATGGGGTTGACAGTAGAACCCGTTGGCTACGCCGACGGTCCATGCTTTCAGGTGGTGTCGTCACGATATCACGCTTCTTGAGGACCAAGGAGCTCTTCGATTCTAAATTGTGTGGAGTGAATCTGCAAGATCAATATCGTTGAACCGCAGATGGGCAATCGCTACAGGTGCACATGTATAACCCGAACATTGACGATCCATCGTGCATCAAGTCGCTCGCGCACGATCGCAATAGCCTTTTTAAACTCACGGCGGTAGATTTCGTGATATCATCCCGCATCGGAGGCTGATATGCCACGCTGGGTCTTCCTGCTTTTCGTCCTCGCACTCACGTTGCTACCACCTGCATTTGCCTTGACGAACTTCACCGGCCTCGTTGTGGAGGTCCTCGACGGTGACACCATCGAAGCTCTCCAGCGGGGCAAGGCCGTACGCATCCGGCTGAACGGGATAGATTGCCCTGAGAAAGGACAACCCTACGGGAAGGCGGCCAAGCAGTTCACTGCCGAGATGACATTGGGGAAGCCCGTCACCGTAGAAGTGAGGCATCTAGAAAAGGAAGGACTCCTCGTTGCCGATGTCATCTTGCCGGACGGCGCTGTGCTAAACCAAGAATTGGTGGAGGCGGGCTTGGCGTGGCGATCCCGAAGATACGGCAAAAGCCCTGTGCTAGCTGCCTTGGAACAGGCGGCGCGGAAGGCAAGGCGTGGGCTGTGGGCTGATCCTAACCCAGTAGCGCCGTGGTGCTGGAGGAAGCGGCAGAAGGGTCGGGAGTGCTGACGAAGGCGACCAGCCTGCGCTGGCGATACAGTATGCAAATTTGTTGTTTTAGATGTGTTCTTTACCTACATCACAGTCCCTGTAGGTGGAAGTACACCACTACCTCGTTGAATCCACCACCGCAGGACTGCTAAACCGACGCACAACAGGGTCATAGCCTTTTCTGACCACCTGCGCTAGACTTCCTACGACCTTGAGCTACAGAGAGAGTCATGGCGAGAATTCTAATCGTCGATGATGAGCCCTCGTTCTGCGAGTTCCTAAAGGGGCTCTTGAAGAGCTATGGCCATGAAGTGCTCACGGCGTACACGGGGTGCGACGCTCTCGATACCTTCCAACAACTGCGCCCCCAGTTTACTTTGTTAGACCTTTACATGCCTGAAATGGGCGGGCTGGAGGTGCTCAGGCGGATTCATGCACTTGACCCGCGCGCCTCGGTCTTGATCCTGACCACCTGGGGGTCGGAGGAATTGGAACTGGCTGCGCGACAACTCGGAGCGGTCGATTTTCTGAGCAAAACCCTCTCCTTGGACACGATCGTCAGAACCATGGAAGGCATCCTCAATCCTCACAAAGGCGCCGAGCAGCCAAGCCTGCAAGCTGATAGTATCTTGCTGGTGGACGACAATCCCAAAACGCGAGCTCTCTATGCGCACGCCTTGCGGGACAGCGGGTATGAGCTTCGACAAGCGCCTGACACCTTTGCCGCGTTGCAAGTGTTGGACAAGGAAAGCCCCGGACTCGTCGTGCTGGACCTGGACATGCCAGACAGTCTAACGGCCGAGGTTTTACTCCGATTGCGGGAACGGAACTACAGGGGAGGCCTCATTCTGCTGACATCCCGCCAGAGCGTACTCCTGGTGCGCGAAGCCTTACATCTGGGATCGATTGACATTTTGCACAAGCCGGTTCAGCAGGAGACGCTGCTTCTTGCGGTCCAGATCGGGCTGATGCCGAGACGCTGGCACTAGGCTCCACCGATGCCGACCTGTCCAGCCTGTCACAAGGAGAGCCGTAAGCCCGAGAGACGCCATGACCTGTCTTACATAGTGTTGCGTGCGGTCGGCATCGGCTACTTTCGGTGTGCCCACTGCGACAGATTTTATTTCGGCTTCCCATGGTATGGGTGGCAGTGGTTCATCGCGCTCAAGTCTGCGCGCGAAGCTGCTCCTGTCGCGCGTCCATGCCCGAACTGCGGTGAGAGCATGACGCGTCGCTCACATCGTCAAGGCGTTGAATGGATCATTTGTGTCTTTCTCATCCGTCCGTACCGGTGTATGACGTGTGGACATCGCTTTTTTGCTTTGAAAAGGTAGAGGGTACTCATCTGCTGGCCACATTCCTCATCAGCAACTGACCCTCCCGCTCGACCACCTCGTAGGACTGGCCAGGCGTAATCCGAAGTCGGTCGGTGCGTAGTCGGACGGTGATCCCGCGAGCCGTGTAGCCGGCCGCATGCTTGCGAAGATGGCTTATGACCCGTTGTTTCAATGCGTTCCTCTGAAACGGTATGCGCTCGCTCCCGGAGAGAGCCAGCGGAATAATCCGATGATACCCTAGGTTCTCCTGGTCCAATTGGAGGTATTCAAACCCGATCTCCCCTTCAGGAAGGAGCAGGACTCGCTCTCCAATCCGGGCGGTATTGGCGATCGTGTCGAAGCGAGCAAGTGAAATTTCCCGTTGAGGTCTTGCGGAATCGGCCAGAAACAGGGCGACAGCCATCGTCCCGATCGCAGCCAGCGCCATCACAGCGTCCCTAGCGCGGGCCAGCACCCCGTGCCTCCTAATCCCCAGGGCGCGCCCAGCTAGCCAGCCGAAGACAGCCAAGGCCACTAACGCGAGGCCCAAAAAGAGCCGATGCAACGCCCCTTGTGGGGCAAGCGACCCTGTGGCGATCACAATCCAGACCGAGAACAGCAAGAAGGCGGCACTCCCGAGAAGGTGGACTCCCCACTTGAGGTGCCGCGCGAACGTTCCCTCACTCTTTCTCGTGCAAGCAGTCCAGAGTCGTACCATCCATGGAATTCCGAGATCCTGTTCGCAACTGCTGCACTTTCGGCCTGAAACAAACGTTCGTCTCCCGCAGTGTCCACAGGTCATCACCCATCGCTGTTCCATCCCCGTTCGCGTGGTTAAGTACTGCATCCGGATTCGCCAAACAGGAACCAGTATCACGAACACTAGAAGCGTCAGACCGCCGCAGTAGAACAGCAACGAAACCTGCGAGAAGGACTGACCGAGGCCTTGTTCGATACTTTGGAAGAGCAGTCTCAGCATAAAGGCTGGCTTCAACGAACTGGTACGCACTCGGCCCGAATTGTACGCTTTGCTAACTCCAAGCCTACAGGGGGAGGGCCGCCTAGTTCCATTTTTGATAGTGTTAATGCAGCGACACTTTTAATTTCTTCTTTATCTCGTTCGCACTCTCTAAACTTTTCATAGACCCCGATTGTATCCCACCATCTATATGGAATGAGTACAGGGTATATCCAGGGAGGGCCAAGGTTGCCGGGTATCATCAGCCGATACCCCTGCACTGGCGCTGAAACCATTCCAGATTGAGAAAGCCACAGAGAAAGCAGTAGGCAGATTCCGAAAGCGCCTGATCTCATAGGGATGCTCCATCCCGGACGTGAAGAGTTTCAGCCAGGCTAGGCCACCCTTCGGGACCTGTCAAACCAAGGGGTAGCTTGTACAAGTTTGGGGGGTTATCCATCTGACGCGGAGGGTATGCGTGCTATGATAGGCACAATCCGTAGGAGGGTTGCGCCATGCAGAAAACTACGCTTGATTCGTTTACATCTAAGATCCCGCCAGCTATTCTCATAGCTGGCTCTCTTGCGGGGAAGTTGATGTCATGGCTATCAAACATTGATTTTCTTTTGTCGATTAAAAACGATACTTTTCTCCTAATGATTGGATGGCTCATAAGCTATGGTTGGTGGTTCATGGCAGGAGTAGGCGTTATATGGGCATATAATGCTCGCGGAACAAGCAAAGTATTTGGCCCTGGCTTGGTTACTGTTGTCGGAGTTCTAGCATTCTTCTGGGGGATTCTTCTAACTGTCATTGCGAGTAGCTCAGTTCCACGCATCATAATTTCGTGGGGAGATGACGGAACGGCATGTAGCGCTACTTTTGATACTTCTCGACTATCTCGTTTCCACAAGAAGTATGACATAGTGCTTGTGTGTGGCATTGTTGATCCCCAAACGGAAAGGCTACAAGAAAAAAGAATATCCATCAGTTCTCCGTTCAACATTCATCACGTAGGTGTCTTCATCGAGGCTCCGCATAGCAAGGAGATGGCTAGTGTCATAAAACCAGGAACACTGATGAGCTATTGGCATGAAGCTGCTTTGATTCCCAAAGGGACTGACCTATCCAGTATTCATAGTCTGTCAGATATTACCAAATACGGCGGGAAAATACTCGACCAAGCATACTTTCAATAAGTGTCATGACGCGATCAGATCTTGATATTCCCAATTCCCAGGCTGGATTAGTTTCTTCAGCGTGTCACGGAACAAGAACGGGTTCTTGCGATTTTTAATCCGCCATTCCAATACGTTGAGGTAGGACGAGCCTTGCAGAGAAAAGTGGACAGTCTACTTTTCTTCAGAGTGCTGTCAATCGGAACGAGGATCTTTTAGGGAACTTTCGGCTCTAAGGCTTGTTAATTGAGCACGTCGTTGACTGTATTCGTCAGGTTTCTGAGATCATCAATCGTCCACTCATCGCAGGTGGGATCGGAGTCGATGTTGCCTCGGGCACCAGACGTGAAGCTAGCCGAGCTGATGGCAGGGCTAGGACCAACCCACGTCGTCCCCGGGCAAGTGCTCGCACTAGAGCCACTGTTAATCGTGGTGCCCCCGTAGTTGAAGGTATAGATAGGAAAACCGACTGGAGCGTAATCCAACTGGGAAAACGATGCCACAGAGTAGGTGGCATTTTCGGCGTAATACGCAGTTGCTGCGGTGAAGATGCCTCCGAGCCCAACCTTCGCTTCCGACTGCCGGGCCTTCGCCTGATAGCTCAAGAAGTTTGGGATGGCCAACGCTGCCAGGACACCAATGATCGCTACGACGATCACTAGCTCGATCAATGTGAAGCCTGCACTCGCTCTCAGTCGCCGCTTCTCCTTGACCTCTCCGTTCGACGTGACTGAAAAAACCCTATTCTGATCGCCTTTGTGAGTGAGCATGTGTATAAGAGTATCGTTCTAATTTCCTGCGGACCCGTTAACTTGGATGATGGAGACTTCCTGACCAGCCTCCAGTTGTTGTACCACCCTCGACAGATATGCAAAGGCTAGGCCACCCTTTTGGACCTGTCAACAGTCCTAACTTCTTCAAGGGGCGAGGGGCCTTGGCTGAAATAAATCGAGTCTTACCACAATTTTTACTTCAATTTTACTTTGATCTTACTTGAGGGTATAGCGTCCACACATCGAAAGTGGTTAAATGGCAGAGGCAAACGTAGTAGCGACTTTGCTCTCCCTAATGACGCCCATCGATGCGATCGCTTTAATGCCACATGCCGCGTATTCTAATCGTTGACGACGAAGAGGAATTCCGTAAGCTGCTTCGCACAATGTTGGAGAGGGCGGGCTATGACGTGCTGGAAGCGCCTGACGCCCCAAGGGGATTTGCCCTGTACTGTGAGAATCTTATTGACCTTCTCATCGTTGACCTTGTGATGCCCAAGGTATCGGGTGCTGCTCTCATCCATATGCTACGATACAAGTTCCCGGATGCTAAGATCATTGCCATCTCGGGAGGGGGACCAACGGGAAACTTCGACTTCCTCGCCACCGCCAGAGTACTCGGTGCCCACCGCACGTTCCTTAAGCCGTTTAAGCGAAAAGAGCTCCTGGCCACAATCCATGAGTTAGTCCCGGTCTAAATTTTCTACTTCGGCAGCTTGAACTGTAGTTTCATCCCCTTGGCGAGCTTCTCACGTTTGACCGTCCCGGCCGGCAGTTCGAGCACGTACAAGGCCTCCTTGTTCGATTTGTATTCCGGGCAGGGATCCTGGCGGCATTCCGGGACGTTCTCCTCGATATAGACGATCTGCTTATCCGGTCCCAGCCACAGGATGTCCAGTGCGATCTTGGTGTTCTTCATCCAGAAACGCCACTCGCCGGTTTCTTCGAAGACGAACAGCATGCCCTTGTCGGGAGCCAGCCGGTCCCTGAACATCAGCCCGCTGGCCCGCTTGGCAGGCGTGTCGGCCACTTCGGCGAGGAGACGGGCTCCGTTGGGATAGGTGACCGTGACCTGGGATACGGTCCCGGTCTGGGCCTGAGACGCGGGACCGGCCCCTTGGGCATCTCCCGCGACCAACAAAGCTGCGCCCAACAACCAGGAAACGGCGAGGGCGAGTGGCGAATGCATTGGGACGGGTATCATAGGTAAGTTCCGATGGCTTGACAAGGTCGGCGGGCGTGGGGTACGGTGCAAGCCGTT
>CAZSUT010000057.1:0-14292 GCA_964610095.1 uncultured Nitrospirales bacterium | reverse complement strand
TATAATCGTCCTGCCTTGATCTTTTCGTTGAGCTCGTCGATCCAGCGGTGCTGGAAGTCCTCGTAGGTGATGAACAGCCGGTCCTTGAACGCGTCGGGGAACGGTTGCCCCGTCGCCAACTGGCCGAGCACCTCGCGAATCTTGTCCATCCCGAACCGATCGATGAAATACTTGGTAGCCGAATTGCCTTCCAAATAGGCGACGATTGCCTGCTTGGGCGTAAGGACCATCCAACTGCCCTCAAGATAGCTCAAGTTGACCAGCGTCACTTGGCCGCGGACGAGTTCAGGGATGTCGGGCGGAGGGTCGCCAGCCAGTTGCATGGCCAGCCCCTCGTTGAGCCATTGCGGGACCGCGCCGCGTCCCCCCATCCGATCGTGCAACAGCGCATGCACGTACTCGTGACGCAGCACACGGGTCAGCCAGGCCTTGTCGGTCAGCGCCCCTTGCGTCGGCACCTTGATGCGCCCCATCACCGGATCGTAAAGCCCATCGGACCACGCCGGCCCGCCAGCGGCCCCCTGAAAGGTCTCGCGCGTGTGCAGCACCACCAGGATCGGCTTTGAGGGGAAGTGGCCGAGCTGCTGGCCGATCTCCCGGTACGCGTCTTCCAGGATCTCCAGGACACGGGTCCACACGGCCTGATCGGCGTCGCCGTCAAATTTCACCAGGAAGTGGGAGCTTTCCCGCGCCAGAAACTTCTGCTCGGCCCTCTGCGTCTGCTCGACACGCGCGATGAGTCGTCCCAGGTAGACCTGAAGGTTGGGCGACTCGGCGATGCGGTCCTTGGCCTGCTCGAGGTGCGTGCGGGCGCCCGCCAGGTCGTCCTTGTTCAGGAGCAGCTCGGCGAGCGCGAGGTGTGGCAAAGGGTTGTCCGGGTTCAACCGGATGGACTCTTCCAGCAGCTCCGGGGTCAGGGCCGGGTCCTTGAGCTCCCAGTACGCATAGACCAGGTTGTGATGGGCGATCGCATTGTACGGGTTGATGGCGAGGGCCGATTTGTACGCCGGCACGCCGGCGGCCGCTCCGCTCGCTTTCACCCGTATGACCCCGAGATTGTTCCAGAGCGTGGAGGTGGACGCGCGCACGGCCGGGTCGTTCAGAGCGTCCGGCGGCAGCGCCTGGAGCTTGGCTTCCGCTTCCGCGTCCTTCCCCTGCTGGATCAGCGCGTTGATCTCGTTCAGCGCGGCCGCATGCGGCGAGCCGGACACCTTGACGGGAATCGTCAGCGGCGTCCCGCCTTGCCGGACGATCGGCTGGGCGGCTGGATCGGACAGCGCCACGGACAATTGGGTATTTGGAGAAGCAGGAGAGGCAGGCGCTTGGAGCGCCGCCGGAGAGATTGATGGCGGCGGTAGAGCCGCGTGCCGCTTGCTCCACACCTGGTAGCCGACAAACAGCAGGATCCCCAGAAGCGTGTAAGCAAGCAGACGTTGCATCATTGGACTGCCCTTTCGGCGCGAGGCGTGAGCGCCTAGCGCACTAGATCGGCCGCATGTCCAGGCGGTGGGCGTTCTTCAGCGCGATCTTCACCCACTTCTCTTCCGGCGGATACCCTGCGACCTCGCGGCCGTTGACCAGGATCACCGGAACGCGATCGGCGTAATACTTCCGGGCCTTCTCCTCGCTGTTGACGTCCTTTTCGATGAGATTGAGAGGGAACTCCTTGCTAAGCTCTTCGAGAAGGGCCTTGGCCTTGTCGCAAAGCGGGCAGTCGGGCTTGGTGTAGATCACCACATCGGGCGTGGCGGGTTTGCGCTTCCAGACTCCAAACATGGCGGCATTCTAAGAAGGTCGTCGCCTACGGTCAAGTGAAGGGAGGCTGCGGTGTGACTAGTGCGGCTTGCCAGCAGCGGGCTATAATAGCACCGATCGAGGGAATCATGAGCAGTCGTCAAATACCCACGGATGCCCACGGAGCGGTCCGGATCAGGGGCCATACGCTCTTGTGCCTGCAAGGCTTTCGGGGCGAAGGGTATAGCGCCGGTTTCATTGAGAACATGGCCGCGCTCCACCAGGACCTGAACTCGAACCCGGATCGGTGGGTCGAGGTCGTGGAGGCGCCGGACACGTTCTGTGCCGCCTGCCCGCACCTGGCGCCTGCCGGCTGTTCGCTGAACAGCGCACGCTCGGAAGAAGGCATGCAGGCGCAGGACCGGCACGTGTTGGAGCTGCTGGGACTCCAGCCGGGGACCAGGGTGCGGTGGCGCGAGGTCCTGGATCGGATCCGCGCATCGGTGAAGGGCTCCGACCTGCCAGGTATCTGTGGATCGTGCCGGTGGCTTCCGCTCGGCTACTGCCGGGATGGCATTGATCAATTGCGTGCAGGCCAGGTCATGAGCGTGCGCGCTCTCAGGAAGGATGTGAAGCCATGAGCGAAGATTCGGTTGAGGCGAAGTCGGTTCACCCGGACTGGGAAGCCGTCCGCGCGCGGCTCCGGCGGAGTCATCCGACCTTCTTTGAATTGGAAGCTGGTGGCGCCCTGCTGATGGATCTGGGAAGCGATGGCTGGCTGTTGGAGCTGACCCCCGACGGACGCCTGCTCTGCCAGATGGGCATGGATATTGAGGACATCATGAGCCTGATGTCCGAGGGGACGCCCGAAGACCTAGGCACGGATGAAGTCGCGAAGCAGGCCAAGTACTACCTGCAACCGGCCGTCGCCAAGTTCCGTCCCGCGCTGCATGGGGCCGGCTTCGAAGAGACGACCGAGATGACCGAGGACTACGTGGCGGCGACTTTCCACAAAGCCATGGACTATCACAAGCCGGATGAAGTCGAGCAGATGGTGGGCTGGTGCCGGCAGCAGTTCAGCGCATGAAACTCACCGGCTACGCAACGCCAGAAGGCACGCGGCGGTACCGCGATCGGCTGGTCGCGGCGGGCGCGGCCCATGAACGACACTTCCGCGAAGGGCTGGGCGGCCTGACGCTGTCCACGATCGGGCTCGGCACGTATCTCGGCAAACACGACGGAGCGACGGATGCGCTCTATCGCGCCGCGGTCAAGCAGGCCGTCCAAGCCGGGTGCAACGTCATTGACAGCGCGATCAACTACCGCTGCCAGCGCAGCGAGCGGACGATCGGCCAGGCGCTGGCCGAGCTGATCCAGGACCGGGCCTGCCGTCGCGACGAAGTGCTGATTGCAACGAAGGGCGGGTTCATCCCGTACGACGGCGCCCCCCCGCGCGACGGCTACGCCTACGTGCAGAAGACCTTCATCACGCCCGGCCTCTTCAGTCCCTCTGACGTGGTGGCCGACTGCCACTGCATGACCCCAACCTATCTACGACATCAGATTGACACCAGCCTGGGGAACTTGGGGCTTGCCTGCCTCGACGTGTACTATCTGCATAATCCGGAGATCCAGCTTGAGAAGGTGACGCGCGACGAGTTCATGAAACGCATGCGCGCGGCCTTTGAAGCGCTCGAAGCGGCGGTCGCGCAGGGCAAGCTGCGTGTATACGGGACGGCGACTTGGGAGGGCTATCGGGTGTCGCCCAAGGCCCGCGGCCATCTCTCACTGGAGGCGCTGGTACGGCTGGCGGAGGAGGTAGGTGGGAAGGACCATCACTTCAAGGTGATACAGTTGCCGTACAACATCGGCATGCCGGAGGCGCTCGCTACGAAGACGCAGTCTTTCAACGGCGCGACGGTGCCGCTTCTGGTAGCCGCCAAGGCGCTCGACATCTACGTGATGATCAGCGCGCCAATCCTGCAGGGAAGGCTTGCGCGCGGGCTCCCGGCGGACCTGCATCAAGCGCTGGGCGAGGGCACTGACGCCCAGCGAGCCTTGCAGTTCGTCCGTTCGACGCCGGGCATTGGCACGGCGCTAGTCGGGATGAAGCAGGCAGACCATGTCCGGGACAACATGGCGCTCGCGCGGACTGCGCCGTTGTCTTCAGATCAGATTGCAAAGCTCTTCGGGTAATGCGGACGCTGATCTATGACGGCCAGTGCCGGCTCTGCGTGACCGCCAAGGCGGGATTGGAGCGGCTAGGGCCGGACCCGCAACACGCGGATATACGGTTCGTCCCGTACCAGAGTGAAGAGGCCGCGTGTCGGCTTGGCTCCGAGTACAAGCCGGGCCGCCCCGATGTGGCCTTTCTCGTGGAGCCGGACGGCACGATCAGCCGCGGGCTGGACGCCTTCCTCCCGCTGGTGCCGGGGCTTCCCGGGGGGCGCGTCCTGCATGCCGTCCTGCGCGTGCCGCTGATCCGGCCGCTCGCCTATCTGGCCTACCGCCTCGTCGCCCGCTACCGCTATAGGTGGTTCGGATCGGTGAGCTGAGGTGGTCGCTACAAGAGCGGGTCCTGTCATCGAGCCACCCGGACGTGCTCAGACGGCTTCCCCGTCGCGGCCCCGCGGACTCGGGTGTGCCGTCTTCCGCTCCGCCCGGGGCCCGCTCGATGCCACCCGCAAGAGGCGTCGGTCATGTGTCGCTGGAGGCGAAGGGGTGACGCCTGTTGGGGGCCCCCCGCCACAGCGGGCCCGAGTCATCGGGGCCGCGACGGGCCGCATGCCTGCGGAGGAAACCGGCGGCAGGACCCGGAGCCGCAGTCGACAGACCGACGCTAACTTTCGTCAGGCGTGCGATACTTCTCGTCGAGTTTGTAGTAATCGTCGAGCCCGATGATGTCGTGGAACTGCTTGAAGGGAAGCAGACGGTCCAGCGCGTCGCGGGTGGTACCTTTGGTCTTGATCAGGTTGAACATCTCCTGCATGGCCTTGGCCGAGGCGTAGAGCGCGGTCAGCGGACAGACGATGAGCTGGAGGCCGATCTTCTCCAGTTCGTCCTTGGTGAGTAGCGGCGTGACACCGCCCTCCAACATGTTGGCGACGAGCGGCGGCGGCAGCTCCTTGGCGATCGTCTTCAGCTCCTCCCCGCTCCGGGGCGCCTCGATGAAGAGCGCGTCGGCGCCGGCCTCCTTGTACTTCAGGCACCGCTTGATCGCGTCCTCCAGGCCGTTGACCTGGCGGGCGTCCGTGCGCGCCACGATGAAGAAGTCGCGGCCCCGACGCGCGTCCACCACGGCCCGGATCTTCTGCACGTGCTCCTCGACCGGGATGACCCGCTTGCCCTTCATGTGGCCGCATCGCTTGGGCCAGACCTGATCCTCCAGGAACATGCCGGCTGCGCCGGCGTCGATCAGCTCGTTCACCGTGCGGATCACGTTCAGCGCGTTGCCGTAGCCGGTGTCGGCGTCGATAATGATCGGAATCTTGACCGACCCGCAGACCCGCTTCGCGGTCGCCACCATCTCGGTCTGCGTGAGGTAGCCAAAGTCAGGCAGGCCGAGCTGCGTGGCCGCCACGCTGTAACCGGAGATGAAGGTCAGGGGAAAGCCGGCGCGCTCCACGAGCTTCGCGCCCAGCGCGTCGTACACGCCCGGGAAGATAAGGGTCCGTTCCTTCTCCAAGAGGGCGTGAATGCGGGTTTTAGGCGGCATGGCGGGGTCATTGTAGAGACAAGGGGCCTACGGGTCAATCGGTTTGCGTCAAAGACGATTGCGCTCGAGCGTTGAAACGATTATGCTTCTACCCCTTACGCCCGGCAGGGAGGTTATCAAGGATGAAGACCGCGAAGATGTTGATACTGGCTTTGGTTGCGACGACACTGGTGGTGGGGGGGTGCGCTCGGCACCACGGGTACGGGACGGGGAGCAGCTATCGGGAGGCGGCGCTCGAGCGCGGACTCGCCGAGACGAACGAACTGGTGGACCGGACGGTCAAGGATCCGGAGAAGGCCAAGCAGGCCAAGGCGGTCGTTCAGGACATCGTCAATGAGGTCAAGCAGTCCTTCAAGAAGACCAGCGACTACCATCAGAAGCTGTACGCGTTGAACGCCAACTATGAGGCGGCGCCGGAGCAGTTCATCAAGCTGCTGGACGAGCAGAACAACGAACGGATGGCTAGTGCGACCAGGATCCTGGGGCTGCGTTTCAAGCTGAAAACGATCCTGACCGCGCAGGAATGGAAAGACCTGACCGACGCAATGGACAAAACGCGCAGCCGTTACATGCCGAAAAAGGAAAACATGTAAGGCAGGAGGTGTCCGATGAAGTTTGGACCGACGAAAGTAGTAGTGAAAGAGGACTCTCTGTATGATGCGAAGACCGGAAAGCTGATCAAGGGCGGGCTCAAGACCCGAAAGGAACTGGAGGACTACGCCGCCCACCATTACATCACCTTGCCCGTCGTGGACAATGCTGGGAAGCCCTGGCAGCTTGACGGAAAGCACGTGTACTGTCTCCGCGGGTCGAAGTTCGAGACGCCGGATGGCGAGGCCGCCCAGGTACGACGCTGTCCGGACTGCGGTGGCATGGCCGTGCCCAGCGAAGAGGGGACGGTCGAGCGCGACTGTGTGCGCTGCACCCAGTGCCGCCACGAGTTCGACGCGCGCCTGGAGATGATGGAGAGCTAGAACACCTTCCGGAGAAATTGCTCAGCCTGCGCGTAGATGCCGGGGCATTTGGACTCGCGCGGGCCTGCCACGTTCAACACGCGGACCTCGTGCTCATCCGCCCAGTCCTTCACGGCTGACTCGTTAGGCGCATCGGTCAAGTCCAGCACCAGGCAGGGCTTTCCCAGTTTCCTCGCCACTTCGATCGTGTAGGCCGTCCCCTCCGTTGGGGCCCCGCGTGTGAGGACAAGCGTGCCGTCCGAATCGCGGACGTTCCATTCAGTGCGTTGCCAGTATTCCTCAGAGGGCGTTTCCGTCAACGGATAGCGAAGGGCGAGCGAGCCGTCTTCAGCTTTGCGCCCCTTGGGGCACCACCCACCGGCCGGCACGTCCAGCTCCAGAGCAACGTCCAGCGCCGCGCGGTCCACGCCCGTCTGCCCGCCGGAGATCACTTTTGCAAACATGGAAAGCGTTAGGGAGAGGACTCAGTCCCGGTGGAGCCGCTCTTCATACGGGGCGAGCTGTTTCAGCAACTCTGGCCCACGGGGATCGTCTTTGAGCGACTCCAGATTGACCCTGACGCAGGCGAGGGCGCATTCGCCGGCTGCTCGTGCTGCGAAGATGCCGGCTTTCAGGTCAGCGGCCAGGGGCGAAGAGGCGAAGGGGATCAGCTCGCGGAGGACGTCCCTGCCGTTCACTGCCAGCTCCATGATCGCGAGTGGAACCGCGATCGCGACGTTGAGGGACTGCTGGAGGGCCGCGCCTCGCTCCGGATCAATCATGGGCCGCTTGGTGCTCTGGATCACGGCATTGTACGCGGCGGCGTCCTCGCGGATCGCCGCCTGGAGCCGGTCTCGGAGCTGGATCAGGAGGTCGCGCTTCGAGCGGAGCGTGGCGACCTTCTGGGGCTGCATTTCCTTTTCGAGCAGGCGACCAGCGACCATCACGCCCAGGGCCATGGCGGACGCGCCGGTCATGGCCGCCACGCTGCCTCCGCCCGGCGCCGCATTCGGAGCTGAGACGGCCTCCAGGAACTGACCGACCGTGGTGGAGAGGTCCTGCATCAGGACCTGGGCCATGCGAGCTTCGAGGATCTGGTTCATGGAGAAGTTTTCCAGCTTGAGGTAGTGCCCGGCGACCTGCGCCACGGCCGCTTCCGGGATCAGTCCGATCACTTCGCTGCCCTGGACTTCCACCCCTCGCTTGGCTGCTTCCGCCTTGACCGCCTCGTACGCCACGTGGACGGGCGTCTCTTCGTAGTTGGCCAGGTTCATGGAGACCTGCACGATGCCGCGCGTCTTCAAGGTGATGCCCACGGCCTTGACCGAAGGCAGTCCGCCGTTGGAGGTGCGCACGGTGTATGCGATGGCCTTGGCGATGTCCAGGTTTTTGCTGGCGAGGTTCACGTTGTACGCAATCAGTGGGCGCCGCGCACCCACGATGGTGGCCCCGGCCGTGCGGTGCAGCTTCGCATCTCCGAAGTCCGGCGCCCACTCCGGGTTCATCCGCATCCGCTCCGCCAGCTCCTCGAGTCCGCCTCGACGGATGTCCTCGATGCGGGTGCGGAACGGCACCTTGGCGGCGTGCTCGTAGAGGAAGACCGGGATGTGCAGTTCCTCCGCCAGACGACGCCCGACGAGCCGCGCAAGGTGGACACAGTCGTCCAACGTGACGCCGCGGATCGGGACGAACGGGATCACGTCGGTGGCGCCGACGCGGGGATGCTCGCCGCGGTGCGTGGTGAGGTTGATCCGGTGGAGGGCCTGTTCAGCCGCCCGAAAGGCGGCTTCGGCGACGGATTCGGGCGGTCCGATGAAGGTCAGGACGGTGCGGTTGTGATCGGCGTCGCTCTGGCGGTCCAGCACGACCACGCCGGGGACAGCCTGACTGGCGTGGACCAGCGCGTCAATGGTCTCGGGCTTCCGGCCTTCGCTGAAGTTGGGAACGCACTCGACAAGCCGATCCATGATAGGTCCCACCCTAGCGAGTGCGTGGAAGCTCTGTCAAGGTGGTTATGTAGCTAGAGTTGACGGCATAGGCCTCTCCGTGATAGCGTTTCCATTTCAACTGCGCTGATTTTTCAGGTTTTTGGCGGGCCCTAACGCCCGGAGAGAACCTTACAGAGAGGAGAGGAGTTGCGATGAAGCTCACGGGTGCCGAAATCTTTGTGGAGTGCCTCAAGCGCGAAGGGGTGAAGACCATCTTCGGCCTCCCGGGCGGCGTGGTGTTGAAGATATTCGACGTCCTGCACCAGCAGAAGGACATCGAGGTCATTCTGACCCGGCACGAAGCGGGCGCCGGCCACATGGCGGAGGGCTACGCGAAGGCCACGGGCAAGCCGGGCGTCGCGCTGGTCACCTCCGGGCCGGGCATGACCAACGTGGTCACTCCGCTGGTGGACGCCTACATGGACTCGGTCCCGATCGTCGTCTTCACCGGGCAGGTCCCGACCCATCTCATCGGCAACGACGCCTTCCAGGAGGCGGATAACGTCGGCATCAGCCGGCCGTGCACCAAGTACAACTTCCTGGTCAAGGACGTGAACGACCTGGGGCAGATCATCAAGGAGGCCTTCTACATCGCCATGACCGGCCGGCCGGGCCCCGTGCTGGTGGACATCCCGAAGGACGTCGCGATGAACAAGGGCGAGTTCCACTATCCGGACCGCGTGTCCATCCGGGGCTACAACCCGACCTACGAAGGGAACAAATGGCAGATCAAGCAGGCCGTGGAGGCCATCCACAAGGCCAAGAAGCCGATCATCTACGTGGGCGGCGGCGCGATCTTCTCCAACGCGCAGGAGGAGCTCATGGAGTTCGCCGAGCTGACGCAGATCCCCGTGGACATGACTCTCATGGCCCTGGGCGCCTTCCCCGGCTCGCACCCGCTGTCGCTCGGCATGATGGGGATGCACGGCTCCTACGCCTCTAACATGGCCGTCCACTTTTCGGACCTCGTCATCGCGATCGGGGCCCGGTTCGACGACCGGGTGACCGGCAAGGTGTCGGAGTTCTGCCCGGAGGCCAAGGTCATCCACATCGACATCGACCCGACGTCCATCCGCAAGAACGTCCACGTGGATATCCCGATCGTAGGCGACGTCAAAACCGTGCTCCGGGAGCTGAAGGCGATGCTCAAGGCGACGCCGAACGGCAATGCCGTCGAACAGCGGAAGCCCTGGTGGCACCAGATCAACGAGTGGAAGGCCAAGCACCCGCTGACTTACGAGCAGCCGCCGGACGCGCTGATCAAGCCGCAGTACGTCATCGACAGGATCTACCAGTTCACGAAGGAAAAGGACCCGATCGTGTCGACCGACGTGGGCCAGCATCAGATGTGGGCGGCCCAGCACTTCGTCCTCAACAAGCCGCGCCGATGGCTGACCTCTGGCGGGCTGGGCACGATGGGCTTCGGGATGCCGGCGGCGCTGGGGGCGCAGGCAGCCTTCCGCGACAAGCTGGTGCTCTGTATCGCGGGCGACGGCAGCTTCCAGATGAACATGCAGGAGATGGCCACCGCGGTCGTGAACAAGCTGCCGGTTAAGGTCTTCATCCTCAACAACCACTTCCACGGCATGGTGCGCCAGTGGCAGGACCTCTTCTACGAGGGCCGGTATGCGTCGTCCTATCTGGACACGGTCCCCGATTTCGTGAAGCTGGCCGAGGCCTTCAACGCGGTCGGGCTCCGGGCGAAGAAGGTGGGCGAGGTGGACGGCGTCATCAAGGAGGCGCTGAAGGTGGACAAGCCGGTGATCGTGGATCTTGAGGTGGACCCCTACGAGAACTGCTACCCGATGATCCCGGCAGGCGGTTGCAACCACGAGATGATCCTCGAAGACCCGCCGGAGATGAAGCGCGGCGAGAAGCCGGCTCCCAAGGTGGCCGGCGAGGATAAGGACGCCGTCCTGACGGCGTAAGACGGGTGCACCCTTGGTTGTCATTGCGAGGAGCAAATCGACGAAGCAATCTCTCAGTGACAGAGGCGAGATTGCCGCGCTCCCGATGGTCGCTCGCAATGACAAACGCTGCCTGCTAGAGGAGTAAGAGTGGAGCATATCATCTCAGTGCTGGTGGAGAACAAATTCGGGGTGCTGTCGCGCGTGGCCAATCTGTTCAGCGGGCGTGGCTACAACATCGAGACCCTGTCCGTGGCGCCGACGCTGGACCCGAGCATGTCCATGATGACGATCGTCACACGGGGCGACGACAAGATTATCGAGCAGATTGTCAAGCAGCTCAACAAGGTCATCGACGTCATCAAGGTGGTGGACCTGAACGAGAGCGAATTCGTCGAGCGCGAAACGGCGCTGATCAAGATCCACACGCGACAGGAGGACCGCGCCGAAGCGTTGCGCATCGCCGACATCTTCCGGGGCAAGGTGGTGGATTCGACGCCGACTACCTATACGATCGAGGTCACCGGGGACGTCAGGAAGGTTGAGGCATGCATCAACCTGCTCCAGCCGCTGGGCATCAAGGAACTGGTCCGGACGGGCCGCGTCGCGATCGCGCGCGAGCCGGTCCGCCAGGCCGCTATGCAGCCCAAGCGCATTCTGAAAGAAGAGAAGTAGGGAGTCATCATGTTGAAGATCTACTACGATAAAGACGCCGATTTGAAAGTGCTGAAGGGGAAGACGATCGCGATCATCGGGTTCGGCAGCCAGGGGCACGCGCACGCGCTGAACCTGAAGGACAGCGGCATGGACGTGCTCGTCGGCCTCCGCGAGGGCGCGTCCTGGCAGAAGGCGGAGCGGGCCGGCCTTAAAGTCATGCCGGTGTCTGACGCCGTGAAGCGGGCCGATGTGGTGATGATCCTGGCGCCGGATGAAATGCAGGCCGGAATCTATCGCGCAGAAATCGGCCCGAACATGAAGAAGAACACTTATCTGGCCTTCGGGCACGGCTTCAACATCCATTTCGGCCAGATCGTGCCGCCGCCCACGATCAACGTGTTCATGATCGCCCCTAAGGGACCCGGGCACCTCGTCCGCTCGGAGTTCACCAAGGGCAGCGGCGTGCCGTGCCTGCTGGCCGTGCATCAGGACCCGTCCGGCGACACTAGGGAGATCGGGCTGGCCTACGGCTCCGCCATCGGGGGCGGGCGCGCCGGGATCATCGAGACGACTTTCCGCGAGGAGACGGAGACCGATCTCTTCGGCGAGCAGGTCGTGCTGTGCGGCGGGCTGACGGCGCTCATCCAGGCGGGGTACGAAACGCTGGTGGAGGCGGGCTATTCTCCGGAGATGGCCTATTTCGAGTGCCTGCATGAGGTGAAATTGATCGTGGACCTGATCTACCAGGGCGGCATCGCCAACATGCGATACTCGATCAGCACCACGGCCAAGTATGGCGACGTAACCCGCGGGCCCCGCATCATCACCGATGAGACCAAGCTGGAGATGAAGCGCATCCTCGAGGAGATCCAGAGCGGGCGATTCGCCAGGGAATGGATTCTCGAGTGCCAGGCCAATCGCCCCCAGTACAACGCCTTGCTCAAGCGCGGCGAGCAGCATCCGATTGAAGACATCGGGGCCCGGTTGCGCGCCATGATGCCCTGGCTCAAGAAAGACCAACTGGTCGACAAGTCCAAGAATTGATCTATGGCTGACCGGGCGCGTGGCTGGCCGATCGCCCGGGAAGGACTGCCCTTCCTGGCGGTCGCGGGCATTCCCGCGGTGGCGGCATGGGCGTTGGGCTGGACGGTCGCCGGGTCGTTGTTCGGCGCCGTCGTGCTCTTCACGGGGTGGTTCTTTCGCAATCCAACACGCCGGGTGCCGGACGGGGCCAACCTGGTCGTCTCGCCTGGCGACGGCCGCGTGCTGGCGGTGGCGGAAGAGGAGGAGCCGCGGTTTCTCAAGGCACGGGCGGTGCGGGTGAGCATCTTTCTGAGCCCGCTGGACGTGCACATCAACCGCACGCCGTGCGCCGGGCTGGTGAAGGCCGTCGCGTACAGCCCCGGCAAGTTCCTGGTGGCGAGCCGGCCGGACGCGACGCTGGCGAACGAGCAGGTGGCAGCGCTGTTCGCGACGGACGCCGGACATCGCGTGCTGTGCGTGCAGGTGGCGGGGTACGTGGCGCGGCGCATCGTCTGCTGGCTCACCGAAGGCGAGCGGGTCGCGCGGGGCGAGCGGTACGGGCTGATCCGGTTCGGGTCCCGCATGGACCTCTACTTGCCGAAGGAGACGAAGATGCGGATCAAGACCGGGGATAAGGTGACGGGAGGCGAGTCCATCATCGGAGTGTTGCCATGAGAATGAGAACCTCATTACGGGAGCGCCGCCGGCAGGTCATCTACGTCGTGCCGAATTTGCTCACGACCGGGAACCTCTTTTGCGGGCTCTACGCGATCATGGCGGTGTTCGGCGCCAACTACGTGAAGGCGGCGATCGCTATCCTGGTGGCGCTGATCTTCGACATGCTGGACGGCCAGTCCGCCCGTTGGACGAAGACGACCAGTCAGTTCGGCATCGAGTACGATTCTCTGGCCGACCTGGTGTCATTTGGCGTGGCGCCGGGGGTCCTGATCTACTCGTGGGCGCTGAGCGGGTACGGGCTCCTGGGGCTCGCCGTCGTCTTTGCCTTTGTGGGCTGCGGGGCGCTCCGGCTGGCGCGCTATAACGTGCTGGCGGCCACGGCCGACAACCGCTATTTCATGGGCCTCCCGATCCCGGCGGCCGCCGGTGCGATGGCGTCGCTCATGCTGCTGGACCATCACATACTCCGTCTGGGCCAAGAGGTGAAACCGGTTCTGATCCTGGTCGTATCGTTCGTTCTGGCCTTCTTGATGGTCAGCACGATCAGGTACACGAAGTTCAAAGGCATGAAGCTCCGGGCCGGGGAAGGCTTCATGTATCTGGTGTGGGGCGTGCTGGGGATCATGCTGATCGCGGCGGCGCCCCAGATCGCGTTGTTCACGTTGTTTGCCGCCTACGCCTTGTCGGGCGTGGTGATGCTGGCGGTCAACCTGGTGCGCCGGACGGCCCGTCGTGGCCTGGAACCGGAACGGCTGCCTGGCGAGCTGAAGGAATGAGATGAGTCGTCTGATCCGCATCTTCGACACGACGCTCCGGGACGGCGAGCAGTCTCCCGGCGCGGCCATGAACCCGGACGAGAAGCTGATGGTGGCCAAGCAGCTGGCGCGGCTCGGCGTGGACATCATCGAGGCCGGCTTTGCGTACAGCTCGCCGGGCGACTTCGAGGCCGTGCGGCGCATCGCGCAGGAAGTGGAGGGTCCGACGATCTGCAGCCTGGCCCGCGCGCGCCCGGAGGACATTGACCGCGCCTGGGAAGCCTTGAAGGGCGCGCCCAAGGTCCGCATCCACACGTTCATCTCAACGTCGGACATCCATCTCAAGCACCAGTTCCGGCTCACGCGGGAAGAAGCCTTGAAGCGCGCAGTGGAGATGGTGACGCGCGCCCGTGGCTACGTGGAGGACGTCGAGTTCTCGCCCATGGACGCGACGCGCTCGGACGCCAAGTACCTCTACGAGGTGCTGGAGGCCGCGATCGAGGCGGGCGCAAAGACCGTCAACATCCCCGACACCGTGGGCTACGCCACGCCGCAAGAGTTCGGCAGACTCATCCGGGGCATCCGGGAGAATGTGCCCAACATCAAGCAGGCCGTGATCTCCGTGCACTGTCACAATGACCTAGGCATGGCGGTGTCCAACTCGCTGGCCGCCGTGATGGAGGGCGCCGGCCAGGTGGAGTGCACCATCAACGGGATCGGCGAGCGGGCGGGCAACGCCTCGATGGAAGAGATCGTGATGGGGCTCCGCACCCGCAAGGACTTCTACGGGGCGGACACCAAGATCGTCACAGAGGAGATCATCAAGGCCAGCCGGCTCGTGAGCAAGATCACCGGCATGGTGGTTCAGCCCAACAAGGCGAT
>CAZSUT010000056.1:0-15576 GCA_964610095.1 uncultured Nitrospirales bacterium | reverse complement strand
GGTGAAGGTCCCGGAAGCGCTCGAGCTGCTGATCCAGGAGGAGGCCCAGAAGCTGATCGACATGGAAGCGGTCGTCAAGGAAGCCGTCGCCAAGACGGAGCAGAACGGGATCATCTTCCTGGACGAGATCGACAAGATCGCCGGACGCGAGCGGACGATGGGGCCCGACGTCTCGCGGGAGGGTGTCCAGCGCGACCTCCTGCCGATCGTCGAGGGCTCCACCGTCACGACCAAGTACGGGCCGGTCAAGACGGACCACATTCTGTTCATCGCAGCCGGGGCGTTTCACGTGGCCAAGCCCTCGGATCTGATCCCGGAACTGCAGGGCCGCTTTCCGATCCGGGTCGAACTGGAGCCCTTGACGAAGGACGACTTCATCCGCATCCTGACAGAGCCCCAGAACGCCCTGCTCAAGCAGTACACGGCCCTGCTCGAGACGGAAGGCATCACGCTGGACTTCACCCGTGAGGGTATCGAGGAGATCGCGGCGACCGCCGTCCAGGTCAACGAGCGCTCGGAGAACATCGGCGCGCGCCGGCTCTTCACGATCATGGAGCGGCTCCTGGAGGAGATCTCCTTCGAGGCACCGGAGCTGACCGAGAAGAAGCTGACGATCGACGCGCGGGCCGTGAAGGATCGCCTCAAAGACATCGTCAAGGACCAGGACCTGAGCCGATACATTTTATAATCGAGGGCGCGCATGGACGAATTGATCAAGAAAGCGAACGTGCTGGTCGAGGCCCTGCCCTATATCCGGGCCTTCGCCGGGAAGACCGTCGTGCTGAAATACGGCGGCAAGGCCATGACCGACCCGGCGTTGAAGGACGGCTTCGCCACCGACGTCGTGCTCATGAAGTACGTCGGGCTGAACCCGGTCATCGTCCATGGAGGCGGGCCGCAGATCGACCAGATGCTCAAGCGGCTGGCCATCGAGCCCAAGTTCCGCCAGGGCGTCCGCGTGACCGACGAAGCCACGATGGAAATTGTCGAGATGGTCCTCGGGGGCACCATCAACAAGGAGATCGCGTCGTTGATCAGCCGGCACGGGGCCAAGGCCGTTGGATTGAGCGGCAAGGATGGCGGGCTCATCCAAGCCAAACCCTTCACGAAAGCTGAATGGGCCAAGAAGCTGGGGGCAGACCTCAGCGGCTGGGGCGAGGACGAGGACTACGGACTCGTCGGCGACGTCCAGGCAGTAGACTCTTCCATCTTGAAGAACCTCCAGTCCACCAACGCCATCCCCGTCATCGCCCCGATGGGCGTCGGCAAGGACGGGCGCACGTACAACATTAACGCCGACCTGGTGGCGGGAGCGATCGCCGGCGCCCTCCAGGCGGAGAAGTTGGTAATCCTGACGGACGTGAAGGGCATCAAGGACGAGGAGGGGAAACTCGTCTCGACGCTGGCCCGCAAGGACGTGGCCCGCATGGTGAAGAAGGGCACGATCAGCGAAGGCATGCTGCCCAAGGTGCAGGCGTGCCTGACCGCGCTCGAGGGTGGCGTCAGGAAGACGCACGTGATCGACGGCCGCATGCCGCACGCAATTTTGTTAGAGATCTTTACGGACAAGGGCATCGGGACTGAGATCGTCGCGTAGGGCATGTCCATGGCATCGGATGTCGTCGTGCAGACCGCCACGGATCAGCGGATCGCGGACCAGGTCCGGCGCTACACCGTCCGCCTGGCCGTCTGCCTCATCGTCGGAGTCAACGCGCTATTCCTGCTGGTCCTCTGGGGCAGCGGCGTAGACCTGGACCAGATCTTCGCCGAGCGCGACCTCTTCGATCCAACCCGTGACATCTGCCTCCGCATGGCCTGGTACAAGCCCCTCGGCGAGCAGGACCCGGTGCGGCTCTGCAAGGAATGGATCAACCTGGGCGATCCCACCGGCCGCGTCCACAAGTTCAACAAGGACCTTCAGGTCGTCAAAGGCACCGACGGCAAGGTGTACGTGAAGGAAGGCGCCGGCGACGGCCGTTTGATCGCCGTCGTGATCACCGTCGTCCTGCTCGTGGCCGGTGGCATGTGGCTGCAGCGTCACCTCATCGCCCGCTATCGGGCCCGGCTCGCCGAGTCGGCCGACAAGCACGCGTGAGCGGCCGCCGGCGTTCCCGCACCCTCCATCACACTCCTGTCATCCTGGCCCACGGCGGCGCTGGCGCGCGCATCGTGACGCCGGCCCAACTCGCCTGTCTCGCTGACGCGCTCAGCCGCGGCTACTCCGTGTTGCGGCGCGGAGGGCATGCCCTGGACGCGGTGGAAACTACGACACGCCTCCTGGAGTCCTCCGGCCTCTTCAACGCCGGGACCGGCGCGCACCTCCAACTCGACGGCGTCCGGCGGATGGACGCCGCCCTCATGGAAGGGCGCACGCTGAAGGCCGGCGCGGTAGCGGGCATCGAGGCAGTGCGTCATCCAATCAGCGCGGCCAGGCTCGTTATGGAGAAGACCGCACACGTCCTCTTGATCGGTCCCCACGCGACGCGCTTCGCCTGTCACTTCAAGCTGGAACGGCAAGCCGCCAATCACCGCCGTTCGGCGCGAGCGTCCGCAAGACGGAACACCTCGCGCGAAGCCGTGACTGCCACCGGCCCCCAGCGCCGGATGCTCCGGCTCTACCGGCAGATGCTGGGAGAGGAGACTGTGGGCACGGTCGCGTTGGACCAGCGGGGCACACTCGCGGCTGGCACGTCCACCGGCGGCATCGCGTTCATGCTCCCTGGCCGCGCGGGCGACAGCCCCCTGATTGGCTGCGGGATCTACGCTGACGACGAGGCCGGCGCGGTCTCCATGACCGGCCTGGGTGAGAGCATCATCCGGATCGCGGTGGCCAAAGAGATCGCGGACCGAATGGCGATGGGCGCGAACCCCACGACAGCGACCAAGCTGGTGCTCGAGAAACTGGACCGGCGCATCCGGAAGGTCGAGGGATTCGGCGCGGCCGGCGCGCTCGTCCTTGCGCCCGACGGGCGCTTTGCGATCCGGCACACCACGCCGCGCATGTGCGCCGGCTACTGGACGGGCACGGGCCAGCCGGTGGTGGCGGACCGGTTCCCCTAAGCACTTGGGGGCCCTTCTGGCCTCGATGAGATTTTGCTTGCTTTTTAACTGAAATTCCTGAAGCTTTTTGAAGCAACGGAGGGTGGTCGTGAGAGCCTGGGGCTGGGTTTGGCTGTACGGAATCGGCATTGGCGTGGCCCTGTTGCTGGGTGCCAATCCGGGCCGCATGCCGATGGTCAAAGACATGACCATCGGCGACACACAGTTGCCGGCTTCAAATATAACGGAATTCACGGCCTATACGGTGGCCCTCTTGGGGTTCTGGCTGTTGAGCCACCGGGCAGTGAGCCAGCTTCCAAAGGAAGGGAAGTGGTTCTCCTTTCTGCGCCGTATCATCCCGCCGGCGGCCCTGCTTGTTGTGATTCTGGCCGGGCACGAGGTCATGTTGCCCCTCGCAGGACCGTTCATGGCGCAGGTGGACAGACGGATCTACAATTTGATTTTCCTGCTTGGGGCCATCTGCATGGCCCTGTGGCTGATTGTGGTGTTGCTGCGCAGCCTTGCAATGCTGATGCAGACCAGAGAGGGTGAGACGATCCAGAAGGAACCCGCCCAACCACGGCAGGAATCCGCCCCAGCAAGGAAGTCCCGCGATGAGGCGGATAAAACCGTGCCGTTGCCGGTGCAGCCAAGCAGCCGTGCGCAACCAAGTAATCTCCAAAAAGAAAGCCATGACCGGACTGTTCGAATCGAACCCCCCAATCAGAGACGCAAACTGGGGCGGTATGCGGTCATCCAAGAGTTGGGCCGTGGGGCGATGGGCGTGGTCTACCTGGGCAAAGATCCCACCATCCAGCGGTTCGTCGCTCTCAAAACAATCCGGTTTGATGAGGTGGAGGAGCCAGGCCAGTTACTGGATATCAAGCGCCGCTTTTTCAGTGAAGTCAAATCGGCGGGTCGACTCTCGCATCCGAATATCGTGACGATTTTCGACGCTGGGGACGAGCAAGACTTGGGATACATCGCCATGGAAGTGCTGGAGGGGATCACCCTGAAGGACTGGTGCCGCAAGGAGAATCTCAAGCCCATCAAGCAAGTGCTGGAACTCGTTACCACAGTAGCCGAAGCCCTCGACCACGCTCATAGCCAGGGGGTCGTGCACCGGGACATCAAACCAGCGAATATCATGTTCGCAAAGGACGGGGTTGTCAAAATCATGGATTTCGGCACCGCGCGTCTCACAACGTCCACCAAGACCCGAACCGATGTGATCCTCGGGACGCCGAGCTACATGTCGCCGGAACAGATTGCCGGAGAGAACGTGGACGGCCGCTCGGACCTTTTTTCGCTTGGAATAGTCTTATACGAGTTGCTGACCGGCGAGAGACCCTACCAAGGCGAGAGTGTTGCTTCCCTGATGTTCCAGATTACCAATAAGCCTCACCGGCCACCGGCCCAAATACGGACAGACCTGCCGTCGTGCTGTGCTGCCATTATCGACAGGGCGCTGTGCAAAGAGGTGACCAAGCGATACCAGCGGGGCCTCGAACTGGCAGAGGATCTACGGACGTGTCTCAAGACTTGCACGTGAAACCATTCACCACCATCGCGATTGTCATCTTCTCGCTCATGGCCGCCCTGCATGTGCTCCGGCTGATCTTCGGGTGGGAGGCGGTGATCGATGGTCTGGTGATTCCGATGTGGGCCAGCGTGGTCGGGATCGTCATCGCCGGCGGGCTGGCCGTCATGTTGTGGCGCGAATCCCGGCCGGAGAAGCACTAACCAGGAGGACGCTCAATGACGCCTGAAGAGCAAATCGCAAAAATGACCAAGGCCATCAATCAAGCGATCAAGGCCCTGGGTGACCGGTTCGGCTCTACCGATGGAGACTACCAGCGGACGATCCAGATGCTGAAGGACTCACTTCCGGCCAGCCCCGCGCCCGCCCCGAAGACTCCGCCCGCTCAACCCCCCGAGTCCTAAAACGCTTCTCTGCTTCTAGCGGCGTTCATCGCAGGCTTTGGCCATGTCGCGCAGGGCCTGGGAGACCCGGACCTGGTACGGCGGACCGTCCTGCAGCCGCCGCAAGTACTCCGGCAGGCGCGCCAGCTCATCGGCGACGCGAGAGCGCACGTCAGCCAGCGCGGGCGCGGGCGCCAGACGCCGACCCTCCCGCATGACAGGTTGGATCAGCGCTGTGCCGTCCTGTGGATCATCGGCGAGCGTCAGCCCGTCATAGGCCATGCGCCCATCCGCCCCGTCATGACGGTACACCTGCTTGCGTCCCGGCCAGGTCGCCTTGCCCTCGGAGCGCTTGCGGCAGGCGCGACCCGCATACTCCTGGAGCTTGTACGCGCAGTCCAGGTAGGGCGCGTCCGAGGACGTCGTCATGTGAGTGCCGACGGCGAATGAGTCGATCGGGGCGTTGACGGCCATGAGCTCCTGCAAGGCATACTCGTCCAGATTGCCGCTGGCCACGATCCGGACGCCCGGCAAGCCCCCGTCATCCAAAATGCGCCGTACGCGGCGCGCATGTTCAGCCAGGTTCCCGCTGTCCAGCCGGACGCCTTTGATGGTGATGCCCAGCTTCAGCAGGCGCGGTGCGAGCGCCACCACCTTGCGGGCCGCCGCCTCCGTGTCGTAGGTGTCGATGAGGAGCACGACATGATTCGGCTGCGCCAGGGCGAAATGCTCGAACGCCTCCATCTCGTCCTCGTGCGCCTGAATGAACGAGTGGGCCACCGTGCCGTACACCGGCATGCCGAAGAGGGCCCCCGCCTGCACGGTGGCCGTCCCGGAAAACCCGACAAGGTGGCTGGCGCGGGCCGCGAGCAGGCCGGCCTCCTCACCGTGGGCCCTGCGCAGCCCGAAATCCACCAACTCCTTCCCCGGCGCGGCCAGCACCGCGCGCACGGCCTTCGACGCGATCAGCGTCTGAAAATGGAGGAGATTGATCAGGCGGGTCTCCACCAGTTGCGCCTGCGGGAGCGGAGCCGTCACGCGCAGGATCGGCTCGTCGGGAAAGAAGACAGTCCCTTCCGGCATGGCGTGCACGTCGCCCGTGAAGCGGAACTGTGTCAAGTATTCCAACAGCGCCGTGCTGAAGCGACCGCTCTTGGCGATCCAGTCCAGCTCCCACGGCGTGAAGCGCAGGTTCTCCAGATAGTTCAGGGACTGCTCGAGGCCGGCAGCCACCAGGAACCCGCGACGAGGCGGCAGGTTGCGCACGAAGAACTCGAAGACCGCCGTGTCCTCCATGCGCTGCTGGAGATACCCCTGCAGCATGGTGAGCTGGTAGAGATCGGTCAAGAGCGCGCTAGACGACTGGTTCATGCGGCCAGGTCCTCCAACCGGATCGACACGGCTCCCAGGCGGATCATCTCTTCCTCGGCCTTACGGCCATCGTCCGGCTTCAGGTTCACCGCCCGGATCCCATCCATGAGGAGGCAGACAGCATAGCCGCGCTTGATCGCATCCCTGACCGTGATCAGCACGCAATAGTCGGTCGCCAACCCGCCGATGAAGAGGCGCTGCGCACCGGTTTCGCGCAGATGCTCGTCTAGGGTCGTTCCCTGGAAGGCTGAATAGGCCTCTTTCTTGGGCTCAGTAGCTTTTGAGATGACTATGGTGGACGGTGCGAGATGGAAGTCGGGATGGAACTCCGCGCCCTTCGTGCCCACCACGCAGTGGACGGGCCAAATGCCGCCCTGCTCGCGAAACGAACAGTGCTTGGCAGGGTGCCAGTCCCGCGAGGCGAAGATCGGTAGCCCGCGCATGTTAAACGCGGCCATATAAAGGTTCAGGACCGGAACGACCTCGTCCCCTCGAGTGACTCCAAGCGCGCCGCCTGGCAGGAAATCGTTCTGGACGTCCACGATGAGCAGGCCATCGCCGGGATGGAGATCCACGTCAAGCCTCCCCGATCTTCATTCTTCATTGTCTACCCAAAGCGGCGCACAAGACAACTCTACATCTTCCCCTGGTCCTGCCTGCAAATGAAACGGGGGAGCCCCGACCAGGATCAGGTCAGGACTCCCCCGCTCCCTATGCGCCGCCTTGCGATTACAACCAGCTATTATGCTGTGACAAAAAGAGGACAGGATACTGTAAGCCCGTCCCCTTTTGCCCCTTTGGGGGTGTCCGTGCAGGACATGCAACGGTGGACGGGGAAAGTAAGGAGGGCCAGCACTTTCCCCGTCCACCTGGGAGGCGAGGCATTCCTCCCTACTCCAGCCTTCTAGGTCGTCTTACAATGCGAAGTCAAATCCGATTAGAGTCGTATCCTGGAGTTGGTTACCTCCTGATGCAGCGGTTAACTTATCTGCTAGGTGGTTGTATTCGAGATGCAGGGCGATGTCGGTCCGGTTGGTGAACATGAAGTTATACCGAATCGCGACGGTGTGCCCCTGCAAGTTGTTGAAGTTCCCTACAAGCCCGCTATCCGGTTGATGGGTATTCGTGATCCAGTCGTAGCGGTAAATGAACAGCCACTTGGGCAATGAAGTGGGATTGTAATCGGCCTCAATGAAACCGCCGTTCCAGCGGGCCTCCTGGGGATTGGCGGTTCCAGACGCTTGGATGAGCGCAGTCGTGTCCTTCGCCCACATCCAGGTCCCGAAGACGTTCACCTGCCCTCCCCACGTCGTGCTCGCATCGATGCCCATGCGGGAGAAAGTTTGGCTGTTCTCACCGGTTCCACATGGCGGAGCGGGACAGCCAGCAGCGTTAAAGGTCGTGGGCGCTCGCCCATACATCCCATACAGTCCGAGCCGCTGGCCGGAAACGACGCCGTAGCCTCCGAAGGACTGCGTCACGTGACCATAAAACTGTAAGGCCCGCCCCCCGCCGCTGCCGCCCTCGTTGATATCGCTGTTCGAGATCGCATTCAGCGAATAGCGGAAATAGCCATTCGTCAGGGCGGTGAGCTTAATGCCAGCCAGTTCAGCCCCCGCGTGGTTATCTCCGAGACCGAAGTCGTTTGGATTGACAACACCTGCTGCGCCGCCACCAATGAAAGGGGAACCAGCGGTATAGTGATAAACCAAAAAGGTGGTGTTGAGGGTGGGGCTTCGCTTCTCGCTGAAGGGCAGGTCCAGCTCGAACTTACCCACCCTGAAATTCATGAGATAATTGTTGTCTCCGAGCCCGATAAACCGCTGGAGATTGTCAAGCTTAATGAAGGCTGATTCCAAGTTACTATCGCTGGTTCCAGTGTTGAACCCAGCACTGTGAAGTCCCGGGGTGTACACGATGCCGAATGTGATATCCCGGTTCAAAATGCCAAAGCTGAGGACATCCAGCCCGGTAAAGCCAAAGCTCCCACTGGTCGCAGTGGTGTCCCCCAAACCAGTGGTCGCATTGGCTAGGCCCCCCGTGTTTTTCCACTGGTAGCCCACAGTGGTCCGAAACGAGACCGGCCAATAGCCTTTCGTCAAACCCTCAAAAGTCGGCAGTTCCTGGTCAGTACCAAGCTGATAGCCATGATCGCGGAAGAGATTCCCAAAATCGTTCAATTTGGGAAACGAAGGCACGTGGCAGACACTGCAGGCGAAATCATACTTGCGGGCAAAGGCTGGAATGGCCTGAGCATCCCGGACATCCTGCACAATCCCCGTGAGGATGCTGATTATGACTACGAACAATCCGACGACAAGGACACGAGAGCCTGACATACACCCCTCCTTTCCTTGAAGCCTAGTTGACTCAAGACGCATGGAATTACAGCCTCAATGGAAAGCAAGAGCGCGACCAACTTTGAACAATGCTGGCCAAATTGGAATTCCTTTGCGTATTCAAAGTGATTGGCTGGCTAGCAGTCCTGGCAAGGACATGAGCGTACTGAAAAAAGTACTAAAGGCGGAGCGTGAGCGTGTAAATTTTACGTGGTCAGTGCTGGTACTGGGCTAGCTTGTTGTACAGCGTCTTCAAGCTGATGCCCAGAAGCCGTGCGGCGCGAGCCTTGTTCCCTTCAACCTGCCTAAGCGTCTGGAGGATCAAACTTTGCTCCGCTTCTGCGAGCGTTGCGCCGAACGGAAATGAAAAGGCTGCATGGTGCGAGCTTGTTCCCTTGATTTCTGCCGGCAAATGCGCAGGGCGAATAATCGGTCCCTCGCAGAGCAGGACAGCTTGCTCGATCGCGTTCTTCAGCTCACGGATATTTCCGGGCCACCCGTAGGTGCTCAGGATTTTCATGGCCGGTTCATCAATAGTTTTGACTATCTTCCCGTAGCGGGCGGCATACTCTTCGAGAAACGCGCTGACCAGAAGCGGGATGTCCTCGCGGCGTTCTCTCAGGGGGGGAATATGCACCCGTAGGACGTTGAGGCGGTAATAGAGATCCTCCCGGAACCGATGCTCCCGGACCAGTTGCAAGAGGTCCACATTGCTCGACACGATCACGCGCGTATCTACCCGGATGGTGCGTGTTGACCCGACCCGCCGCACCTCATTGTCCTGGAGCACCCGCAGCAGCTTGGCCTGAAGCGTCAGGTGCAGGTCGCTGATCTCATCGAGCAATAGGGTCCCGCCTTGAGCTTCTTCAAAGAGGCCTGGTTTGTCCGCAGAGGCCCCGGTGAAGGCGCCTTTTGCGTGCCCGAACAATTCCGATTCCAGAAGGGTCTCGGGGATTGCCGCGCAATTGACTGGAATAAACATGCGCCCTTTTCGCGCGCTGTTGTGATGGATTGCCTTAGCCACCAATTCCTTGCCGGTTCCGCTCTCTCCAGTGATCAGAACCGTGCTATCCGCGCTGGCGAGGTTGGTGATGGCCCGGCAGACTTCCTGCATGGCCACCGATGTCCCGATCAGCCTGCCTCCGACCCCCATGCCAGATAGCTGGCGGCGCAAGGAGGTAACTTCCCTAACAATCCTTCCCTTCTCCGCAGCCTTTTCAATTAGCATCTGCAGACGAAGGTGGTCTGCGGGCTTGATCAGGTAATCATAGGCGCCCTGTTTGGTGGCCAGGACTGCATTATCTACCGTGGCATAGGCCGTCAGGATAATCACTTCGGTCTCGGGACATCTTTCTTTAAGTTGAGCGAGGATCTCCAGGCCATCACAGTCTGGTAAACGCAGGTCAAGCAAAACCACGTCCGGCCGTCGTAGGCGGCATGCCTCAAGGCCAGCAACACCGTCGGCTTCCAAAAACACCGCGTGCCCTAAGGACTCCAACCGTGCTCCAAGCACCTCTCGAGCTGTCAAGTCGTCGTCAATGATGAGTACTTTCGACATGGAATCGCTCCTTCGCAGCTGCGCCGACCCGCAGGGGTAGTATAAGCTCATAGGTCATATCGGAGGTTCCAACAGCATTCATGGAGAAACGACCGCCGTGCGCGTGACAAACGGTACGGACCGCCATCAGCGCCGAGCCTTCCTCGATCAGCCTCTTTGCGTTCGTGCTGGACACATCCACCTGCATTTCGGTCTCGGACACGAGCTTCAACGAAATCAGCACCTGGCCCCCTTGTTCCGTGGAAGAAATGATCGCCGCCAGCAGGATATTCAAAGCCTGTCCGAGCCGTAGCCTGTCAACCATGATTTTCGGAAGCGAATCGGGGAACTTCACCATCACCGTTACCCCGCGCAGGAGCGCGAGTCCTTTAGTCTTTTCGACGGACTCATATGCAATGTCAGGCAGACTCTCTTCCCGAAGATGGAGCGGGCTGCCATCCGACTCCCACTGGGGCAGCACCACGACTTCATCAACTAATCGCAGCCAGGTCTCCGCTCGCTCTAAAATGATGGCGAGCAATCGGCGCTGCTTATCATTGATCGTCCCTGGCACTCCGTCCGCCAGCAGGGCGACTGCTTCGCGGATCGTGGTCATGGGGGAGCGCAAATCATGGGAAGCATAGGAAGAGAGCGCCTGCCGGCTGCGCTCGTAGTCACACTGGCGATCGGCAAACCACCTGAGAATGAAGGACGGCAGCATTGTCACGGTCTGTTCCTGCGGCGGTTGTGCTCACCGTACACGCATCGCCATTGTACGCCCGGCCATATGTCCAGGCAATTCTCCTTCGGCGCTTGCCCTGGTTGCCTAAAATCGAGTGCCGAATAGACGGCATCTATGCGTTTTGAATATAATGGCGTGCGTTAAACACGAACGGTGTTATATGGGCAGAGCGTCATGTTTCCCTTGGGTTACCCTGCTTGTCAGCTTGGTCCTGACTCATGACTCCTATGCAGACTTACAATCGTCCGTGGACCAGGCAGCCAGCGGTGTCCTTCGGACAACCAAGGGGCACGCTTGCCCGCCTGAGGCCTCGCTCAGTAATGGGCGTGCGGTCTATTTGCGGAATTGCCAATCCTGCCATGGCATTTGCGGGGACGGCAACGGCGACTACGCCCCGACCTTGCGGATAAAACCACGGGATTTCGCGGCCGGGGTGTACAAATGGCGCAGTACACCGACTGGTTCCCTGCCTACCGATGAGGACTTGCTGCAAACACTATCGCGGGGGGTCCCGGAGTCCGGGATGCCTGCGTTTGCCGGAATGCCAGAAAAGGATCGACTTGCTGTCATCGCCTACATTAAGTCCCTGTCGCCTCGCTTCAATAGCGAATCGGTCGAGAAGCCTATTCCGATCCCGCCCGAACCGGCTATGACTATGGAATCAGTGAAAAAGGGGCGTCTGGCCTACGAACGGATGGGATGCACGGCCTGTCACGGCGCCGCCGGCAACGGCTGGGGACCGATAGCGCTCAGTCTCACGGATGACGACGGGCATCCAATCCGTCCCGCTGATCTGACCGGTTCCACCTGGAAAGGCGGCTGTCAAGGCGAGGACATCTATCGGAGCATCATGACCGGCCTTGATGGCACTCCCATGCCCTCCTTCGAAAAGCAGTTGCCGCCGGACGAAGGATGGGCTATGGTCCACTACATCCAGTCGTTGGACCAGAGATGGCCCGGGTTGCCCTGACGAACGCCAACCTACGATCATTGGAGATGCCCAATGGAACGGTCGCCGAACAACTTGGGACTGATGATCGTCATGCTGACACTCTCAGCCTCGACGGGACCGACTCTGGGAGCCCAGGGTAGCGCTGCTCTCACAGGACTAGTTACGTACAGAGGGCCTCTTCCCTTGCCCCAGAAAATTACGGTGAACCGAGACGCGGCGTTTTGCGGGGCAACCGTGACCATTCAGCCGCTCGTCGTGCAGGCCACCTCCCAGGGTGTGCGTGAAGCGGTAGTCAGTCTCTCGGAGCCGCCAGAGCAACCGCTCGATGCCCCACCGCCCCCAACTATCATCAAGAATCGGAATTGCTCGTTCGTCTCACGCATCAGCGCAGCCAGAGTCGGCGCATTGGTCGAGATCGGCAACGACGATCCGGTCCTGCACAACACTCACATTCGCGGCGATGGGAAGACCGTTCTCAACGTGGCCATGGTCCCGCACGGACCGAACATTCAGAAGCAGGTGAAGCAACCCGGCCTGTTGGATGTAAAATGCGATGCGCACAAGTTTATGCAAGGCTATGTCATGACCTTCACTCATCCCTTTTTCTCGATATCAGATGAGTCCGGCCGCTTCCGAATCGAGGGGATTCCGCAGGGCCTGCACCGAATCACCGTCTGGCATGAAACGCTTGGAACCCTGCAAAAGGAAGTGAACGTGCCAGCCCAGGGAGAAATCTCGGTTCACTTCAATTATCCTTAGCCCGACCGTTCAGTTCGGAGGATGCCGTCGTGCGACTTCCCGTGTGGCCACGCAACACCGTCAAGAAGAGTTTCCGGCTGCGTCTCTCCGTAGGTCTGTCCGCCATCATCCTCCTCATCATGGGGATCGCCGCTGTGGCCATGATCTATGAGAAGGCGCAGACCATTCGACGGGCGACGGAGGAGCGCGGGTTGGCGTTCAGCAGGACCCTGGCGATGATGGGGGCAGAAGCGGTCCTCGATAACCTGTTTCTGCTCCAGGAAGCGCTGGAGCAACATAACCAGCCTGCCGACGTCATGCAAATCGATGTGGTCGACACCGACGATATGGTGATGGCGTCTCAGAGCCCAAAGCGGATCGGCACTGTGCTCAGGGATCTGGCTTGGCAAGCTGCGCGGGACCGGCAGAATGAGTCCTTGACGTATGGTCGGGATGATCGTGGCGAACCGACCCTTTTAATCGTGGAACCCCTCTTCGATCAGGGACGGATCACCGCATGGATTCGTGTCGTCTTTTCGTTGACGCAGGTCCAACATGAGGTGTGGTCCTCGATAGCACGCCTGCTCGTGCTCACGTTAGCCCTGGTAGCAGTCGGGATCATCGCCGTTCGGCTCATCCTCCGGCATATGACCGGCCTGCTCCATCGGATCGGCGTTCAGCTTCAAGGGGCCATGGCACCGCTCGAGGGGCTAACAATTCCGCATCGAGTGGAGGCCGTGCAAGCCGGGCTGCCCCCGGAGGATGAACTTGAACACTTGACGGAAGTGGTCACCCAGACCACCAGCCACTTGAAGACTCAATCAGCCGCCTTGCGGACCCTCACGGTTTCCCTGGAGGAAAAGGTTAGGGAACGCACCACGGAACTTGAGCGCCAACGCCTTCAGGCCGAGCAGGCGAATCGCCTGAAAAGCACATTCCTCGCCAATATGAGCCATGCGCTGCGCACGCCTCTCAACGGCATCAGGGGCATGGTCAACCTGCTCTCTGATCGAACGACTCTCACGGATGAACAACGCGAGTACGTGAGAATCGCTCGCTCCAGTGCCATCGCGCTGACCGACTTGATCAATGGCGTTCTCGACCTTTCCAAAATTGAGGCTGGAAAGTTGGAGCTGGCAAGCATTCCTTTCGATATAAGCGCCGTCATGGAAGCAACCTTGGAAGTACTGACACTACAGGCCGCCGAGAAAGGAATCGAGCTCATCTCGAGGGTAGACGGAACTCTCCCTCGATTCGTACAGGGAGATCCTGACAAAGTTCGTGAGGTCTTACTGAACTTGGTCGGAAATGCGCTCAAATTCACCGAGCAGGGAGAAGTGGAAGTACAAGCCCGTCTGGAGGAGGAGTCATCCGACTCCGTGCTGGTGAAATTCGCTGTACGGGATACCGGCATTGGTATTCCTTGGGACAAGCAAGCGCTGATATTCGAACCATTCACACAAATCGCAGGGCCTGCCATGCGCAAATCGCAAGGGACAGGCCTGGGACTCGCGATTGGCAGGCAACTTACCGAAATGATGGACGGTCATATGGACGTCGAAAGCGAACTTGGCAAAGGCAGCACGTTCTGGTTCACAGCCAAGTTCAAGCGATGTGGTGATGGCCGCGCCATCCTGCCGATCCTTCCTCCGGAAATCCGCGGCGTTCGCGTGTTGGTTGTGGACGACAATGCAACAAATCGGCGGATGCTGAGCGAGACACTCGCCGCCGCAGGGGCCTTGGTCGATGAAGCAACCGATGGCGAAGCTGGTCTGCGCTCGCTGAAAGAGGCTGCGGCGGTGGGACGGCCGTTTCGTCTCGCGTTAATTGACGAAGCCATGCCTGGCCTTGACGGGATAAGGCTTGCCGAGGCCATTCAAGCGGACCCGAAGATCCGTTGCACGCCGCTGATCCTCATGACCTCCATCAGCCAGCACCACGAAACCGCGCAGCTTCAGGGGACAGGATTCACAACGGCGCTGACCAAGCCAATCCTGACCAGTCGGCTCTTCGAAGCGGTCTCACTCGCGCACAATGGGGCACGCTCACCTGCGCCAGAGCCATACCCTGACAGCCACGTCCGATTCGGCTTTCCCGAAAAAGGGCAGCAGGCACGGATACTTTTGGTCGAAGACAACGATGTGAACCAGGAAGTTCTCAAGTACTTCCTGCAGGACACTGGATATCGGTTGGACATCGTAGCCACAGGACGCGAGGCCCTTGAGGCGCTAGAGAGAGACCGCTATGACGTCCTTCTTCTGGATGTTCTATTGCCTGATATTGATGGCGTGGAGGTGGCACAAATTATTCGCAAGAACCCGAGATGGGACGCCTTGCCGATTATTGCCCTGACTGCGCACGGCATGCCTCAGGACAGAACACGCTGCATGGCCGCCGGTATGACGGGATATCTGGTCAAGCCCCTGGAGCAACACTCCGTGATTGCCACCATTGAAAGCGTCCTGACCTCATCCGCGACCGATGAGCGTTAGAACCTATCGAGCAATTGCTTCTTCTTCGTGCGGTACTCCTCCTCTGTAATCACCCCCTCGTCCCGAAGTTGCTTGAGCTCACGGAGCTTCTGGGCCGAACCACTGCCGCTCCCCAGCTCAGGAGAAACAGCCGGTTGTGGCGCATCGGACTTTTGCACCGGCTTTGCGACGGACGGAGGCTTCAAGAGACTCTTGTAGTCGATGGCTAATTGCAGGATAGAAGTTCCCCGCAGATCCCCCACGAATCCCCCTCCGACCAGCGTGGCAGACTGATAGTCGCCGGCGGCAAAGGTGTAGGAGCGGCTGCCCATAGACTGAAGAGGATCGTCCCAGAGTCGCTTCCGGATCGATGACATCGTGACGGCATAACTGTAATTGGGGAGCATCAAATGCAACCGTTCCCCCTCGACAAACCATCCGCCAGTCGTGACCTCGGTAATGTC
>CAZSUT010000055.1:0-15878 GCA_964610095.1 uncultured Nitrospirales bacterium | reverse complement strand
GTCATCTTCCACCCGAACCCCTACCTCCGTCTCTATCGCGATCAGTAGACCCCTTTAAAATTCCTTCACCATCGCGATCTCGATCTCGTCCTGCGGGGAGGCGCCGCGGTTGCGGACGTGGACCTTCCAGGCGGGATGCTGGCGGAGGTAGTCGAAGATCATCTTCACGAGTTCCGGCTTGAGCCGCTGCTCCCACTCCTTCACCCACATCTGCCCGTCTTTATCGCCGTCATAATCGTCCGGGAAGATGGCTTCTAGGGTGAAACGCAAGTTGAACGTCTTTTCTTCCTGAAACATGAGCGTCCTCCTCAATCAGGACCAGCAGGATGTCGAGGTAACTCTATCATTGTCATTACGAGGAGCGGTTGATGCGACGAAGCAATCTAGAACTCATTGGGTTTGAAGGGCGCGAGATTGCTTCGCTGCGCTCGCAATGACAGAACTTCAACAGACGCTACGGACTTGCCAGACGGTTGATGCCGTCGAGGGCTGCCGTGCGGTAGCACTCGGCGAGGGTGGGGTAATTGAAGACGTTGTGAACGAAGAAGTCCACTTTTCCGCCGTAAGTCAGGACTGCCTGGCCGATATGGACCAGTTCGGTGGCGCCGTCACCGATGATGTGGACGCCGAGCAGCTTCAGCGTGTTGCGGTGGAAGATGAGCTTCAGTAGCCCTTCCAGGTCGCCGACGATCTGCCCACGCGCGATCTCCTTGTAGAAGGCGCGGCCGATCTCGTAGGGGACGCCTTCCTTGGTCAGCTCTTCCTCGGTCTTGCCCACTGTGGATATCTCGGGGATGGTGTAGATACCGTAGGGCAGCACCGTGGGCAGCGTGGACTGCTCCACCTGGAACGCGTGGCAGGCGGCGAGCCGGCCCTGCTCCATGGATGTGGCGGCCAGCGCCGGAAAGCCGATCACGTCACCGGCGGCGTAGATGTGCGGCACCTCGGTCTGGTAGTGCTCGTTCACCTTGAGCTGGCCCATCTTGTCCGGCGTGATGCCGACGGCGGCTAGGTTCAACATGTCGGTGTTGGCGATCCGTCCCATGGCGTACAGCAGCATGTCCGTGATGATGGTCTTCCCGCTTTTGAAAGTGGTCACGACCCGGCCTCTCTCGTCGGTGGTGACCTTGTCGAGGTCCTCGCCTAGTCGCATCGTCACGCCGTTGGTCCGCATGTGGTAGATCAAGGCCTGGACGATCTCCTGGTCCACAAACCGGAGCAAATCGTTGCGTTTATCGAAGAGGGTGACCTTGATCCCATAGGCGGCGAACATGGAGGCGTACTCGCAGCCGATCACCCCGCCGCCCATGACGATCATGCTCTTGGGAATGACTTCGGTCGAGAGGATCGAATCCGAATCGCAGATCGTCACGTCGTTGAAGGGAATCTCCTCCGGCCGGCGCGGACGCGAGCCGGTGGCGATGACGATAAATGGCGCGGTCATCAAGTCCTTGTCGCTGCTCTTGGCGGACACTTTCAGGATGTGCGTGGACACGAACGAGGCTGGGCCCTGGATGATTTCCACGTCGTTCCGCTCGAGCTGGTCGGTGATGACCTCCAGCTCGTGTTTGATGACTAGGTCCTTCCGGGCCATCAGGTCCCGGAGCGTCATGTTCTTTTTAAGGGAGTACGTGATGTTGGTGAAGGAGCGGAGCTTGAACCCGTGCAGGTAGTAGATCGCGTCCTTGAGGGTTTTGCTCGGCAGCGTGCCGGTGTTGATGCACGAGCCGCCGAGCACCCGCTCCTTCTCGATGACCGCCACGCGCTTGCGCAGCTTGGCCGCCTGGATGGCGGCCTTCTGGCCGGCGGGACCGCTGCCGATCACCAGCAGGTCGAATTCACGCATACTGCCTTAATAACCTCCGCCCATTGACCCGCTGGAAGATGACATGGCGGAAGCAGGCGGCGGCAGGCCAGCGACCTTGCGCGCCTCTTCGAAGGCCCGCTCCATGTCCGGCATGGACGCCAGCTCCGGCACCACCTGGAGATAGCGGACCACGTTGTCCTTATCCACTACCATCACGCTTCGTGCGAGCAGGTGGAGGTCAGGCACGAGAAGGCCGTGGGCGCGTCCGAAGTCGCCTCCGCGATAGTCCGAGAGGAAGGTCACATTGCGGATCTTGGCCTCTTCGGCGAACCGATTCTGCGCGAAGGGCGTGTCCACGCTCACGGTGATGAGCTGGACGTCCCGGTCAAGGCCTCTGTTCTTTTCGCTCAGGTAGTGCGTCTGCTGCTCGCAGACCTTGGTATCGAGCGAGGGCACAATGCTGATGATGCGGACCTTGCCTTTCCCCTCGGTCAGGCTGACCAGTTTGAGATTGCCGGCCGCGAGTTTGGCATCGCGGAGCGTGTCGCCGACCTTGAAGGGGTTTCCTTCGAGCTGCAGGGGCGAGCCTCTGAAGGCGACGGTCTTTCCGGCGCCGGCCTCCGCGCTGCCCTTCGAGACGGGGAAATCCTTATACGTGAAGCTGTTGGTAGCGCACCCGGTCAGGAAGAGCATAGCAAAGGCGAGAATTGTCGAATAAGTCGGTTTCATGGGATACCTCCTGCGGTGGCGGGATACACAGTCGTTATAATCCCTCAATCCGGCGAAGGTCAAGGAAGGGGAGGTCGCGGGTCCTGCCCCCGCATAGCCCAGCGCAGCTGGGCGTTTCGCCGTCGAAGCCCCGCAGAGCCGGCTGTACGCCCTGCGCTGCTTCTAGGCGCCCATGCGGTGTCACCCGCTCGATTGCAACGGGTGGCTTCGGCGTCGCAGCCCCGCGGACTCGGCTGTAGGCGCATTGCGCTCCGCCAGGGCGCCCGCTACGCGCCACCCGTTGGCGGGCGGCCGTTAATGTTGGAGATAATCGAGGATGAGGCGGTTGGTGGCGTCGGGGCGTTCCCACATGGGCAGGTGGCCGGTGTCGGGGATGACGGCCAGGCGGGAACCGGGGATGGTCCGGTGCAGAGTCTCGCCGACGGGCAGCGGGATAAAGGGATCGTCGCGGCCCCAGATGAGCAGCGTCGGCGCCGTCACCGAACTCAGTCGCGGTGCATAGTGAGTTTCCCACTCTTCGACGTGTTTCAGCGATGACCACAGGGGCTGGGCTTTGCCGTACTGCTTGCGCAGCTGGTAGGCTCGCTCGACCACCGCGGGCGTGACGAGGCTCCGATCCCAGAGAAGGCCCCCTAAGAACTTTCGGAAATTCCGGCGGCCCAGGAGACGGTAGGCGAGCCCAAAGAGCAAGCCCGAGCCTGCTCGCGCCAAAAATCTCAAATAGGGTCCGCGGACGTGCGTCAGCACGCCCTGAGGGAATCCCGATATCAGGATGAGCCGGTCCACGCGGTCGGGGTGAGTGAGGGCGAGGCCCAGCGCCAGGCCCGCTCCCATCGAGTGCCCGACGAGGGCGGCGCGCTCAAGGCCGACGGCCTTCAGGAATCCGCGAAGCCATTCCACGTAGAGGCCCGGTGAATAAGCGATCTGTGGTTTATCCGACAGGCCTTGTCCCAACACGTCCGGAATGTAGAGGGTCAGCCGCCGGCCAAGGGCTTCGATCTGGTGCTCCCAGTTCCAGATGGCGCCGGCGTAGCCGTGCAGGAGGAGGGCCGTGGGCCCGTCACCATGCCGGATGTAGGCCGTGCGGTGCTGGTTGACGCTGACGAAGTGAAGCGGATAGCGGTCGAGCGGCGGGAGGGCGGAAAGCAGCAGCGTTACTCCAACGTCATCAGCGTTTCATCGGGCTTCACGTCGTCGCCCTCTTTGACATAGAGGGTCTTCACGACTCCGGCGATCGGCGCGTTCACCTGGCTCTCCATCTTCATCGCCTCGACGATCAGCAGCAGATCCCCCTGCTTCACGGACTGGCCCTGCTTGGCCTGCACCTTGATCACCCTGCCCGGCATGGAGGTGGTCACGTCGCCGGGACCGATGGGGCGGGGGCGTTCGGGCTTTTTCTCGCCTCCGATCTCCGGAGCTTCCGGCGTGCCGGTGAGCACCTCAACCAGCGGTTCCAGATAGACTTCTTCCAGCCGGTCGTTGACCTTGATGTAGTACGGCTTCTTGCCATCGGCCTTGCGGCCCGAACCCGACACCTTGATGTGATAGCTCTCGCCGTGGACGGTGACATTGAACTCCAGCGGTGCCAATTTCAATTCGTGTGCGACAGCCGGGCCCTTGGGCGGTAGCGGAGCGAGCGGCTCGGGCTTGAGCTGCCCGCTTGCACGCTCGTCGAAGAAGTCGTTGGCGACGGTCGGGAACAGGGCGTAGGACAGCACATCTTCGGGGTGCTGCGTCTTGTCCGCGATTTCCCGCGTGGCCTTCGGTAGTTCGGGCTCGAGCAGGTCGGCGGGGCGCACCGCGATGACGGGCTCGTCGCCGAGCGCCTTCTTGCGGATAGTCTTATCGATGGGCCCTGGCGGCCGGCCGTAGAGGCCTTTCAAGTAATTCTTTGTTTCGGTGGTGACCACCTTGTAGCGTTCGCCGGTCAGCACGTTCAGGGTCGCTTGTGTGCCCACGATCTGGCTCGTCGGCGTCACCAGCGGCGGGTAGCCGAAGTCCTGACGCACGCGGGGGACCTCTTCAAGCACGGCCTTCATCTTGTCCAACGCGTTCTGCTCGGTGAGCTGCGCAGCCAGGTTTGACATCATCCCGCCGGGGATCTGAGAGATCAGGATCTCGGAGTCCACACCGGCAAAGTCGCTCTCGAACTGGTAGTACTTCTTCCGGGCCATGCGCAGGACCTCGGCGATGGGCGGCAGCGTCTGCAGATCGAGGCGCGTGTCGTAGGGCGTCCCGCGGAGCAGGGCGACGAAGGTTTCGGTCGGCGGGTGCGAGGTGCCGCCGGCGAGCGGGGAGAGCGCGGTGTCGAGCATGTCGAGGCCGCCAAAGATCGCCATTAGGGCGCTGGTCGAGGCCATGCCTGAGGTGTAGTGACTGTGCAGGTGGATCGGCACGCGGACCGCCGCTTTGAGGCCGCGGATGAGCTTGTACGCCTCCATCGGCGCCAGCAGCCCGGCCATGTCCTTGATGCAGAGGGTGTCGGTGCCGAGATCTTCCAGGCGTTTGGCCAGATCGATGAACCGGTTGATGCTGTGCACCGGACTGGTGGTGTAGCAGATCGAGGCCTCCACGTGCTTGCTCACGCGGCGGACGGCGGCGATGGAGGCTTCCATGTTGCGGATGTCGTTCAGGGCGTCGAAGATGCGGAAAACATCCACGCCGTTGGCGGCAGCCCGCTCGACGAAGGCGTACACGACATCGTCGGGATAGTGGCGATAGCCCACCAGATTCTGCCCCCGTAGCAGCATCTGGAGCCGCGTATTGGGCATGACGCGCTTGATCGCGCGCAGGCGCTCCCAGGGGTCCTCCTTGAGAAAGCGCAGGCAGGTGTCGAAGGTGGCCCCGCCCCAGACCTCCAGCGACCACAAGCCGACCTTGTCGAGACGGTCGGCGACCTCCAGCATGTCCTCGGTCCGCATGCGTGTGGCCAGCAGGGACTGGTGCCCGTCGCGCAGCGCCACGTCCGTCAGGAGCACTTGCTTGGCGGGCGCGGCCTCGAGTTCGAGCGGCGCAGGCCGGACCGTCTTGGACGTCTTCACAACCGGGCTTCGCGGCCGGGCCGTCGCTCGCGAGCGGCTCGATCGGGCTGAGTTTTTCGGGGACTTCTTCACGCGTTACAGTCCTTCGTAGGCCACAATGGCCGTCGCGAGGGCGACGACCAAATCCTCGGGGTCCGTGTAGTCCTCGTAATTGAAGACCTGCGGGTGCGTTTCAAGATAGCTGGTGTCGAACCTGCCCGCCTGAAAGTCCGGGTCCTCCATGATCCGCTTCATGAAAGGGATCGTGGTCTTCACGCCCCGCAGCACGAACTCCTCAAGCGAGCGGTGGGCCCGGCTCACCGTTTCCTCCCAGGTCCGCCCCCGCACGACCAGCTTGGCCAGGAGAGCGTCGTAGTACGGGGGGATGGTGTAGTCCTTGTACGCCATGCCGTCGATGCGCACACCGATGCCGCCCGGCGAGAAATAGGCGGTCACGGTGCCGGTGCACGGCCGGAAGTTGTTCTGCGGATCCTCGGCGTTGATCCGGCATTGGAGGGCGTACCCCTGCAGCGTCACGTCTTCCTGGGAGAATTCCAGGGGGCGGCCCGCGGCGATCTCGATCTGCGAGCGCACCAGGTCGATCGCGGTGATCTGCTCGGTGATGGTGTGCTCGACCTGGATGCGGGTGTTCATCTCGATGAAGTAGAAGTTGCGGTTCTGGTCCAGGATGAACTCCACCGTGCCGGCGTTGTCGTAGTGTACCGCCTTGGCCACGGCGATGGCGGCTTCGCCCATGCGCGCCCGCAGGTCTTTATCGAGGACCAGCGAGGGTGCGATCTCGATCAGCTTCTGGTGCCGGCGCTGGATCGAACAGTCCCGCTCGCCCAGGTGGATGATGTTCCCGTGCTTGTCGGCGAGGATCTGGAACTCGATGTGGTGCGGCCGCTCGATATACTTCTCCAGGAAGATCTCGCCGTTCCCGAACGATGAGAGAGCCTCCCGTCTGGCCACCTCCATCTGGCTGAGCAGCTTCTGGTCGTTGCGGACCACGTGCAGCCCGCGCCCGCCGCCTCCCATGGAGGCCTTGACCATCAGGGGATAGCCCATCCGCGCGGCGAAGCTCAGCGCCGCCGTCGGATTGGTGACACTCTTTTCGGTCCCCGACACGATCGGCACCCCGGCCTTCCGGGCAATCTCGCGGGCATGCACCTTGTTGCCCATCAGGCGGATGGCTTCCGGGGACGGCCCGATGAAGGTAATGCCTGAGGCTTCACAGAGCTTCGCGAAGTCGGCGTTTTCGGACAGGAACCCGTACCCCGGATGGATCCCGTCCGCGCCGGAGCGTTTGGCCAGGTCCACGATGGCCTGCATGTCGAGAAAACCCTGCACCGGGCCGGGACCGACGAGGTGCGCCTCGTCGGCCTTCTTCACGTAGATGGCGGTGGCGTCGCACTCCGCGTAGATCACGACGGTCCGGATCCCGAGCTCCCGGCAGGCGCGGATGACGCGCATAGCGATCTCGCCGCGGTTGGCGATGAGGATTCTCTTAAACATTCTCCCTCAGAAAGTGCGACAGGGTATCACAGGGCGCGCGAGCAAGTCGAGGGGCTCGCGGGGATGGCGCGCTGGCTTCAGCGGGAAAGGAGGAACGTGTTGGAGTTGCCGGGTCCCGTCAGGTTATTTGGCCTGGATCAGCACGATGTATTGCGAGCTGCCCCCGCCAGTGACCACGTTGACCCGTATCAGCCCGGGCTTGATCGCCGGCACCGTCGCCTCAACGGTCGTCTCGTTCACGTACTTGAACGAGATCTTGGCGCCATCGGCCATGGACCCGAAGGAGACGCCGACGAAACATTCCTTCGTGCCGAAGTTTTCCCCCTTGATCGTGATCTTGTCCCCCGGCTTCGTGGGGTCCGGCTCGACTTTCGTGATCTTGGGCCGCGCTCTCATGTCACAGACCGGGGCTTTGTCCACGGAGTCGCCGGGCCCACCGACGGACGGGACGTCGTAAGCGCCGGAGCCCATCCCCGGGATAGTGACATCGGCTGAGGCTGTCGAACCGAATCCGAAGAACAGGACCGCACCCAAGCCCAAAATTACGAGCAAAGTCTTCGTTTCCATGGGTGATACCCCGCTAGATCGTGACGGATGTGAGGAAACTTGGTTAATGCTACCAGACAGTCCGCGGGTGGTCAACATGACCGTCGCCTGAAACCGATCAGTCAATGTTCGGTGTGGTGTCGCCCCGTTTGCCCCAGCCCGGTGGCAGCTTGCTCAGGACTTCCTCGGCCTTCTTCATCCCTTGCTCGGCCTTGATGTCCGAAGTCCTGGGCTTCCTGGTCGGGCCTTTGATGGACATGGACACCGCCGAGATCTTCCGGACCGCCTTCTTCTGGTTGCAATAGAGGCACTCCGTATCGGCCGGATTGAAATTCAGCGATTGCTGCTCCTCGAAATCCCGCCCGCATCCTTCGCAGTGGTACTCGTATAGCGGCATGGTGCGCCCCCCGGTGTAGTCGTTGCTATTATAGGTTGGATTCGGTCGGCAAATCTACCCTGTCAACTTGACACCAGCGCGCTCCCTTGGGTAGTCTGCGAATCGCTTTGACGAACTGAAGGAGTCTCAAGTCTTTGTCCGAAGGAGGTTTTCGCACATGCCGGTGTTGTTGAGGAAATTCAAGCTTCCCAACGGGGTGATGCAACAGGACCGGATCGACGAGCCGGAGCGGATCGAACGGTACATGAAGCTGTTTGAGAAGGAAGACGTGAAGAAGCTCCAAACCGGCAAGTGGGTCTGGATCGAGAAGGACGAGTGGAAGCTCATTCCCGACTGAAATACTGGTGGCACAGAAGTTCAGCAACGGGCGGTGGGTCCAGGAGGGCTTCCTGGACAACCGCACCCCGGGGCGGGTCGCCGGCCGGATCACGTTCGCGGCGATCGGCCCGGTGGAATTCCTCTTGCGCGGCGACTTCACGGGCGAGATCAAGGGGCGGCTGATCACCTTCCGCAATCCGGCGTTCGTGGACGACGACGTGGCCGGTCACGTCCTCGGGGACATGGAGAATCCGCAGACCGGCGACGTCAGCCTCATGTCCTTCGACCCGCATCCGCACTTACCCCCGCATCCCTACCTGGAATGGTTCTCGGATCGTCAGAACCACTACCGCATCGAGCTGGCCGCCGGCGCGGCCTCCATCGCGAGTGCCGAGGAAGCGCGTGCCCTCGATGCGGAGATCGCAGCAATCGCCGACCGCTTATCGGCTCTTCCCGCCGCTCCAGCCCGCATCCGTTCAGATTCTGATTGGGTCTAAGCGGGTGGTGCCGAGCGGGACCCTGGCGGAGCGGAGCTTTCGTTGCGAGGAGTCCGCGACGCGGCAACCTCGGCCGAGATTGCTTCGGCTGCGCCTCGCAATGATAATGAGGGCTGCTCGGTTACAGGATCCGCGAAGTAGCACTCAGATTTGATTTCGCGACCGCCGATAGGCACGCACGCGTACCAGGAAGTCCTTCACCGCTTCCGGATCGTGGAGCCGGCCTTCCTCTTCGACAGGGATCAGCGGGAAATGCGCCATGAAGGCGCGCGCAAAGAGACCGACGCCGTCCAGCGTCTCCACTCCCTGCGCGTTGAGCAGAGAAACCCCTCTGATGCCGCAGCTCGGCGAGGCGCTCTTGAAGACGAAGCCGGAGAGATTCAAGGCTGCCAGTTCGCGGACCTGTTTCTGTGCGAAGCGGTGCATCGCGCCGGTGTGGTCCACGCCGGTGGTGATCGTGACGAGGCGTGGCGCATCGGGATCGCCGACCAGACGCATGGGCTCACGAGGAGTTCCCAGCCCGACTTCCACTTCCGGGCACATCGGGACCCACTCCACGTAGCAGCCCAGGGTCTCGATCAGAACACTGTCGAGTTTGTGACCTCCATCGTACCGGACGTTGTCGCCGAGTAGACACTGGCTGATCCCGACGCGAACAGGTATGGCCATGTCTGCCAACGTGCCGCAGCGGCATTGGGTGTGTCAAGCGCCGGTGGCGCCGAGCGGGGCCCGGGCGAAGAGGGGCTGTCGTTGCGAGGAGTCCGCGACGCGGCAACCTCGGCGAGATTGCTTCGGCTGCGCCTCGCAATGACAATTAGGGCTGCTCGCCGACAGGAACCGCCATTTGACACCCTCCCGACCACCACCTAGAATGGCCTTCACGTATGAATGACCGATTTCTCAAGGCGTGCCGACGCGAACCCACGGACTGCGTGCCGGTGTGGTTCATGCGGCAGGCCGGACGCTATATGGAGGAGTACCGGGCCGTCCGCGCCAAGCATTCTATCCTCGAGGTGTGCAAGACGCCGGAACTGGCGGCGCAGGTCACATTGCAGCCGATCGAACGGTTTCCTCTCGATGCGGCCATCATCTTCGCCGACATCCTGCTCCCGCTCGAGCCGATGGGCCTCCGCATCACGTTCGAAGAAGGCGAAGGTCCGGTCATTCACAATCCGGTCCGGACCCGTGCGGACGTGGACGCGCTCCGGCTCATCGAGGGAGATGAGCTGCGGTTCGTGGCGGAGGCGGTCAGGCTGGCCCGCCGTGCGCTGGATGGGCGCGTGCCGCTGATCGGATTCGCCGGCGCGCCGTTCACGCTGGCGAGCTATGCCATCGAAGGGGGCGCCTCGCGTAGTTACATCGAGACCAAGAGCCTCATGTACCGGGAGCCGGTCGTCTGGCACCGGCTCCTGGATAAGCTGGCGCGCGTGGTGATGGAATATCTGAAGAACCAGGTCCGGGCAGGGGCGCAGGCCGTCCAGCTCTTTGACAGTTGGGTCGGCTGCCTGAGCCCCGAGGACTACCGTGAGTACGTGCAGCCGCATGTCAGGCTCATCTTCGACGGGCTCAAGGGCGAGAACGTCCCGCTGATCCACTTCGGCACGGGGACGGCGACCTTACTGGAACTGATGCGCGAGGCGGGCGGCACGGTGATCGGCGTGGACTGGCGGGTGCCGCTCGATGAAGCCCGGCGCCGGCTCGGTCCGGGCGTCGCGATTCAGGGCAACCTGGATCCCGTCGTGCTACTTGCCCCCCGGCACGAAATCGAGCGGCGCGTGGAATCCGTGCTCAAGCAGGCGGGCGACGAACCCGGCTTCATCTTCAACCTGGGGCACGGCATTCTCCCCACCACTCCGGTCGAGAATGTCCAGGCGGCTGTGGAGTTGGTCCACAAGCTGAGTCAACGCTAGCCTCACGTGTCAGTCCCACCAATCGGTATCCTGCTTATGGCCATGGGTGGCCCGGACTCCCTCGAGGCTGTGGGCCCGTACCTCAACGATGTCCGGGGCGGCCGTCCCACCCCGCCGGAACTGGTCCAGGAGATCACGGAGCGGTACCGGGCGACCGGGGGCAAGTCCCCGGTCCTGGCGATCACGCGAGAAACCGCCCTCAGGCTGGAGGATCGCCTGAATGCCACCGGCGCCGCCCGCTTCAAAGTCTATGTGGGGCTCCGGCACTGGCATCCGTATATCAGGGAGACCTATCAGGAGATCGTCAAGGACGGCGTCCGACGGGTGGTCGGTGTGTGCATGGCGCCCCAGAACTCCCAGCTAAGCGTCGGCGCCTACGTCCGGAAGGTGTCGGAAGCTCAAGCCGAATCGGGTGTGGCTGTGCGCTTTACCTACGTGCCGAACTGGCACACCCACCGGTCGCTGATCCGCGGCACCGTCGCCAACATTCGGGAGGCCTTACAGAAATTTCCCCCTGATGCGAGGGACCGTGTGGCGCTGATCTTCACGGCGCACAGCCTGCCCGAACGGATTCTTGCGGCCGGCGATCCCTACCCGGGACAAGTTCGGCAGACCGTCGAGGCGGTGCTGGCCGCTCTGGGTCCATTGCCGTTAGGCGCGACTTGGCGGTTTGCCTATCAGAGCCAGGGCCGGTCGGAAGAAAAGTGGCTGGGCCCGACTGTCGAAGCTACGCTGGATGAGCTGCACGATCTCAGTTTCCGGCACGTCCTGATGGCCCCCATAGGCTTCGTGTCGGACCACCTTGAAGTTCTCTACGACATCGACATCGAGTTCAAGAAGCGGGCGAGCGGGAAAGGCATTAGGCTGGAACGGATTGCCATGCTTAACGCCACCCCGCCCCTCATCGAAGCGCTGCAGGATGTCGCGACGACTCACCTCCGCGAAACCGGCCTCTGACCATCGCCCATCGGAGATGCCGACCGTCACGCGCACAGTGCTGATCGTCGGAGGCGGGATTGCCGGCCTGAGCGCCGCGTACGGCCTGGCTGAAAGCGCCGCATCTCGCGACAGCCCGCCCCAGTGCACGCTGATCGAGGCCGCGCCGCGCCTGGGCGGCAAGATCCTCACCGAGCAGGTCGGCGGCTTTGTCATCGAGGGCGGGCCCGATTCCTTTCTGTCGCAGAAGCCATGGGGCATCGAGCTGTGCCGGCGGGTCGGTCTGGCGGATCGGGTGATCGGCACGAACCAGGATCGGCGTAAGACCTATGTGTATTCGAAAGGGGGTCTGGAGGAACTCCCTGAAGGGTTGGCGCTGGGTGTGCCGACGAAACTGGGGCCGTTCCTTGAGAGCGGTTTGCTGTCCTGGAAGGGCAAGCTGCGCCTGGGCGCCGAGCTGCTGATCCCGCGCCGGCGGGAGCGCGGGGATGAATCCCTGGGCGCGTTCTTTCGCCGGCGCTTGGGGGACGAGGCGCTGGAGCGCATCATTGAGCCGTTGATGACCGGCATCTATGCCGGAGATGCGGACAGCCTGAGCATCCAGGCGACCTTCCCGCGCTTTCCCGAGATGGAGCGCCAGGCCGGCAGCATCATCCGTGCGCTGTTGGGCTCATGGCGGCGGCATCAGGGCGAAGGGCCCGGCGGTTCGCCCTTCGTAACGCTTCAGGGCGGACTGTCCGAAATGGTCCAGGCCTTGACCGCTCGGCTTGGCTACCTCCGGGTGCTGGCGGGGTGCCGGGTCCGTGCAGTGCGCGTGAGCGGAGCGCCGCGAGGATACGAGGTTGTGATCGAAGGCACGGCGCCCCTGGCGGTCGACGCGCTGATCCTGGCGACGCCGGCCTGCGACGCTGCTACCTTGCTTGAGCCATTCGACGATGAGTTGGCCGCCCTGCTCCGCGGCATTCCCTATGTGTCCACCGCGACGATCTCCCTGGGTTTCCGCCGGCGGGGCTTCTCCCACCGCCTGGACGGCTACGGATTTGTCGTCCCGCGGATTGAGGGGCGCGCGTTGCTGGCGGTGACCTGGACGTCGTCGAAGTGGAGCCAACGGGCGCCGGATGATGCGGTGCTGCTTCGGGCCTACGTCGGTGGAGCGGGACGCGAAGCGGTGTTAGAGCAGTCCGACAGCGGGTTGGTGAGCCTGGTGCAGGCGGAGCTCCGGGATATGATGGGAATCACCGAGATGCCGATACTGGCCAGGGTCTATCGCTGGCCTCGCGCGATGCCTCAATATCTCGTGGGCCATCTGGAGAGGTTGGCCGCGATCGACGAGCGGCTCGCACGGTGGCCGGGCCTCTTCCTGACGGGCGCGGGATACCGGGGCGTAGGTATTCCGGACTGTATCCGTGACGGCCTGGACACGGCGGAACGCGTGCGCGTCTATTTTGACAAGGGCGCGTCGCGGGCCGTATAGTACGCGTTCGTAAAGGTTGATGAGTATCAGTGGCCGACAAGACTGAGCAAACCACCTACAAATACGACGTCACGGTCAGGAACGGCCCGTTCCGTGAGCCGGAGGCGCCGGCGCTCTCCTACGACTACTACATCAATCGGAAGGGGTGGCTGATCCCGCGGGCGATGCGGGTCTGGGTGGACATCAAAGGGGAGTTGGAGCTCTTCCAGCATCAGATCCTGGGCGTATCCGGCGGCTCGCCCGGCCAGCAGCTCAAGCTCACCCAGTTTTTAACCCTGAAGATCGCCGGTCAGAAGGCGCAGCTCGTCTTGGAAGAGGGCCGGATGGAAAAGTCCTCTGAGGTCCTGGTCAAGGGGTTCACGGAGACCGACGAGCATCTCTTCCCCAGGCTTGAAGCCTGGATGCGGGCAGTCAAAGACCAAGTCAGGGAGGAGATCAGAACCCAAATCGGATTGTAGACGGGTTCGATCCTTAGTAACCGCCGAAGCGCCCGCGATTACCGAACGAGCCGGGCGCTTGCTCCGAGGCGGTTTCTTTCTTCTTCTTTGTGTCCTTCTGCGGCTCGCCGTAGGGCCGGAGCACAGGGGAGTCCCAGATCACCGCGTTACCCGGGGCCAGATCGGCCGCCTGAAGCAGGTGCGTACGTGCCTCTTCTTTCTGGCCCAAATACCAGAGCGTGTTTCCCAGGTTGTAGTGCGCCTCTGCGCACTTCGGCCCCTCGGACACGGCCATGAGAAATTCGGCTTTGGCCGCTTCAAGCTGGCGCTCTTTGTATTGGGCGATGCCGGCCTGGTTGTATTTGATCACCGAGGCAGGCTGGCAGCCGTTCGCGGGCAGAGGGGGTCTGAGTGGAGGTGGCGGATTCAACAGGGAACAGCCCGACGTCGCGACGGCGAGCAAAGTGGCAAAGGCACAGGCTGCACGCATGGAGGTGATGGTAGCCGCTTTGGACGAGACTTTCAAGAAAAGGACAGTTTGCCGGTCTACCCTCGGGGCGATACAATAGGCGCGACATGCCCACGCCCGAGCAAGTCCTCCAGCATCAGGAGTTCGTGAAAGCGCTCCAGCATGAAGCGATTCCGTGCGGTCGGTCGGGGTGCCCGGGTCCGGTCCAGGCGACAGACCTCTCCCAGGTGCACGGGCGGGTCAAGACGTTCCAATTCACGTGCGAGCGGTGCGGGTGGCAGGATCGTGTCGCTGGACGGGAAGAGCTCTCGCCGCCGTGGGACGAAGCGTCGCTGCAGGAGATAGCCTATGAACATTTGATGCACCTGCCGGCGTTCTGTCCGTTCGATCACACGCCAATCGTGTTCATCTCGTTGCCCAATCCCCGTCGCAAGGCTCGGTACCGGCTGTCATGCTTTTATTGCGGCCGGCAAGCCGAGATGGATTGGCCGCCTCCTGAGGCGAGGCAGTAGAGGAAGTAGATGAGGGACGATCTTAGTTGCGCAGGAGGATCAGGCCGACCTGGACTGCCACCAAGAGCCGCTCAGGGTCAACCGGCTTGCCCAAGATATCGGCCGATCCCAGGTCAAACGCCGCTTTAAGCAGGGTATCGTCCTGCTTGGCGGTCATCATGACGAACCCGCCCGCGTACTTCTTCGCCCGCAACATCCGCAACACCTCAATCCCCTTCAAGCCAGGCAATTCCATGTCCATCACAACGAGTTGAGGCCTTACCCGGGCCACCAACTCCAAAGCGGAAGGGCCATCCTTGGCCACGTGAACCTTATAGCGCCGCTCGGACAAGAATCTTGAGAAGTGCGCGCTGGTCTGCGGTTTGTTATCCACTAACAGGATTGTGTCCGCTTCCAGAATTCCCAAGGGGGCGCCCGTCATCTCCTCGGGCGGCTTCGGCGCGTATGCGGCCTTGGCCGGCTCTATGAGCCCACGCTGCAACGATGCCATAATGGTGTCCAAGGAGAGCGACTTGCTGAGAAAGTCCGTTACCCCGAGCCTCCGAGCATGTAGCTCCAAGGCATCCGACCCCCACGCCGTCAGGATCATCACGGCCGCCTTGCTGTCGATCGCGCGGATTTGCTTCAAGACTTCCAGCCCGTCCATTTCCGGCATGCGGAGGTCCAGCATCGTGAACTGGGGCCGGTGCCGTTTAAATATTTCGAGGGCCTCGCGTCCGTTGTTCGCTGTCAGGACCTCGTGGCCGTGACTTTTCAACAAGGTCTTCAACAGTTCGCAGAACACCACCTCATCATCTACGACCAGGATCGTCGCCATAGGCTCCTCAACGGAGTGCCGATCTGGAAGACTTCAAGGAGGGAAGCCCTCGATCGCAGAATGTATTGGTGGCGGTGGACCGAAACAATGGCGAATTAACTCCGCGCTTATTTTTTGAAATCAAAGGCTTTGCTGCTGCCTAGCCGTACCACCCTCGAAACTGTGTGTGCCTTCCCCTCACTTTACTGCTCACCTTAACATAAGCTCTGGACCGGTTTGAAGGGGGGCAGGTCAGTGTCTCCTCTACAAGTTAGAGGTCCTAGAATAGGGACGCTAAGGGTAAGCTAGACCATGAGGGAGTCAACCCGCCTTTCGTATGGTTAAACCTACATAATAGGAATTGCGCCTTTAATCATTTTCGGCTTGACTGGAAAAGGCGCCTTGTCCCTTTTCTTGTTCTTACTCTTAACCGTGAAGTTCGGTGTGGATTTTGGCCAGTACCTTCCGATTCCAGACTAATTATGACTAGGTTCATTTACAATTCAATGCTTATT
>CAZSUT010000054.1:0-15961 GCA_964610095.1 uncultured Nitrospirales bacterium | reverse complement strand
GCCAGGCCAGGAGGCCACCCATCAGCGTGATCCCCATCTGCTGCCGGTACGCATACACTTCACGCATCAGCCAGTAACCGGCGAAGGGGAGCGGGATTAGGAAGCAGATCCCGATAAACATGGCCACATAGCCCATCCAGTCATAGTGGGCCCGCTCCTCATCGGTCTTCGCAGTCAGGAAGCGATAGGCCGCGTACGCCGCGACCACGCCGCCGCCGAACGCCATGTTCCCTAAGAGCCGGTGGACATTGATGGGATTCCAAAGCGTGGTGTGGATGACGTGCCAGACGTTGCCCAGATACCGTCCGTCAGCATCCACGCCGGCTGGTGACTGCATGAAGGCGATCCACGAATTGGCCAGCATCATCAAAACCGTTCCGATCACGTTCAGGATCACCGACATGGCGACGTGGATCCACTTCAGGAACCCCTCTTTCATCCTGTCCCAGGCATAGTAGTAGATATAGAGCGTTCCGCTCTCCGCTATAAAGAGCAGCGCGTAGGTAGCCATCACCGGCCGGAAGATGCTGGAAAGATATCCGAAGAAAGTGGGGTAGAGCGTGAGGAAGGTAAAGATGACAATCCCGCCCAAGAGCGCCGTGAGGGAATACGCTGTCAGGCTGATCTTCACGAAGTCATAGGCGAGTTGGTCGTATTTCCTAGACAGAGCCTTGTCCTTGGTGATGACCCCCAGATACTCCACGATCATGCAGAAGATAGGGACCGCCAACACAAAACTTCCATAATAGAGATGTTGCTGAAGAGCCACCCAAAGTATGACCCGACTCTCAAAGTTGTACCGCGGGTAGTCCTTCGCGCTGTCGGTCGTCTTGGGCGCAGGCGCCCCGATCACCGGCCCTTCAGTCTTGTACCAGACATCCCGGGACTTCTCGACAGGCTTAGCATCGGTCGAAGCCGCCGGAGCCGGTGTGTCACCTGCGCCAGCCGGAAGCGACAGGAACAAGGGCAACAGCAGAAGCCCCACAAACGTCCCTAGCGCCAAGAAAGCCCAAATCTTCTTTCGGGCTTGCTTTGTCACGGTAGCCATGGCTTACCTCCTTAGCACTGACAATCAAGAACCCTCGCGTCTACCGAGGCCTGGCACGCAAGACACCGAGAGTCCAATAGGTTTATCATATTTATCCTTATTTCCGGAACATGTAGAAATAGTCTAGCCCTTGAATCTTCATTGCGGCCCAATCCAAGAACGTAAAATAACCTGTAGCCAGGATTAACGAGATGACTGCGATAGCGATCTTCATTCCAGTACTAACCTGACCTGCTTGCTCAGCCATTCCTTCCTCCCTAAAGAATTCTAAAACCGATAGCTCACGCTTCTCGGCTTACTCTTATCAGCACGGACACTGAATCGCATTAAACCAATAGAAAAACCAAACAGCAAAAGCGACTGTGGTCCAGAATATAGCTTTCCCCAGTCTAATCTTCCACGCCAGTTCCTTAATATGTGGAGCTTCTACTGCTGCTTCTGCCATGATAACCCTCTTGGAAAATAGTTGATTGCGATAAGCTCAGATGTGGTTACTTCTTCCCTTCGTCCTTGACAGCCATCAGGGATTATGTTACTCAAAATCCCGCTTTATATTACACAGGGACACACACGATGGGCAAGGACCCAAGATTGTTTGACATTATAGTTTTGGCTGGTATGGTTGTCAACATTCTTCTTGCCGTCTTCCTGTTGATCTATTATTTTGATTTATTATAGGGTTGACTGATTCTATCACCCATGTGGGTTAGCCCCTCAGGCACACTCTTGGCGCATCGGAATCCAATCGTCGTATCCCTGAAATCTGGGACCATTTTGAGACGGACTGTCAACCTCGTTTCCTTCCCAATTGTTTCCCAAGACGCCCCTCTGATGACCTTAAAACTGCCGGTCGGCGGGCCCGTGGGATTCGGCGAAGCGTCTCGATATGCATCTTCCTGGTACCAGTCTGCCACCCACTCCATGACGTTCCCCGCCATGTCATAAACTCCATACGGGCTCTGATCCAAAGGAAAGCTTGCGACAGGAGCCGGGTATTCGTAAGGGTCTGGGTTGCCCGTATTCGCCGCGCCTAGCTTGTCCTGATTGCCCCAGGGCCACAAGAGACCGTTGGCTCCCCTAGCAGCTTTCTCCCATTCAGCCTCCGTCGGGAGCCGCGCCCCACGGTAGCGACAATAGGCATCGGCATCCTCCCACGAGACATAGACGGCCGGTTGTGTCGGGGCGCTCAATTTATCGAAGTGCTTTACATAGCGGGAGACAGGCTTCCTATGGCCTGTCGCTGTCACAAATGCCGTATAGGTGCCGTAAGTTACTTCATACCGATCGATCCAGTAGGCATCGAGCATGACCCGGCCTTCTGGTTTTTCATCGAAGCCCCCGCCGTTATACCCTCTCAGAAACTCACCCGCTGGAATGAAGACCATGTTCTCTTTCACGGGTCCAACGGGAGTTGCGGTACCACGAGCAGGTTTCGTCTCGCTGCCTGTCTGTTCGATCTCGATATTGGAGGGGGTGAGAATATCGAGAATGATTCCAGCAATGGGCAAGCCAGCGAAGATCAGCGCGACCACCAAAAATGCCCACTTCAGCCGCTTATCCAGCATGGATCCGCCGGAGAAAAAGTCAGATTCGACTCAGGTTAGGGCCCACTCTTAGCGCAGCGAAACCCAATCGTCGCATCGGTCCTCCAGAGTTTCGCCTGAAACCGCTTGGAGACCCGGGCACCGTTCGGGGACTCGCGCCAAGATCCTCCTCTGATCACCTTGTTCTGTCCGTCCTCTGGCCCTTTGGGATCGCGATAGGGGCTCTTGGAGTAATACTTGTCGTCGTAGGTATCATGGACCCACTCTGCGACATTGCCCGCCATGTCATACAATCCGTAAGGACTCCGGCCAGCTTCAAATTTCCCCGGAGGAGCCAGGTACTTGTACCCGTCTTCCTCGCCATCCAGGTTGGCATGCACCGGCGCCAGCGTATCGCCCCACGGATACTTGCGATTCCCTTCCCCTTTGGCCGCCTTCTCCCACTCGGCCTCTGTAGGAAGACGCTTGCCCGCCCACTGGCAATAGGCGGCCGCGTCTGACCACGACATCCCCATCGCCGCCAGCTCCGGTTTGAGGATCTTGGATATATCGTCATCAAACACCGGGACGAAGGGCTTGCCTCGTTTGGTGGCCCTGACGAACCGGTCATATTCAGCCTGCGTGATCTCATACTTATCGATGTAAAAGGTGGCCAGGTAGACCTGGTGTTCCGGTGCTTCGTCGTAGTCGCCATTATTGCTTCCCATCTTGAAAGGACCTTCCGGGATTTCAACCATCTCGCGTCCGTCATCTCCCACAATCGTTTTGTAGAGGCTGAAGTCCGCCGTTGCGGTCGGGACGGTCTGGGTCTGCTGGGGCGTGGATGGGGCCTGCGCTAGGAGTTCCTTGTTCTTTGCCGTGTGGCGAGACAAGGTCATCATGCTTACCATCATCAGAAAAAATGCCCCGAACGTGGCGATGATCCCGATCATTAGCCATTTATCCTTCATCGAAGGTTCTCTCCTCCGGAAGGCGGCGGTGCATGCTCACGCGACGCTTTCGATTGCTGGCGCAGCTCTATGAGCATCCCCATCTGTACTCCGAGAAAGCCCCCCACCGCTCCGCCGGAAGCAGCGCCGATGGGCACCGCACCCGTTCCGGAGACAAGCCAGGCAAGACCTCCTCCTAAGATGGCCCCGCACACGATGCTGATGAAGAACCGCCGTCCCCCCAGCAGTCCGATGAGGAAGCCGAAAACGACGCCTACGGCGCTCGCAGCTACCAAACTCGCAGTCGTGCCCCAATAGTACCCGATCGCCGTCCCGACCACGCCGAACACCGTCGCGCCCAGCACCATGTCAACGGTGATGCGGCCGTCCTTGCCCCAACCACCCGCCATGCTGCGCATCGGACCCATCCCTATTGTTTGGCGATCGCGATCCGGCCAAAGTCCAGTTCGACCCCTGGCCCGGCCACGAGTGAGATCCCCCATGCCCCAGGAGCGGGTTCGTGATTGTGGATTCTCAAAAAGTCAGCATAGGCATTGACGCGCTCCTCGACCCACTGCCCGATCGGCTGCGGTCCGGTCCGGACAATAATTTCGGAGCCGCTGAACATCCCACCTTCTTTTAACGCACCCACCGTTCCGATCGGACTCCAGACGTACTTGGTGAACACAGGGATGAAAAGGAGGTCTGTGTCGAGCGAGATAAAGACGGCAGCAATTAATCCGTTACCTTGGGGAGCCGATCGGAGCCGCCAGCGCCAAGTCACGATGGGATATCCTCGGGAATCCCATGAGACGCGCCTTTTAATGCGCATCTGGTCGTCTATTCCCTTTGTTCTGAGGAACGTCTGATCTCCTTCTCGGTGGATGGCATAGGCCTTGCGCGTCATAGCCTCGTTCCGGCTCGCCTGCCATCCAACGGGAAATCCGTCCGGTTCAGCCTTGATAAAATCCTCGAGTGCCTGGATGGCCGCCGACGGCCCTTGGCCGCTCGCCAGGTCATCGTTGAGAATGAACAGGGAGAGGACAATGAGGAAGGTGCCGGTGAGCTGCATCGCTGGCTCACCCATCCCCAAACAGTCCTTGCTTCGTCAGTGCGGGGCCGAACGAGCCTTCACAGGACTTAACGCGCCCAGCCCAGGCCCACTCGGTCGCCTCGGCCTGTCGGAGACCCCGCTGGCTCAGCCAGAACACCCCTAATAGCAAGATCCAGAACAACGCCATATTGAGCGTGACCATGCCGGCCGCAAACCCGAATCCTGGAGTGAAGGCCCAGGGCGACCCATCACGCATGATCTCGTGGACATGCCATCCCAACCGTCCGGAGGATCGGATAAAGCCCATGAGACCCATGACCCAGGTGAACGCCATCCCCAACAGAAAGAGGGTTACCTGACCACGGACCGGCATCTTGCCCCAGGCAATCGGCCCGACAGAATGCGCATTTTTCACAATTGCCCGATTGACGAGCAGGCCGACGATCAACGCCGTGAGCGTGCTCAGGGCTTGAGGCAGTGAAAGGCCGACGCGGACGTTCGCGGGAAGGTAGAATCCATAGACCGATACTCCTATGATGTTCACAAGCGCGCCGCAGAAGACCGCTCCGATAACAAGATCCCCGGTCCGTGCCCACGGCACGGTGACGACCTTGTTCGCCCGCTTATAGAGGATGTAGCTCAGCGCTGACAAGAGGATCATCGTATTGATCGCGCCGTTTTTGGCCGACATCACCCCGTAATTGCCGATCACCGGATGTTGTGCCCCCCCCATGTCCTTCGCTTCCTCTGCGGTCAGCACCAGCGTGTGGGGCGTAAACCACACCAAAAAGCTGAGGACGAGGCCATAGAGGAGATACTTGATGTACCGGTGGTACCGCTCCGAGCCCGGCATGCGCGCCATCCCCTGCCAGAGGTAGTAATTAGCGCCGATGAATAACGCGCCAACCGCGATCGCCTGGAGGACGAACATCCAGGTCAGCATCCCGCCCATCATCGTGACCCCCAACTGTTGGCGGAACTCGTACACCGACCGCATCAGCCAGTAGCCGGCAAACGGCATGGGGGTCAACGCCGCCATCGTGATGAACAGGAACACGTATCCCATCCAGTCATAGTAGCCTTTCTGGTCCTGGCTCTTCGCCGTGAGGAAACGGAAGGCCGAGTATCCCAAGACCACAGCTCCGCCGGTCATCATGTCGGCCAAAAATCGGTGCACGTTAAAGGGATTCCACAAGGCAGTGTGGAGAATGTGCCAGGAATTTCCGAGGAACCGGCCGGCCTGATCCACGCCGGCCGGCGACATCATGAAGGACACCCACGAATTCGCAAGGAAGAGCAGAAGGGTCCCGCAGACATTCACCACCACCCCAATGGCAGCATGAAACCACTTGTGACCGCCTTCGCTCAGCCGATCCCACGAATAGTAGTACAGATACAACGCCCAACTCTCGGCCAGGAAAACCACGGCGTAGATGCCCATCATCGACTTGAAGACCCCAGTGATATAGCGGAAGAACGTGGGGTAGAACGCCATCAGGGCAGCCACGAGGGTGACCCCCAGCAACGACGAGATGGAAAACGCAATCAGGCTGATGCGCAGGAAATCGCGCGCAAGCCGGTCGTATCGGACGGCTGCAACAGGATCGCGGGTCAGCAGTCCCATCACCTCAATGATGAGACAGAAGATCGGCAAAGCCAGCACAAACCCCCCGAAGTACGTGTGCTGCTGGGTCACCACCCAAATGGCGAGCCGACTGTCCACTTTTCCATAGCGGGGATAGTCGGTTGCAGAGAGACGGGGAGCCGGTTCGCTCGCCGGCCTGCCCGGCGTGCCATAGTAGATGTCGGTACCGGGAGGAGCTTGTACGGGGGGCTCGAGTTCGTAAGGCCCAGCGAGACTGTTGTAGGCGCTGCCTTCCCGGGCTAGCGCCAGGTCTCCTCCAACGCTCCCGCTGAGCAGGAAGGACAGCGAGAAGGCGGCGACAGCGAACCAAACCCGCTGAGCACTTGGGACTGGTAACCAAAAGGACGAAAGACGCCGGCGCCTCGGTCTGTTAAAAAGTGCGCGCATGTCAGGCTTTCTTGGAGGCCAGGATGCTTAAGATAAAGGGGCACCGCAGCAAAGACGCCGGAATTGTAACATGCAGCGTCTCCTCCTGCCACCGCGAACGTCCCATGTAATAACCATACAGGCTCAGGAGGCCGGCTGCGCCTGCGGTGACAAGGAGCCGGACCCAGACCGGCGGATCGGGAATGGCCAACAGAAAGCTAATCGCCCCGTCTGCAATGAGATAATACGTCCATCCGAAAGCCATTCCCGGCCACAGAAAAAAGCGGAGCAGTTCTCGCCACGAGTATCGCGTGAGCCCTTCCCACGTCCTCAACGACGGGTGGAGCCCTTGCACGAAGGCCAGCGTGCAGGCCGCCCCGGCCAGCACGCCGATGACGATCAACTGTCCAAGATCCGTCGTTGCCGCCGATATCACCATGGTCAGCGCAAGATACACAAGGCCGACTGCCACGGTCGCGACGGCAACCCGCATCGCCCAGAGATCCACACGGCCGGTGACCAGCGCCCACAGCGCCTTGCCGTCCGGAAAGGTGACGAAGGGCCGGCCCTGCTGTTGCAAAAAACATACGTGCCCAATCTCAAACGCATCACGCGCAACCGATGTCGAAGCAATGATCAACGCCATCAGAGCCGGCCCGTCAGGATGGTCATGATAATTGTAGGTGGCCACTTTCAGCAGGGCCAAGACCATCAAGGAGAGTTGTACCGCATAGAGGAATCCGATCCTCAAGGCGACCCAAGCTTGCGTGCGGAGGTCGTCCTCGCGGAGCACGTCCACGAGCCGACGCTCACGGCCATACGCATAAGCGGCAAGGGCAACAAGGCTGGCAAACAGGCCGCTCGCACACAAAAGGGCAACGATATCTTCATGCCAGGCCATGACCTTGAGGCCCCGGTAGAGGGCAAACGCGACGAGCCCTGGGACCAACATCACAACCCGCTTGCGTATGCGGAAGCCCTCTTCCGTGACGGCCACGGTCAGGGCCGGCACCACCCGCATCGTCATCCGGTGCAGCACGGCCCAGCCTATGGCCTTCCCTTCATCCCCAAGAACTTTGCCTTCGCTTCATCCATCAACGCCTCCGTGACCTCCGACAGTCCCTGCTCGAGCGCCATCCGCTCGATCTCCACCTTCGCCATGGAGCGGATCGGAGCAGGGATATTGGCCAGGCGGTCCTTCGCCGCCGGCGCCCAGGCCACTTTTCCCCGGTTGCGGGCCTCGTGGAACGCCGCCACCGTAATGACGCGGCATCCTGCCTTATCCGCGTAGGACTCCACTTCCTCGCGGACCAAGGGCTCAATGTAGGGAGGCAGCCGGTCCAACTCGTGCCGAGCCTCGTTGGACCACAAGGTTCGCTCCACCAGCGGCATGATCTCCTCCAATCGGCCTGACGCCGTCACCCAGTTTGCACAAGCCGTGCAGCCAAGGCGGAGGTGGTAACTGAGCGGCGACTCTTCTTCCAGCGTTTTGGCTTCCAGCAAAGCCCCGCAGCGGCACCGTGCCTTCATGGGAAACCCACTTCAACCGATTTTGCCGGGATACAGGATATACAGCATCGTGTATGTGACGCTGCCAGTCACGAACAGGATGCAATATATCACCATCGTGAAGCGGCCCAACGCCCGGTGGCGCTTCCCTCCATCAGGCCAGAATCGTTCGATGGTTTTCTCCACCCCTAACACCAATCCGACGATGAGCAGACCGGCGACATACACGATGGACCGTCGGAGTGTAAACCCAGTCCCGAACAGGAGCCCGCTGATCACGTACAGTACGAGCAGCACGGCCCCGCTGACCACAAACAGCTTGGTCAATTTCTCTTGCCCGACCTTGAGCTCGCCGGGCCTGAGTTCCCGTTTGCCTCCGACAAGCTGCTGCGCCCGGAACCCGAGAATGATCATGTAGGTCGCCATGATCAGGCCGACGCTGACCAGCGTGATGTGAACCGTCAGGAGAGGCAGGAAGACCTTGTAGTACATGAAATCAGACCCGCCGAACCCGGTCCGGCCCTCGAACGCCAGGACCCCAAGTTGGCGGAACAGGTAGTAGCTGGTGAAGAACGCGAGCATCGCGACCATGCCGCCGAAGACGAGCCAGTGGTGCGCGTTGCCCTTTTTCCTTCTTGCTTGCACCCAGCCGATGATGAACAATCCGGTGAACAACATGGCCATGACCTGGCTCAGGTCCCCGCCCAACGTCGCTGCCGTTCCGAGGAAACCAGGTCTGGTCAGGAGCTCCTTCATTTGACCCCCTGGACTAAGGTCGAACGTTCGAGTTCATCAACCGACCTGAACCCGGCGTCTTTCAACCACTGGACGGCTTCAGACATGGTGTAGCACCGACCTCCTTCGGTATTGACCAGGATATGCACGGCAAAGACGGCGGTCCAGGCTGGGCTGGTTCTCCCTTCATCCAGAAAACGGTCCTTGATCACGAGCCGGCCCGAAGGAGCCAGCGCCCGATGGGCTTTCCGCACCAAGGCGGCATTGGCGTCAGCGTCCTGGTAGTGCAGGATGTCGGACATCAACACCGCATCGTGCGGCCCTCCCAAGTCGTCTCGGTTGAAATCACCCGGGAGGAGGCGGATGCGCCCTTCAAGCCCGGCCTCCTTGATCAGACGTTCGGTGGTCAGCAGGGTCTCTGGCAGGTCAAAGACAGTTGCCTTCAGGGTCGGATAGGTCCGGCAGAACGCTATCGCGTAAGTCCCGGCACCACCCCCCAGATCCAAGATGGTCTGCGCGCGGCTGAGGTCGATCTGTTTGGCCAAAGTCGGCGCATGCTGCTTGGCCACATGATGGAGCACCATCAGCACGTTCTCCGCCAACTGAGGATCCGTCTGAAACATGTGCCCCTTCACAGGGGAGCGCCCGGTGCGAACGACCGACTCCAGCTTGCCCCAGTTGTCCCACTCGGCCTCCTGCAACAAGAGCAAATGGCCGGCATACTTTGGGCTTTCCCTCACGAGGTATTCCTGGGTCTCCGGCGCGTTCAGAAACTGCTCGCCGCTCTTTCGGAGGAGGCCGATCGAAGCGAGCGCGTTCATGAGAATTTCTGTGGCCTTGCGATCGGTCTGTAGGCGGCGGGATACGTCAGCGACAGTGCGAGCCCCTTTAGCCAGAGCACCAAAGACGTCGAGCTTGACCGCTGTGAGCAGGACCTTGCCTTCCCAGTAGTAGCCGAGCTGGAAGATTTCGGCCAGTGAGAGCGTCCGCGCCACGCGGCATTCTTCTCCTCGTCAGAACGGGAATCGATTCTAAGTCATCCGTTGCGGGGAAGGCAAGGCACAGACAGGCCGCGCGACAGACAAAAAAGAGGCGGCGGAATGGCGATTCCGCCGCCTCTCACTACTGCTCGACACCTATGTACTTAGGGTTTGAATTCGAACTTGGCCGATGCTGAGGCCCCATCCTTCACTTCGATTTCCTGCTCGATCGGATTGCCCTTGTTCAGGGCAGGATGCCACGCCACGAGCTTGTACTTGCCGGCCGGCACGTCTTTGATCTCGAACTTCCCATCCTCGCCCACCACGGCATAGTATGGGCTGGTGATGGGAAGGGCCCAGAACTGCATGAATTCATGCTGGTCGCAGATCAGCTTGAAGACCGAGCCCTGCGCAGCCTTTTGCAGCTTGATCGACTTGTCGAGCCCTTTGTCTTTTTCCGGAAGCCCGATGTTGAAAATAGTGGTCGAACTTGGGCCTTTCTTTTCAAACGCATGTGGGTTATGCAGGACGCCCTTCACCGACTTCGGATCATCAGGGTCCGCATCCGTATTCATCACCCGGAAGGACGACTGATTCGGAACCACCACACCAGTATACGGGAGAAACTCGCACAGCTTGGCGATAATGTCCTCGCCTTTGAATTCCGCCTGGAACTTCTCATCGTTGATGCCGGTCACAGCCACGACGGCATTCTTCAAGCCGCCGTCCTTCCCCACCTGCACCTCATGGAGCAACCGCTCCTCACCCTTAGCATCCTTGTTGGGATTCTTCCCGCAGAAGTCCGGATTGGGGAACTTCGAGAACAGGAACTCTTTCGGCGCCGGGGGCTTGCCCGAAAACGTCACCTTACCTTCTACCTCGCCGCCCGCCCGCGCGGTCAGCGGGGCAGCCAGGAGCACGATTTGGCCTATAACGATCGCCGTCATCACACCTGCCTTCTTCATGACACAATGCCTTCCCAGTAGTAGCCGACCCGGAAGATTTCGGCCAGTGAGGGCGTCCGCGCCACGCGGCATTCTTCTCCTCGTCAGAACGGGAATCGATTCTAAGTCATCCGTTGCGGGGAAGGCAAGGCACAGACAGGCCGCGCGACAGACAAAAAAGAGGCGGCGGAATGGCGATTCCGCCGCCTCCAACCTGCTGTCTAGGCCAATCGCCTTAGGGCTTGAATTCGAACTTGGCCGATGCGGCAGCTCCGTCCTTGACTTCGATTTCCTGCTCGATTGGCTTGCCCTTGTTCAGGGCAGGATGCCACGCCACCAATTTGTATTTGCCGGCCGGCACATCCTTGATTTCAAACTTCCCATCTTCGCCTACAACGGCGTAGTAGGGATTGGTCACCGGTAATGCCCAGACCTGCATGAACTCGTGTTGATCGCACTGCATCCTGAAAAGAGACTCGCCGGGTTTGGGGGAATTTGGCTTCAGCGGCTTGTCGAGTTTGCTACCTTTCTCCGGCAATCCAATGTTAAAGATGGTTGCTGAAGAAGGGCCCTTCACCTTAAATGAGTGTGGATTATGCAGCACGCCCCTTACCATGACGACTTTAGCCCCTGGCTTTAAATCGGCCTCACGAACAGAACCGGTGTCTGTACGGATAGTATCTAATGCCTTGACCTTTGTCTCTTTGAACTTTTTATCTTTGGGGTCCATCTCAACGTCCTTGAAAACGAACTGGTCCCCGTCCTTTTTGACGAACTCAACTTGAGCTTCCTCTTCATCGGTGTTGACCACTCGAAACGACTTTTGATTCTCGACTATCACTCCGGTATAAGGGAGAAACTCGCAAAACTTGGCAATGATGTCCTCGCCTTTGAAGTCCGCCTGGAACTTCTCATCGTTGATGCCGGTCACCGCCACGACGGCATTCTTCAGGCCGCCGTCCTTCCCCACCTGCACCTCATGGAGCAGCCGCTTCTCGCCCTTGGCATCTTTGTTCTCGTTTTGAACGCAGAACCTGGGATTAGGGAACTTCGAGAAGAGGAACTCCTTCGGCGCCGGGGGCTTGCCCGAAAACGACACCTTCCCTTCAACTGTCCCGCCCGCCCACGATGACATCGGGACGGCCAGGAGTGCGATCGTTGCGATGGCGATCGCTGTCAACACTCCTACCTTCTTCATGGCCCAAACCTCCTTAAAAAATTGTAAAGTTACGACTCGGACAGGAATCATCCTTTTCTCGATTTCGCGGAGAATATCCGACCCCAGGTTTACAAAGGAACGTCATTTATACCACAGGCTGGTCGAAAGTTGTCAAGGCCTATGATATTCCATTACAGGCCATTCAGCAAACGGCCGATAGCGCCAGCGGCAGTCACACGCACTGCGACATCTGGATCACCGAGGATTGGCCTCAAGACAGCCACGTGTTTGATGGTCCCTACATGACCAAATGCCCGGATGGCCGAAATGCGGGGCCGTGGCGTCTGGTCGTGTAGCAGGTCGAGCAAATAGGGGACGGCTTGGTTCCCCGCCTGGCCAAGGTGCTTCGCCACCATCGAGCGGACACCAGGATCGGGCGAATTCATCGCCTCGTGCAAGACGGGGTCGGCCGAAGCCGGATTGAAAGGCAGAAGCGCGGCAGCCACTTCGGCGCGAACAGCCGGAACGGTTTCCTGCAGAAGCGGTTCAACGAGGGGGGCCGCCTTGGCCCCCTGCAATTTCGTCAGCCCAGTGGCCGCGATACCACGCACCAGAGGGACGGGGTCATTCAAGAGTAGGGTGAGCGCTGCGGCTGCACCAGCCTCTTTCCGCTCGGCGAGGATGCCAGCCGCGGTCGCCCGAACGGCCGCGTCTCGGTCCGACAAGGCGCCAAAGAGTGCTGGGGCGACCCTGCCGTCTCTCAGGTGCCCCAGGATACTGAGCACAGCCGCTCGCTCATCAGGCTTGGGATGTTTGAGTAACTCCAGAGCGCCCGGGAATGCCTCGCTTCGGCCCAAGGCAACGAGAGACGCCCCGGCTGCAGCCTTCACCCGAGGTTGTTCGTCTCTTAAGAGGGGCTCGACTTCGAGAATCAACCCTCGATTGCCCGACTCACCGAGCGCGCGTAGGACAGCAACCCGCACGAGGGCGGCAGGATCATGCAGCAACTCACGCAGCCGCTTGGATCTGTCGGCATGGCCATGCCTCGCCATGCCTTCAACCGCTAAGGCTCGGATGAGCCCCGACTGATCGTCCAAGGCCTTTTCCAGCAGCGGAAGGGCCTCGGCTCCGCCCATCTCCTTGAGCGCCGTCACAGCCGCCCCGCGCATCTGCTCGCGCATATCACCGATGGCTGCGCCGATGACCTTGAGCGTGAGTTCCCGCAAGAGTGCGGCATCATCTTTGCCCTGATGGTCCGCCCATCGAAGGTAATCCGCGACGGCTTTGTCGGTTCGCCCAAGCTTGAGGAAGGTTCGGAGCCGCAGCTCCAAGGCGCCGGGAGGCCCGATCCCGCTTCCGATCGCCGGATCTAGAAGTTTCAAGGCTTGCTCGTACTTCTGTTGCTGGTAGGCGGCGCGCGCTTCGTCTAGAGAATCAGCGGCAATGCTCACAATCGACGGCAAAAGCCAGACACAAGCCAGAACTACCATGGTCGTCTGACGGAGAAGCAGCCACATTCGCGCCCATGTCTTCACCGCTGTCCTTGACACTCCCGTGACCGGTTGATAGAGATAACTTAGCATGAAGACTTGAAGGTAAGGGAGCGTTGATGCCTTTACATTGTTGGATACGCACGTTGCTCTTAGGTGGCTTGATTCTGGCTGCGCCTCTGCTCGCCGACCCAAGCGAGCTTCCCCCAACCGTGACGGGCAAGGACGGAGCGCCGATGAGCCTGATCCCGGCAGGTGAATTTCTGATGGGGACAGCCCTCAACAATCGGGATGGCGGCAGGGACGAGTACCCGGAACGGCGGATCTACCTCAATGCCTTCTACGTGGACACCTATGAGGTGACCAACAGGCGGTATCTGGAATTCGTCCAGGCAACCGGTCACCGAATTCCGGAGCATCCACAGGACAAGAAGCTGACCCTTTGGCAAGGGAGTACCGTACCCGACGTCTTCAAGGACCATCCAGTGGTCAACGTCGACTGGTATGACGCCGACGCCTACTGTCGATGGGCGGGAAAGCGCTTGCCGACCGAGGCTGAATGGGAGCGCACCGCGCGCGGCACGACTGGGCGTCGCTTCCCCTGGGGCAATGCCGAGCCCACTCGGACTCTGGCGAACTACCTCAATCAATGGCGAAATGGCGCTGGCTTGGAGCCTGTGGGGAGCCATCCCCAAGGCGCCAGCCAGGAGGGAGTGCAGGACCTTGAAGGCAACGTTTGGGAATGGGTGGCAGACTGGTATGACGCACACTATTACGAGAAAAGAACCAACCGCAATCCGAAAGGCCCAACCGCGGGAAGGCGAAAGGTCATCCGGGGTTCTGGTTGGGAATCGGAAGCGCCCCTCCTCCGCTCAGCGCATCGCCTCAACAGCGATCCGCGCAATCGGAACCATAGCCTTGGGTTCCGTTGCGCGATGGACGTCGAGGCTGGGCGCACACACTAACATCTCCACTCACATCCTGGCGTCGGGAAGGGCCTGGTGCGGGTCCTTGTGTTCCGGACTGTCAAACTCCTCCAGCGGTTGAAAATTCACCGGCAGCTGAAATAGAAAATCCGAGGCATGGCCCATCCGGACACGCCGGTATTCGATGCTCCAGGAACCATCCTTCCGCACGAGCTTGAGCGGGAAGTGAATATCGGTCGCCAGCCATTGGTAGTAGTCCACAGTCACCTCTCCCTCTTTCGCGTGGACTTCGTAAAGCGTAGTCGGGTGCCCGTCTAGAGTTTCCGTGCCGATCACGCTCCGCGAGATCTCCCCGTCAAGCGTTTCCTGCACCCTCGGATCCTGGCTGGCATCGTAGGGGATTTCTTTGAAATGCTTGAGCCGGGATATGAGCAGCCAGGTCACCTGCTTGTCTTTACGGACGATCGTCACATTGACCGGGCCGATGTCCTGATGTTCCAGACGCCAGCGATCATCCCGGTAGTACAGGTTTGACACATGCGTCTTGCCATTGGCGTGCATGATGAGGTCGGCGGTGAACTCCAATGCACAGGCGGGGCCTTCTACCATCACGGCGAGGAACAGACCCGCGAGAACTGCGAACAGCATTGGGCCATCGACCGGGCGACCGCGTCTTCCTGCATCACCCTGCGTCATTGAGCCTGGAGGCCAGCGGGGGCCGATTCGCACGTCTGCCCCTTATCGACAGGATCGCGGGCGCAGCGAAAGCCGAGCCAGTTCATGCGAGTCTTGGGGTCCGCTCCATTTCTCTGGGCTGGTCGGACACTCGGAGTGCTATCAACCCACCCACCACCACGGAAAGCCTTGTGGGCACCATGATCCGGGCCTTTCGGATTTCGGTTGGGCCCATATCTGTAATAGTAAGGATCGTACCAATCGGCGGTCCATTCGGCGACATTGCCTGCCATGTTAAAGACTGCGTACGGGCTGACCGCGTTCTCGTACTTGTCCACCGACACAATCGGCGGATAGAGAAGGAGCCGCTCAGGCCGATCCCGCACCGGCCCGGACAGTCCCGTGCGGCCAAAATTCGCGCGGGACAGGCCAGCCGGCTGATTCCCCCAGGGATATATCCGCCCGTCTGTGCCACGGGCCGCTTTTTCCCATTCGGCCGAAGTGGGGAGTCGCTTGCCGGCCCACTTGCAGTACGCATCCGCCTCGAACCACGAGACATGCATCACAGGATGGCTAGCCATGGTTTCCTGAAACGCGCCTCCCCACTTCCAATCCACCAGCGGAGGCAGATTGTTGGCTAAGACATATCGCAGGTATTGGACCGTGGTCACCTCGTACTTGTCGATCTCATACGCGTCGAGGGCGACAGTCCGCTGAGGGAACTCCTGGGGATAGGCATTGCGGTCCACCTGGCGGTTGCTTCCCATGAGGAACGGCCCCGCAGGGACCAGGACCGTCTCGTCTTTCGGCGGCAAGGTGGCCAGATGCGCGGCGGCCTTCTTGCCCTCGGGCGTCCATTCCGGCACCACATCGGCCACATCACTGCCGCCGCTGGTGACAGCCAGAGCACCTGTGGCCAACGTGCTCAAGGCCAAGAGTGTCAACGCACTCACCTCC